>DATCRM010000208.1:0-23483 GCA_036568985.1 Lacunisphaera sp. | reverse complement strand
ATCAAGAGGTACACGGGCAGGCGTGCCGAGCAGCTCATCAGCGGAGCGACGAGAATGGTCACGAGGCGGTCGCGCGCATTTTCGATGGTGCGCGTGGCCATGATGCCCGGGATGGCGCAGGCGTAGGAGCCGAGCAGCGGAATGAACGAACGACCATTGAGACCGACTTTGCTCATCGGCCGATCCATGATGAACGCAGCGCGCGCCATGTAACCGGTGCTCTCGAGGAGGCCGACGAAGAAGAAAAGAATCAGGATCTGCGGCAGGAAGATAATCACGCCCCCGACGCCGCCGATGACGCCGTCGGTCATCAGGTCGCGCAGATCTCCCGGTGCCATGGCCCCCTTCACCCAAGCGCCGAAGGCGGCGACATGGCCGTCAATGAAATTCATGGGCGCCTCGGCCAGCGAGAAGATGGAAAAGAACAGTGCGGCCATGATGACGGCGAAGACGCCCCACCCCCAGACCGAGTGGCAGAGAATGGCATCGATGCGGTCGGAGCGCGACGGACCCTGCAGGCCGGGTCGAGTGATGACGTTGCGGCAAAGCTGGCTGATCGCGTCGTAGCGGGTCCGGATGAGGGCCGCGGCCCAGTCGGCGCCCTCGCTCGTCCAGCGTTGGTGCCAGTGCACGAGGATTTCGAGCGTACGGTTGCTCAGCGGTTTGGAGCCGGCAACCCGCACCGTGTCGAAGTCAGTAAGCAGAAGCAGTGCTTCAGCGCGGGCAATGAGCGGCGGTCGCTGGTCGTTGTCGGTGAGCGAGGCTTGGAGCTCGGCTACCGCGGGCGCGACCGGTCCCGGCACATCCCAACGATGGCGGGCGAGCGGCAACTCCACGCGGCTCATGGCGAGTTTGAGTTCGACGAGACCACGACCATGGACGGCTTCGCAGGCGATGACCGGGATGCCGAGTTCGCCCTCGAGCTCGGCGGGATCGACCTTCAGGCCAGCCTCGGCGGCCATGTCCATCATGTTGAGCGCGATGATGACGGGGCGGCCGAGATCGAGGATCTGATGGACGAGGTAGAGGTTGCGTTCGAGATTGGCCGCATCGACGACGCAGACGATGCGGTCGGGTTGCGGCGTGTCCTCGCGACGGCCGAAGAGCACATCGCGCAAGACGGCCTCATCGGGAGAACGCGCGGCAAGCGAGTAGGCGCCGGGCAAATCGATGATCTGGATCGGCCGGCCGTGTTGCGACCAGGTGGTGCCGATTTTCTTTTCAACCGTGACACCGGGGTAGTTGCCAACCTTCTGGCGCAGGCCGGTGAGCGCATTGAAGAGCGTGGTCTTGCCGCAGTTGGGGTTGCCGACGATGGCGTAGACGGGCGTGCGGTCGGGAGCCGAAGCGGGGCGCCGGCGCGGAGGCGGCGTGATGTGTGAGGGGAGTTTCACTGGTATTTGTAGGAGCCTGCTTGCAGGCGATTCAGGGCGTGCGCGGTTGACGGGCGTTCTGGGTCGCCTGCAAGCAGGCTCCTACAAAGAAAACATTTCCGGAGGGCATGCTGACGCTCAGCGGGCGTTGGCCGGCAGCGGCTCGACCAGGATGCTCATCGCCGCGCGGTGGTTCAGGGCGATACGGGTGCCGTTGACGAGGCACAGGCTCGTGCTGGTGCCGGAAATCTTGGTGACGAGGGCAGCTTCGCCGAAGCCCATTTCCCGGACCCGCTGGCAAAAACTCTCGTCGCCCGTCAGCTCGCAAACCCGTCCCGTGGTGCCGGCCGGCAACTGGCAAACAGGAGAGAGGTTTCTGAGCGGAGAGGACATTTGCGGATGAGACCGAGTATCAGGAGAGAAGCAGAAAAAAGCCTCGGGTCAAACAAGGGTTGCCCGAGGCGAAGAGGATCAGCGCTTCTTGCGCTTAACGGCGAGCTGAACACCCGAGTAACGAACCATGCTCTGCAGGTGTTCGTATTGCTGAGGATCCATGTCCTTGGCTTCGCGGAGTTGCTCTTCGGCGCGCTTGAGTGCGGCTTCGACGGCATGCTCGTCGATCTTTTCCTCGTTGATGGCATTCTCGGCGAGGACGCGTACGCGGTCACCGTCGATCTGGGCGAAACCGCCGCTGACGACGAGGAGCTGCGTGCTGGCTCCCTTGGTGACGCGGAGCTCGCCATCTTCCACCTGCGTCAGCAACGGAATGTGGCCCGGTAGGACGCCGATCTCGCCCTCGACCGTCGGGATGACGACGGAGTCGATGGTGTCGGAATAGACTTTCGCTTCCGGGGTGACGATTTCGAGAGTTAAGGGCATTTGGTGAGAAGTATTAAGTGACAAGTATCAAGTCTCAGGATGAGGAACTCTTGTTACTTGAAACTTGGTCCTTGTTACTTTTTCCCAGCCGCCGCGATGACCTCGTCGATGCCGCCCTTCATGTAGAAGTCGGTTTCGCCGATGTGATCGAGTTCGCCATCGAGCAGCATCTTGAAGCCGCGGACAGTTTCCTTGACCGGAACGTACTTACCCGGCGTGCCGGTGAACACCTCGGCGACCGCGAACGGCTGCGAGAGGAGGCGTTGGATCTTGCGGGCGCGGTAGACGGTGAGCTTGTCCTCGGGGGAGAGCTCATCGAGACCGAGAATCGCAATGATGTCCTGGAGATCCTTGTAGCGTTGGAGGACGCGCTGCACTTCGCGGGCGACCTTGTAGTGTTCCTCGCCGACGATGTCGGGTTGGAGGGCCTTCGACACGGATGCGAGCGGATCGACGGCGGGATAGATACCGAGTTCGGCGATGGAGCGCTCCAACACGATGGTGGAGTCCAAGTGCGCGAACGTGTTGGCCGGGGCCGGATCGGTCAAATCGTCGGCGGGTACGTACACGGCCTGCACGGAGGTGATGGAACCCTTCTTCGTCGAGGTGATGCGCTCCTGGAGGAGGCCCATCTCGTTGGAGAGCGTCGGCTGGTAACCCACCGCGGACGGCGAGCGACCGAGGAGCGCGGACACTTCGGAACCGGCCTGCGAGAAACGGAAAATGTTATCGATGAAGAGGAGCACGTCCTGGTTCTTCTCGTCGCGGAAGTACTCGGTCATCGCGAGGGCCGAGAGGGCGACGCGCATACGGGCACCCGGGGGCTCGTTCATCTGGCCGTACACGAGTGCGACCTTGGACTTGCTGAGGTCCTTCTGGTTGATGACGCCGGCCTCGGACATTTCGTGGTAGAGATCGTTACCTTCACGGGAACGCTCGCCAACGCCCGCGAACACGGAGTAGCCGCCGTGCGCTTTGGCGATGTTGTTGATGAGTTCGAGAATGACGACGGTCTTGCCGACGCCGGCACCACCGAACGCACCGGCCTTGCCGCCCTTGATGAACGGGCAGATCAGGTCGATGACCTTGATGCCGGTCTCGAGAATCTGGGCCTTGGTGTCCTGCTCGGCGAGGGCCGGGGCGGGACGGTGAATCGGGTAGCGCTTGGTATGCGGGACCGGGCCCTTGCCGTCCACGGGTGTGCCGGTGACGTCGAAGATGCGGCCGAGGATGCCCTCGCCGACGGGGACGGAGATCGGGGCGCCGGTGTCAACGACCGGCATGCCGCGCACCAGGCCTTCCGTGGAAGACATGGCGATGGCGCGCACGAGGCCTTCGCCCAAGTGCTGCTGCACTTCGAGGGTCAGGGACTCCTTCTTGCCCGCGACCGTGTAGTCGACGGTGATCGCCTGATAGATGGGCGGGATGGAATTCTCGGCGAACTGCGCGTCGACGACGGCGCCGATGACTTGGACGATTTTGCCTTGGTTGCTCATGCGGGAAGAAGCGGGCGGGGTTGTTGTGAAAGGGATCAGTTGGAGGAGAACGACGCGGCGGCGATCTCGAGGATTTCCTGCGTGATGCCGGCCTGACGCGCCTTGTTGTATTCGAGGGTGAGGTCGCCGATCAGTTTCGTGGCATTGTCCTTCGCGGTCTTCATCGCGACCATGCGCGAGCTGTGCTCGGAGGCCTTGGCGTCGAGGATGTGCTGGTAGATCTCGCGGTTCACGTAGAGCGGCAGCAAAGCCTCGAGGACACTGGTGGCGTTGGGCTCGAAAAGGATTTCCCGGTCATCGGCCTTCGCCCCGGCGCCGGCGTCGGCGCGCAGATCGGCGATGACCTCCTGCAAGCTGTGCAGCGGCAGCAGCGGCAAGTTGGTCGGGGTTTGGACGAGCGTGTTGCGGAAATGCGGGTAGATCAGCTCGACGGTGTCGACGACGCCCTCGAGATATTGCTTCACCATGAACTCGGCGACGACCTTGACGTCGGCGAATGGCACGCGGTCGCTGACGGTGAAGTCGGCGAGGAGATCGCGTTTCGTGCGGGCGAGGAATTGGGCGCCCTTGCGGCCAATGACGGCGTATTTGGCCGGGCCCTTGACGTTGTCGACGACGAGCTTGAAGAGGTTGGCGTTGAGCGGACCGGCCAGACCCTTGTCGGTCGTGACGAGGATGATGCCGCGCACCTTGACCTCGCGGCGGGCAAGGAACGGGTGCTGGCTTTCCTCGACGCGGCCCGCGACGGCGGCGGGCATTTCGGCCATGAGTCCGGCGTAGGCGCGGCCCGCGAGGGCGGCCTGTTGCGCCTTCTTCATCTTCGACGCGGCCACGAGCTCCATCGCCTTGGTAATCTGGCGGGTGTTCTTGACCGACTTGATGCGTCGGCGGATGTCTCTGAGTGAGGCCATTTATGATTTACGATTTATGATTTATGATTGGGTCAGCGATTGGCGCGAAGCGGGTTCGAAATCGTCAATCGTAGATCGTATATCGTAAATTATTTCGCGGCGAAGGTGCTCTTCCACTCGTCGGCGGCGGCCTTGAGGCCGGCTTCGATTTCGTCGGTGAGTTTGGCCTCAGTGCGGATCTTCGTGAGCAGGTCGGCCTTGCGGCTGGTGAGGTAGTCCTTCAGCGAGTTTGCGGCGGCCACGATGTTCTTCACCTCGATGGAATCGAAGTAGTTCTTCTGGAGCACCCAGAGAACCGAAGCCTGCACCTCGATGGCGAGCGGGTTCAGTTGCGGCTGTTTGAAAAGTTCGACGATGCGGGCGCCGCGGTCGAGAGTGGCCTTGGTCTTGGCGTCGAGGTCGGAACCGAACTGGGCGAACGCCGCGAGTTCGCGGAACTGGGCGAGCTCGCCCTTGAGTTTGCCACCGACCTGTTTGGTGACCTTGATCTGGGCGGACGAACCCACGCGCGAGACGGAGAGACCGACAGACACGGCGGGACGGATGCCCTGGTTGAAGAGGTCGGTCTCGAGGAAGATCTGGCCGTCCGTGATCGAGATCACGTTGGTCGGAATGTAGGCGGACACGTCGCCGGCCTGGGTCTCGATGACGGGCAGCGCGGTGAGCGAGCCCTTGCCGTCGAGGCGCGCGGCGCGCTCGAGGAGGCGGGAGTGGAGGTAGAACACGTCGCCCGGATACGCTTCGCGGCCGGAGGGGCGCTTCAGGATGAGCGAAATCTGGCGGTAGGCGACGGCGTGCTTGGAGAGATCGTCGTAAACGATCAGCGCATCCATGCCGTTTTCCATGAACCACTCGCCGAGGGCGGCGCCGGAGAACGGAGCGAGATATTGGTTGGCCGGGTTGTCAGCGGCGGGGGCGGCGACGATGATCGTGTATTGCAGCGCATCGGCGGCCTCGAGGGCGGCGATAGTGCGGACGATGTTGGACTGCTTCTGGCCGATGCCGACGTAGATGGAATAGACCGGGCGGAAGTTCTTGTCGCCTGAAGCCAGGCCGACCTTGTTGATGCGGGCCTGGTTGATGATCGTGTCGATGCAGATCGTGGTCTTGCCGGTGCCGCGGTCGCCAATGATCAGCTCGCGCTGGCCGCGGCCGATCGGGATCATGGAGTCGATGGCCATGATGCCGGTGAAGAGCGGTTGGGAAACGGATTTGCGGACGATGATGCCGGGGGCGATCTTTTCGACGGGGAAGGATTCCTTGGCATCGATCGGGCCCTTGCCGTCAACCGGACGACCGAGCGCATCGACGACGCGGCCGAGGAGCGCTTTGCCGACGGGGATGGAGAGGAGCTTGCCGGTCGTGGAGACCTCGTCGCCTTGCTTCAGGTTGGAGACGTCGCCGAGGACGACGCAGCCGACCTCGTCTTCTTCAAGGTTGAGCGCGATGCCGATGACGCCGCCGGGGAACGAGACCATCTCGTTGTACATGACGTCGGAGAGGCCCTCGATCTTGGCCACGCCGTCGGCGATGGTGCGGATGACACCGGTGTTCTTGCGGACCGCCTTGGTGGAAAGCTTGGCGATCTGTTGTTCGATTTGTTCGATGACGTTGCTCATGGCGCGGTGGAAAGGATGACGGAGGAAGCGGGGTTAGACGGAAAGTTTGGCGAGCTGGCCGGCGACGGAGGATTCGTAGACATCGGAGCCGACGCGGACGCGAAGGCCGGCGAGGAGCTTCGGGTTGGCTTTGGCCGTGGCCGTGACCGGGCGCGCGTAACGCTTGGTCATGGCGGCCTCGATCTGCTTGAGCGTGGCATCGCTGACCGGGCCCGCGTGCTCGACTTCGGCGCGCGATTTGGCGAGCTCGATGGCGATGCGGTGGTGGTAGGCCTTGAGGAGAGCGACCGGACGGCGCGGGGAAGTCTTTTCAACCCAGCCGAGGACGCCGGCGACCTGCTCGGGCGATACGACGCCGTTGACGACACTCAGCTTGAAGAGCTGTTTGGCGAGGAGCTTGGTTTGTTTGTCGGCGGCCATCGGAAAGTGAAGAGTGGCGAGTGAAGAGTGGCGAGCCTGACTTAGAGAACGGAGAGTTCCTTGGTCGCGGCCTCGTTATAGGCGGCGCGGTCGGCGTCGGAGAGTTTCTTCGCGAGGACCTGCTCGGTGGTCTTGACCACGAGGCGGGCGATTTCGCCGCGGGCCTGGTCGAGCATCTTCTTGTGCTCAAGTTCGATTGACTGCTGGGCCTTGGCGAGGAGATCGGCGGCGCGGGCGATGGCGTCGGCCTGCTGCTTGTCGCCGAATTCCTTGGCGGCCTTGCGGGCCTCCTCGATGGCCTTGTTGGCCTCGAGCTGGGCGGCTTTGATGAGGGCGGCGCTTTCCTGCTGGGCGGCGGCGAGGCGGGCCTGGGTTTCCTCGGCGTGCTTGAGGCCGTCGGCGATCTTTTTGTTGCGCTCCTCCATCGTGGCGATGGTGGGCTTGATGCCGAACTTGTAGAGGACGCCGAAGAGGATCAGGAAGCTGATCACCTGCATCACAAGGTACTTCGGCTCGACGCCGAAGTGCACGAAGGTCTGCTTCAGGCCCTCGATGGGACCGGCGGCTTCGGCGGTGTGGGCGGTGGTTTCGACCGTGGCGAGCAGGAGGTTCAGCATGGCGGAAAAAGGTTGGCGGCGCGGGCGATGAAGCCGGCGCGCCGCCGGTTAAACGGGATGATTACTTCGCGAGGAAGAGGGCGAGAATGCCGAGACCTTCGGCGAGCGCCATACCGATGATGGCCTGAACGAGGATCTTGCCGGAAGCGCCGGGGTTGCGACCGACGGCTTCGGCGGCCTTCTGGCCGATGAGACCGACGCCGAGGGCGGCGCCGAGGAGACCGAACGCGCTGGCGATGTTGCCAGTGATTTCAGCGAGGATGAGGTGGGACATGTGGTGGATGGATTGTGGTTGCAGTTGCCGCCGTGCGCACGCGAAGCACGCTCCCGACGGTAAATTCTCAGTGGTGCACCTCGGCGGCGTGCCCCTCCGCGTGGTCGTGGTCATCGCCGTGGTTGCAGATGAGCCCGATGTAAACGGAGCTGAGGAGCGTGAACACGATGGCTTGGATCAAGCCGACCAGTAGCTCCATGAAGTAGAAGACGAAAAAGAAACCGGTACCGTGAAGGAGGTTCTCGCCGCCGAAGACATTGCCGAAGAGACGGACGGAAAGCGTGAAGGGACGGATGGCGATCGAGAAGACCTCGATGCAGCCGACGATGAGGAACACCAGCGAGAGAAAGGGATAAAGCCAGCCGGGCGTCTCGGATTTGTCGGCCTTGTTTCCGAAGAGGTCCCACAGGATGAGTTTGGGGCCGGCGAATTTGAAGATAAGGATCAGGAACGCGCCGAAGGAAATGAGGGCGAGGGCAATGGTGCCGTTGAAATCCGAGGTGAAGGGACGGATCCACGGGCTGGTCATGTGGAAGTGGCCGTCGACGTCGTGGCCCCAGCCGATGGTGCCGACACCAGGCAGCAGTCCCATCCAGTTTTGGATCAAAATGAAGATGAAGAACGAAACGAGCAGCGGGAATGCGGCCGGGAAGGCTTTCTTGCCGACGATCGGTTCGAAGAGATCACGCAAGGCCTCCAGCACGGATTCAAACACGGCCTGGCTCTTCGTTGGAAGCACCTGCGGTTTGCGCACGGCGTACAGGATTGCGCCGATGATCAGCGCCGAGACCGCCCATCCCGTCGCCATGCTATTGGTGATGGCCCAGCCGTTGCCCAGATCCACCAGTTTGGCGGCGGCAGGCGCCACACCCTCGCCTTCGCTGGCGTGCGCCAAGGTCGCAAAACCGAGCACTGAGACGAGGCTGAGGAGTTTAGTGAGGCGTGGCATGGTTCCGGCAGGTGGGATGTCGGGAGGGAAAGGGGTGATTAGGTAGGTTTTCGCTCGGCAATGCGTCAACCTTGGAAATCAAAAATCGGGGGGGAACGGGCTTAATAAGACACGAGGAAGAATCCGGCTCGGTGCACTTATGAATGAAGCAGGCTATGCTTGCCAGGGGCTCGGGGCTTGGACAGTTGTAAAACATGAACTCCAGCACGCCCACCCTTTTGGAGCGCACCGTTCAGCCCCGTTATCCCAACGGCGAGCGGAAGCTGGCGCGGAATGCCTTTATGCAGACGACTTGGGGGCTGCTGGCGCTGACGGCCTTGGCGCAGTTGTTTCTGCTGGTGTGGCTGGATGTGATTTGAAAGTGGACCCAACGTCTGGCTAAACCCCGACCTATAGTGCGGAAAACACGGCGCGCCCAGCGGTCGGGCCCTACCTCGGGGCGGTGGAGACAGCGGTTGGTGCCGGATGGGCAGTCCTGACGGCCACCAGCGACTGGTAGCTGGGGGCGCGGGCTTGGAAGACCGTTTCATGCTCCAGTGGCCACGGTGCGGCCGGTTCGGACTGCCAAGTCTTCAGTTTTGGGACAAAAGCGGCCACGGATGCATGGTATTCCGCGTAATCCGTCCGGAAGTAGAGCCGGGCACCCTCCCCTGCCCGCCCGGCGAGGAAATCGAAAAACTCCGGCTGTAGGATCCGGTGCTTGTGATGGCGCTTCTTGGGCCAGGGATCGGGGAAGAGAACCCAAATTTCAGCAAACGTGACCTCCGGCGGCAGTGATTCGATGAGTTCGCGGGCTTCTGCGCGCACGAAGTGGCAACGGGTGAGCTTGGCGCGCGTGGCCTTTTTGCGCGCCCGCATGATGCGTTCGTTGATCATATCCACGCCGAGACAGAGTTTGTCGGGGAATTCTGCGGCATAACGGGTGAGAAAGTGGCCGTGGCCGCAGCCGATCTCGAGAACGATGACCGCCGAGGGCGGTACCAGCGCCGCCAGCTCAGCGCTCAAGGCGGCGCGCCGTTGCGTGACGTGTTCGACGAATTCCGGTTTGAAGCCCATTCGGCCGCCTATAGGCGGAAAAAAATTCCAAAGGGCCAAGTGCCAAATCACAAACAAACGGACCAACCCAGACTGATCACGAAGAAGGTGGTGCTGTTCTTGTAACCGTCCTGTTGTTTTGAGTTTGGACGTTTGGCGGGTGGAATTTTCCCCGCTACTCCTTCCGCTTCCGCGGCAGGCGCACGAAAATAACCAAGCCGGAGGCCCCTTCGCGGTTTTCCGCCCACACGCGGCCGCCGTGGAGCTGCACGATATGCTTCACGATGCTGAGGCCGAGACCCGTGCCGCCGGTTTCGCGCGAACGGCCTTTCTCCACGCGATAGAATCGCTCGAAGATGTGCGGCAAATCGGCCGGCGGGATGCCGGGACCGTTGTCGCGCACGAAGCATTCCACTTCGTCGTCGCCCGAGGAAACGGCACCCACCTCGATTTGGGAACCCTTCGGGGTGTATTTCAGGGCATTCTCCAATAGATTCCCGAAAATCTGGTTCAGGCGTTCCGCGTCGGCCTCGATGGTACCGAGGGGCGCCGGGATGGTGGCGGTGATCGAGTGTTCGCCCGCTTGAGGACGACGACGGAAGTCCTCGGTCACATCCAGAAGGTAGGCCTCGAGGTCGAGCGATGCAAACTTCAGGCCCGGCGTGGCCGATTCGAGACGCGAGAGCGCGAGCAGGTCGTCGATGATGGATTTGAGCCGGTCGCTGTGACGCTGGATGGTCTTCAGGAACTTGTCGCGATCGGCGATTTCCATCGTCTGGTGTCCGTCCACCAGTGTCTCGATGTAGCCTTTGATGATGCTGAGCGGGGTGCGGAGTTCGTGGGAGGCGTTGGCCACAAAGTCGCGGCGCATGCGCTCAAGTTTCCGCTGGTTGGTCATGTCGTGGATGACAAAGAGGGCCCACTGCGATTTGCCATCCGGTGATGGGATGGGCGCGCCCGAAGCTTCGATCCAAAGGGTGTGGTCGCCGTCGACGATCTCGAATTCCTGGCGCGCGAGTGCGGCGCCTTCACGGGTGGCGCGGACATAGTCGAGAAACGGACCGCTGCGGACAATGAGTTCGAGCCGGAGGTTAATCAGGTTACGGGCGGTGGGGAATATCTCGCGAAGGGCCCGGTTGGCGAGGTGGATGTAATTGGCGCCGTCGACGATGAGGACGGCCTCACGCAGATTGCCGAGGGTGGCTTCGAGTTGGGTGAGCTGGTCGGTGCGTTGCTGCCGAAGCGAGGTGTTTTGCCCGATGAGCTGGTTTACCTCTTCGGCGAGAGCGTGCCAGGCGGGGAGATAGCTTGCTGGGCTGTCCTCGTGGAGCAGCGGCTGGCCGCGTTTCGCGGCATGCTGCAGCTCGGAGAGCGCGCGATTTTGTTTCCAGAGCGCATGCAGCGTGAACGAAAGTCCCACCAGCAGCACCACGATGACGAAAACGGTCATGCGGGTATTTTTTTGTCCGCAATCCGGTAGCCCACGCCCCGGATGGTTTCAACCCAACCAGCCTCCGCGCCTAATTTTTCGCGCAGGCGACGCACGTGCGTGTCGACGGTACGCGTCTCGATTTCGGTGGAATAGTTCCAAACGTTGAGGAGGAGATGTTCGCGGGTCTGCACCCTGCCCTGCCGCTCCATCATGATTCGCAGCAGCTTGAATTCCGTGGCGGTGAGTTCGAGGGCTTCGCCTTTGACGGTGACGCGGTGGGTGTCGCTATCGAGCTGGATGTCGCCGACCCGCAGTTTGGCGCTGACCGGCTCTTTCGGCGCCGACACGCGCCGGAGGATGGATTCGACGCGCAGGACGAGTTCTTTCGGGCTGAAGGGCTTGCTGAGATAGTCATCGGCGCCAGATTCCAAGCCCTCGATGCGGTCGTGGGCCTCGGCTTTGGCTGTGAGGAATACAATCGGAACCCTAGCCAGCTTCGGGTCGGCGCGAAGAATACGGCACACTTGGATGCCACTCAAGTGAGGCATCATTATGTCTAAAATAATCAGGTCCGGCTGGTAGCTGCGGGCCTTCGAAATGCTGGCGGTTGCGTCGTTCAGGGTTTCCACGTGGAATCCTTTTGCCTTCAGATGATAGGCCACAAGGTCGGTGACATCCGGTTCATCATCCACCACGAGGATCTTTTGCTTCTCCATAGAGCCGTGAATTATTGGACGGCCGTCGGGCCTTCCAGTGAATTAACCAGCGTCACCAGAATGTCACACCGATATCACCAGCCAGGTTACGGCGCGCTCAGGGTTTGGAGTGTTTCCCAGCGGCGAGCAGCACCATCAGGATGCTGATATCGGCGGGATTCACCCCGCTGATCCGGCCGGCCTGACCGAGGGTTGACGGACGAAATTGTTGAAGTTTCAGTGCACTTTCGCGCCGTAAGCCCGGAATGTGGAGGTAATCGATCGAGTCGGGGAGACGGATTTTTTCAGCATGTTTCAGCTTTTCGATCTGCTTGTACTCCCGTTCCAGATAGCCTCGGTAAGTCACGCGATAGAGGGTCTCCTCCCTCACCGCTTTCGATTCAGCGAGGAACTCGGGTGGCAACTCAGCCGGTGTGTGAGCGCGCCGGATCTTGTCTGCCCAAGAGCCGCCTTGGGTTTTCGTGGTCTCAAAAAAATTCTGCCAGTGGTGAATGGCTTGAATTTTTCTTTCGACTGAATTTAAGCGGCTGTTGGATAGTAAATTGCATTCTTTTGCATGATGGCGTAGGCGGATTTCCGCGCTCCCATGATTAAAGAGCAAACGATGTTCGGCGCGGCTAGTGAACATCCGGTAAGGCTCGGTCGTACCTTTAGTCACGAGGTCATCGATCAGTACGCCGATATAGCCCTCGTGGCGTTGAATGACCAAGGGTTCAAGACCCTTCACCTTGCGCGCCGCATTCACGCCAGCGACCAAACCTTGCGCTGCGGCTTCTTCATAACCAGACGTCCCGTTGATCTGGCCGGCGAGAAAGAGATTCTCGACCTTTCGCGATTCCAAAGAAGCGAACATCTGGGTAGGCGGGGCGAAATCGTATTCGACCGCATAGGCAGGCCTAAGCAGGACGGCTTCTTCGAGCCCGGGTATACTGTGAACCAAGTCGAGTTGCACGTCGAAGGGCAGGCTGGTCGAGAGCCCGTTGATGTAATACTCGTTCGTGTTTCGGCCCTCGGGTTCGAGGAAGAGCAAATGCCGGGGCTTGTCGGCGAATCGGACAAACTTGTCCTCGATACTCGGACAGTACCGTGGCCCCACCCCTTCAATCTCGCCGGAATACATCGCGGACTTGTGGAGATTCTCCCGGACGATTCTTTCCGACTCGGCGGTCGTATGGGTCATCCAGCAGGAGATCTGTTCGCTTCCAGGCGTCCAGCCTAACAACCGTTCGCCTGTCCGTTCCACGTGGAACAAGTCACCCGAGTCGCGGGTGTCATGGAAAGCGAACAAAGTCGGCTCGGCATCGCCTTTCTGTTCTTGGAGTCCGGCGAAATTGATACTTCGGCCCAGGATGCGCGGGGGCGTGCCGGTCTTGAGGCGCTTCAATTCAATTCCGGCCTCAAGAAGGCTGCTGGAAAGAGTCTTGGCACTGAAGTCGCCCAGCCGACCTCCTTCGTTCTTGTTCTGGCCGACATGCATCAGCCCCCGAAGGAATGTACCGGTGGTGATGACCACAGCGTGACCAAGAAAATTGATGTCCAGATTGGTCCGACAGCCAACGACCTTTCCGTCTTGGAAGATCAGACCCGTGACAGTCGCCTGGAAGACCTGAAGGTTAGCCTGTAACTCCAAGACATGCTTCAGCCGAAACTGATAAGCCTTCTTATCGCACTGGGCGCGCGGTGACTGGACGGCCGGGCCTTTTGACTCGTTGAGCAACCTGAATTGAATTCCCGTGACATCGGTGTTGATCGCCATCTCGCCGCCCAAAGCATCAATTTCCCGGACAATCTGGCCCTTCGCTTGGCCGCCGATTGCTGGATTACAGCTCATCTGGGCGATGGTATCGATATTCCCCGTTAGCAATAGCGTCGACGCCCCCGTCCGCGCCGCGGCCAAGCACGCCTCTACACCGGCATGGCCAGCCCCACAGACGATGACATCGAAAGGTTTTTGATTGAAAATCACAAAGACGGAAACTTACTGAAAACCATATATTTTAATATAGTACTATTTTCCGATACAAAAGGTCGCGAACAGCCGATCCAAGATACGCTCGTTATCGATCTTGCCCGCGATTTGGCCGAAAGCATCCAGCGCCCCACGCAAGTCACTAGCTACCAATTCCGTTGCATCGCTATTCAAGAGCTTCTGCGCGGCTAAATTCAAGCAGTCGCTGGCAATGTTCAGCGCTTGGGCGTGTCGTGCATTGATGGCGATGAGATCTTCGCCGATGTCGGTTTGGAAGGAGTCGGCCAACGAAGTGATCGCGGCCATGAGCCCATCCAAGCCGAAACCGGTCAGGGCGGAGGCGGTCACGTGCCGGACTCCGACGGGAAGCACCGGGGCGGCCATATCCGACGGCGATAGCAGATCGGATTTATTGAAAACCGCGATGGTGTTCGCTGGCGTGAGGCGGGTCGCGGTCGAAAGCGGTAGCACGGGTAGGGGACGGGTAGCATCGATCACCCATAGAAAAAGATCCGCCTCGGCCGCCTGCTCAAGGGTCTTGTCCATCCCGCGTTTCTCGAGGGGAGAAGGGGCGGGATTTAGACCGGCAGTGTCGATGAGTCGCAGGGCATGAGGGCCCGCGAGAATGCGTTCCTCGAGATAATCGCGGGTCGTGCCGGGCTCGGCGCTCACCAACGCGCGTTCGCGGCCCACGAGCCGGTTGAGCAAGCTGCTCTTGCCTGCATTGGGTTCGCCGAGAATTACGGTTTTGATGCCGTCGCGCAGCATCGCACCGTAGTGGCTCGTAGCGAGCAACCGGCGGGTATCGGTTTTCAGTCGCTCCAGATCGCGCAGGATTGCCTGGCGGTTCTCTGCGGGCAGATCCTCCTCGGGAAAATCGATGTAAGCTTCGACGGTCGCCAAAATGCTCACCAACTGCGATATAAGCAGATCCATGTGCCGGCCTAGCGCACCCCGCAGCTGTTGATTTGCCGCGGCCAAAGCGCGTTCACTCCGGGCATGGATCAAGTCCATCACGGCCTCGGCTTGGCTAAGGTCCATCCGGCCATTGAGGAAGGCGCGCTTGCTAAATTCCCCGGCTTCAGCCGCGCGACAACCACGAGCGAGCATGTCCTCAAGGATTTTCTGCGCGATGAACGGGTTGCCGTGACACGAAATCTCCACCGTATCTTCTCCCGTAAAGGAGTTCGGTGCCGCAAAAAATGTGAACAGGACGTCGTCCACGAGAGCGCCGGACTTGTCCCGATAGTCTGCGTGCTGCGCCAAGCGGGGCGGGGGAGTGTCACCGAAAACGGCGGCGACCAGTGTCCTCACCTGCGGACCACTGGCGCGCACCACCGCAATCGCGGAGGTGCCGACCGGCGTGGCAAGAGCGGCAATGGTGTCCGTTGGGAACGACATCGGCCCCACGCAAGCGAAGGGGCCGTTGAAGGCAAAATGAATCAATCTGTGCGCTCGCTCCGATGGCGCTGAGGCTCCGACCACCGCGCAACCCATGCGCACGGTTCACCAACACCGGCGCAGAAGAGGTGCCGTCGCTCTGCGAGACTGTCGCATGCAGTTGCCCGACCCGATCCGATTGTTCCAGGAATGGTTCGCCGAGGCCCGTGATCGTGAAAAAAGCGATGCGACGGCCATGGCGCTGGCCACGGCTGACGCTGCAGGCCGTCCGGCAGTCCGCATGGTGTTGCTTAAACAGGCCGATGCGCGCGGCTTTGTATTCTACACCAATCTCGCAAGTCAGAAGGCGGGCGACTTGCGCACGAATCCACGCGCCGAACTTTGCCTGCATTGGCCGGTGCTCGAACGCCAGGTGCGAGTTGCCGGCAGGGTGGAATCGGTCACTGCTGAAGAAGCCGACGCTTATTTCGCCACCCGACCGCGGCTGAGCCAGATTGGGGCCTGGGCGTCGTATCAGTCCAGGCCGATGAACGGACGTTACGAGCTGGAGCAGTCGGTGGCCAAGGAAGCGATGCGCTTTGGCGTCGGCACCGTGTCGCGTCCGCCTTTCTGGTCGGGCTTCCGCGTGGTGCCGCAGCAGATGGAATTTTGGCACCAGCGGCCGTTCCGTCATCACGACCGCCAGCGGTTCACACGGATCGATGGCGAGTGGCATCATGAGTGGCTGTTTCCGTGAGGGAGACAAATACACTCATTCTGTGATTCTGAGCGAAGCGAAGCATCCGAGAGGAATGAAGGATCCATGCTTCGGGCTTGGGTCCTTGTATGTCTCAGAATGACGACCGAGCATGCAAAAAAACCCGCGCCATTGCGGGCGCGGGTCGAAAATTAAAACGAGCTTCGTCCAGGCCGGCTCAGTCTTCTTTCTCGCCGGTTACGGAGTCGCCGCCCTTGACGCTGACCTTTTCGAGGATGCCGGCCTTCACCTTGGCGGCGAGATCGGCATTGGTCTTGAGCGCTTCCTTGGCGGCTTCGCGGCCCTGACCCACGAGCTCGCCGTTGAAGGCGATCCACGCGCCTTTTTTCTCGAGCACCTTGTGGTCGAGACCGAGATCGAGCAGCGAGCCGGTGGCGGAGATGCCCTCGTCGTACATGATGTCGAACTCCACTTCGGTGAACGGCGGCGCGACCTTGTTCTTCACCGCCTTGATCTTGGTGCGGTTGCCGATGACCTTCCCGTCGGGCGTCTTCAGCTGGTCCTTGCGGCGGATGTCGAGGCGGATCGACGCGAAAAACTTCAGTGCGCGACCGCCCGAGGTCGTCTCGGGATTGCCGAACATGACGCCGATCTTCTCGCGGATCTGGTTGGTGAAAATGCACACGCAGTTCGTCTTGCTGACGACGGCGGTGAGGCGACGCATGGCCTGCGACATCAAGCGGGCCTGCGCGCCGACGGTGGCGTCACCCATCTGGCCGTCGAGCTCGGCCTTGGTGGTAAGTGCGGCGACGGAGTCGAGGATGATGACATCGATGGAATTCGAGCGGATGAGCGTCTCCATGATGTTGAGCGCGTCTTCGCCGGAATCGGGCTGGGAGACGAGGAGATCGTCGAGGTTCACGCCGACGACCTTGGCGTATTTCGGGTCGAGCGCGTGCTCGACGTCGATGAAGGCGGCGAGGCCGCCCTGACGCTGGGCTTCGGCGATGACGCTCAAGCAGAAGGTGGTTTTGCCGGACGATTCCGGCCCGTAGATTTCGATGATGCGGCCCTTGGGCAGGCCGCCGACGCCGAGCATGAGATCAATGGCGAGCGAACCGGTCGAGAGCGTCTCGACTTTCATGTGCGCGTTGCTGCCAAGGCGCATGATCGAGCCTTCGCCGAACTGCTTCGTGATCGACGAGACGGCGAGCTCGATGTTTTTCTCGCGAGCGGGATTGGCGGATTTCTCGGCGGTGGCGAGGCGCGAGTCGGACTTGGATTTATCGGCTTTGGACATGGGACGGGTACGAGTATTTGGGTTTGATGGCCCATCTTACCGCAGGGAAATGACAGCGGTATGTCAGGAGACATTTGCCCGGGGTGCAGCGCGGGCAAGGACGGATTGAGAAAAAAGCGCCTGAACTCAGGCGGCGGGCGCCGCAGTGCGGTTGAAACCGAAGGCGAACCACACGGCGAGCGCGAGGCAGAACAGGCTCACGGCGTAGTTCCACTTGAGCTTTTCGCCAAGCACGAGCCAGGCGAAGCCCACGAACACTGTGAGCGTGATGACCTCCTGGATGATCTTCAGCTCGTAACCGGTGAATTTGCCGTAGCCATAACGGTTGGCCGGCACCATCAGGCAGTATTCGAAGAAGGCGATGCCCCACGAAAGGAGGATCGTAGCCCAAAGCGGCTTGTCGTGGAAAAATTTCAGGTGCCCATACCAGGCAAACGTCATGAACAGGTTGGAAATAGTAAGGAGGACGATGGTGGTCATTGGGAGGAGCAAAAAATTCCAAACGCCAAAAGCCAGATCACAAACAAGCGGCCGGTGCCCAAGGACGGAGTTTTTGGCAATTTGGATTTCGCTGTTTTCCGTCAGCTTTCTTTGGCGTTTGGACGTTTGGCCTCTGAAATTTAGGATTCCGTCAACGCGTACACCGCGAACGACGCCAGCCAGTGAGCCCGGTTGAAGTCGCTCGCGTCGATCATCGGCAGGGCGGCCTCCAGATGGCGCAACGCGGCCTCGCGGGCCCGGGCTTTCCGCGGATCGGACTCGGCGAGCGCGAGGCTGATGCGCCGCCAGCACCAGGCCCGGTTCAAATTGAGCCCGATGAGGTGGGCAATCTTCGGATCGGAAGGATTGCTGACCCGAACGGGCGTGAAGAGCTTGACGGGTTCGCCGGTGTGAAGATTCGGCAGGAAACGGCTCAGCCAGCGGCTGAAATTATCCGGCGGTAACACCGCCGCCATCACCTCCGCCTCGGTGAGCGCCGGTGAAAGGAAGTCCTCGCCCGACGGCTCCCACCGTGCGCCGTAATCGGTATCGTGCCCGAACCAATAGGCCATGCGGCTGGTGCAGAAAAGTTTCAGCTCCTGGTCATCGGCCGCCCGCGCGTAGTCGAGGGCCAGCTTGACGGCGAAGGCGGTGTTATTGTGGACGCCGTGACGCACGGGGTGGGTGAGTGCAGGCAGGTAGGTGAGCAGGCCTCCGCGCATCAAGCCGACCAGCGGGGCGAGGTTATGGGCCAATTCGGGATCATGACGGCGAAGTTCCTCGGCCAGCTTCAACAGCCAGGCCCAACCATACGGACGTTCGAAAAAGCTCCGGCCCGGCGCCGCAAAATAGGCGGTCTCGACGGCGATGTTTTCCGCCGAGAGGTGCTCGTGCAGCGTCCGGCAGATTGCCTCGCGCTCGGGCAGGTCGGGAAACAGCCGGGCCAGCCGGGCCAGCATGCAGTGCTGGTGGACGCAGGAATGCCAGTCGTAACTGCCGTAAAAGGCGGGGTGAATCTGGCGCGGATGGCGGGCATCCTCCGGACTGTTGAGGACATGCTGCAGCAGGTGCGGGTATTCGCGGCTCACGTTGGCCAGGCCCAACCGGGCGAACTCGGAAGCTTGGGTGGGGGAGAGGGCGGGAAAAGAATTGGGCACAGAAGGGCGGACTTTAAGAGGAGGAAAAGAATAAGTTGAAGAAGAAATCCCGCCGCATAAGTTGTGCCGTCCTCCCTTTTCGCACACTTTCAATCCATGAAAATCAAAGCCTATCTCAAGCCGTCCTGCGGCTGGTCCAACGGGGTTCGCGCCATCATGCGCAAGCACGGTCTCGCCTTCGAGGACATCGATATCATCAACAACCGCGCCAACTACGAAGAGATGGTGCGCAAATCCGGTCAGCCGCTCTCCCCTTGCGTCGAGATCGACGGGGTGATGCTGGCCGATATCTCGGGCGAGGAAGTTGAGAACTACATGCTCGCCAACAACCTGATCAAGGCGAGCGACGCCCCGGTGGATGTTGCGACCAACGCCGGCTGCTCCGACGCCGAGCACGCCGCCATGCAGGCCAAGCCTGTCCGCTTTTTCTGAGCGGACAGAGTTATTTTAAGAGTTACGGGTCATCGGGGCCGGTCGAAAGACCGGCCTTCTTGTTGCGGGATTGAAACCGGTGCAGCCGCGAATTGGAAATCTGGTCTTCCCAAGAACCCATAACCGTTGACTAATAACCGCGCCGCCTGCGCGGCGCATCCATGCCTTCCAAGCCCATCCCCGGTTCCTCCGGCGAAGTTCTCACCTGTCTGCCCTCGGCCTATGTGCCGCACGTGGCCACCGGTCTGCTGCATCTGCCGCGGTTCATCGCGAAGTGCCAGTACGTGAAGGAACACGGCGCGCTGCCGGCCAGTTACGCCAAGAACTTCAAGCGCGGCATGGATCGCTTCCTCTGCCTGCACCTCGGCGTGGACCCCGCGGTCGTGGAGAAAATCGTGCGGGAATCCGCCACCGCCGCGGAGATCGACGCGAAGCTGAAGGCCCTTTTCCCCGCCGACGTACGCGCCGCGAAATGGAACCGCGACTACGTGCAAAAAGGCATGACGCCCTCCGGTCGCGAGTTCCTCAAGGAAGCGCTCACCAACATGGGCTGCGCGGACCGCGTGGATCAGATCGTGAGCGTCGTGGACCTCATTGAGTTCGACGAAGGCCGGATCGAGTAATCGTGGAAGGCCGAGCTCTTGATCGGCTGCGGCTCAGCGGGAGCTGAGCCCTCCACCGTCGTTCATTTACCGCCTGACCTCGAAGGGAGCGACAGTTTGCAGAACCGGCTTTGGCTTGCGCGGGAGCCAGCGGGGGACGTCGCGCTTGTAATCCTCGTAGATCGCACCGAAGCGGAAGCGCAGGGCGCTTTCTTCGTGGAGCACCACCAGCAGGTGCAGGACGCAGACCAGAAAAATGAAATAGATTCCGATATGCCAGGAGCGAAAGAACAGGCCTTCCCCCGCGACCAGGAAAAAAAATCCGAGATACATCGGATTGCGCACCCATCGGTAGAGGCCGCGACGGGTGAGTTTCCTGGGCGGATCGAAAAACGAGGGTGTGCCGTGGCCGCGCACGGCCAAAACCCAGACGGCTTGCAGAAAAACGGCTGCGCCGATCACCGTCATGGTAATTCCCGCAACCTGCACTCCATCGAATGAGTCGGGCCATTGCGCGCGGCGTTCAAACACGCGCAAGGGCAGCCACGCGGCGATCATGCCCGGGGCGAGCACAACATACAGCAGGTTCTTCAGGAGCAACCAGAGGACTTTCATGGTCGTCGAGACTGATGCCGCCCCGGTTCGCCACGAAGCCGGGTCAGAAGGACGTGAAACATATTCGGGTGATCAACGGCCCCGAGGATCATTATTGGGCTGGCGGCGGGGTTGGCATCACCAGATCGGCCCCGAGCGAGCCGAGACCCATGCCGTGATGGCGGCGGAGCATTTCGATGTTTTCGCGCACCAAGGCGCCCATGCTCGTGCAGCGCAGGTAGCGGTCGGACTTGAAATGCTCGGCCAGCCCTTCGCGCAGCGAGTGCACATTCTCCTCGGGGGCGATCGGGTCGCCCTCCATGGCGTCGAGCAGGGCGGCGAGGCGGGCGGCGGCGAGCTCGGCGCGCGCGAGCATGAGCGTCTGCTCCTCGCGCTGATATTGTAGCGCGGTCTGCGGGTGCAGATGCTTCACGCAGAATTGCGCGAGCCGGGAGTTTTCCTTGAAGAATTGGGGCAGATAAAAGTTTTTTCGCCCATGGTAGGATTGCTGGTCGAAATCCATGGCGCGGATGCGTACCTGCCAGCCTTCGAAGTCGGGGGTGAGGACGACGACATAGTTGTAGCTGCGCATGTCGCCGAGGAGGCGGACGAAGCACCGCTCATTGAACTTCACGAGTTCCTTCGCGATGCGGATGGGTTTGAGTTCGGGGCTCTCGAGCCAGCGGTCGCTGAAAATGTCGCCCGGCACGCCGGCGATGTGTTCCTCGACCAGGGTGTTGCCGTGCGTGAGAAAGTTGAGGCGGTTGGGGGAAAGCAGGTGCTCGAGCTCGAGCCCGTAGATGCGCGAGGCGTCGGCCTTCTTGATGTAGAAGTAATCCGGGTTGTCGTTGAAGGCATTGACGATCCGGATGCGAAAGGGCGTGGAGTTGCCGAAGCTGCAGAAATCCACCCGGTCGATGTAGAGGTGCTGCATCACCGAGAAGTCGCCATCCACGCGCAAGAGGGCATAGATCCGCTTGAGGTCTTCGTTGAGCGAGGGAATTTCCTCGGCGGTGTAGGCCACGGACTCCCAGAGGGTGTTGCGCCCGTCGCTATCCATGAGTGGGACGGCCTCGTGGAAGTGCCGCAGCCGTTCGTAGGTGACGGGCAGGTCGCGCTCGCGGCGGAATTTTTTCAGATAGGCGCGCAACTTGTCGCCGATCGGATAACTCGGTTTTTTGCGCGTGCGAAAAGGAGGTTGCGAGGCAGCGGGGTCTTCCATCCGCGACCAGCTTTGACCGGACCAGACCGGCGTGGCAACACCGGGTGCTGAGTCCCTTTGAGTAAACTGTCGCGGCGGTCCATGGCCGTCGTTTTTGAAAACGCCGCTCACGGAGCGCCGCTACAGCAAACCGGCCACTGCCGCTCCGGGGTTGCGTCGGGGACGATCCCGCCTTGTCGTCCGCGTGATGTTCTCCGCGATCAGGGAAGCAATGAAATCGACTGCCTGGCGTGGCCGGGTGCTGCGAGCCGTGCTGATCGCGGTCGTGGGGTTTCTGGTCGGTCGGTACTGGGATCCTTATTACGGGTTCACTTCCTTGCTCCAGGCCGATCCCGTGACGGAATCGTTGTTGCCGGCCAGTCTGCGCGACGCACCAGTTTTCATTCACCGCGACGTCGGGCGCTATGACGGTGCCTACTATGCGCAGATCGCGACGAGCCCGTTGCTACGGGATCCCGCGTTGGCCGAAGCGGTCGATGATCTCGGCTATCGCGCCCGGCGCATTCTGCTGAGCGCCCTGGCCTGGCTGGCAGCTGGCGGGGATGCCGTGACTGCGGTCCATGTATACGCGTGGATCAATCCTTTGCTCTGGCTGATCCTGGCGTGGCAAACCTGGCGACTGTTTCCGGTGGAGGATCGACGGGCCACATTTGCATGGATGGGAATGATGTTGGCCAGCGGGGTTTTGGCCAGTGTGCGCCTGGCGCTGACCGATCTGGCCGCGCTGGTGTTGCTGGCGGGCACGCTGGCGCTGGTCGAACGCGGCCGCGCCGCGGGCGCCGCGGGCCTGTTGGGTCTCGCGGGGCTCACGCGGGAAACTGCGCTGCTGGGTGTGGTCGCGCTTTGGCCGGAAAAGGGCGCGGACGTTCGCATCTGGCTGCGCCGGGCTTTCCTCGCGGGTCTGGCGGCGCTCCCCCTGGCTTGCTGGCTGGTTTATCTCTGGCGGGCTACGGGTCCGTCCGGCGCGGGGAGCAGCAATTTGGCGCTGCCCTTCGTCGCATGGCTGGGCCGGGCGCAGGAACTTTGGCGGGTGACGGGCGTGGAGACCAATCGGGGGCTGGTGCTCGGCGGCTGGCTCGATTACATCGCGCTGACGGCGCAGATGCTTTACCTTTTCCTGCATTCGCAAAAGACCAGCCCATGGTGGCGCACGGGATTCGCCTATGCCGTGTTTGGACTATGCCTTGGTTCGGCTGTCTGGGAAGGCCTGCCGGGCGCGGCTTCGCGCGTTCTTCTCCCGCTGACCCTGGCCTTCAACCTTTTCGCCACCCGACGACGGGCGGCGTGGCTGTGGCTGGTGGTGGGCAATCTTTCCCTGGTGAGCGGGATCTGGGCCCTGCTCAGTCCGCCCGGTGCACCCCACACCCTGACGAGCCACGCGGGTGACGGTCACAGTTATGTGTTGGAGACGGATGCCCGTTGGTCCGTGGCCGAATGGAACCGCAAATGGCGCTGGGCTTGGTGCGACGGGGATGGTGCAGTGACGTTTCGCATCTGGCCCCACGTACCTCAAGTGCGGGTTGAGCTGCAGGTGCGGGGCGTGACGCCGCGCGAGCTGGAGGTTCGCCACGCCGGTGCTGTGGTGTGGCACGGCCACATCGGCGACCGGCCGCAATGGATCGCGCTGCCGGAGTTACCCACCGTGAGGGGACGGCTTGAGCTCGAACTGCGTAGCGAAACACCACCCGCCCAAGAGGGCGTGGCCAACACCGCCCGGGGTATTAGCTTTGCCTGCTTCGGCGCCAGGTTGGCGGAGTGAGGATGGTTTTGCCGGGGCTGTCGGAGGAGCTTTATGCCCGGATCTGAGGCGACAACGATTTCCCGTCGGGGCGTCAAGCCCCTCCTACAGCCGCCCCCAGTCATCCGGCGAGCAGCCGTTCGCACAAGGCGATGAGGCGGGCGCGGAGC
>DATCRM010000207.1:0-22335 GCA_036568985.1 Lacunisphaera sp. | reverse complement strand
GCCGAAGTTTATCTCAACGGCACGAAGCTAGGCACGGCGAAAGGCGGCTTCACGCCTTTTGGTTTCGATCTTACGCCTCACCTCAAGATCGGCGCGCCCAACGTGCTCGCCGTGATGGTCGACAACCGGTTCATGAAGGATCCGCTCGATCCGAAGATCGCGCCCCAGGCGGCCACCAGCACCGCCACCCAGACCAATCTGGCGCAACTGTCCAAGGACCTCATGGAGAAAATCCCCGCGACGCTCGAGGCACTGCAAGCCGACCAGATCCCTTGGAACAATCCCCACTGGCACCCCGCCCATGGCGGCATCTACCGCAACGTCCGGCTCATCGTCACGGACCCACTGCACGTCACGCTTCCGCTCTACAGCTTCCTCCAAACCGAAGGCCCTTACGTCTATGCGCGCAACATCACGGAAAAGTCCGCCGACATCGGCCTGCATATTCCCGTCCGCAATGACCGGTCGAAATCCGAGAAGGTTCATGTTTCGGTCGAAGTCCTCGATGCCGAGGGCAAGGTCGCGCTTAGCACGAAGTTCGCCGAGAGCGTTGCCGCTGGCGCGACGAAACTGTTCGCCACCGAACTCAGCCTGACCCGTCCGCCCAAGCTCTGGGAGCCCGCCTACCCCCACCTTTACCGCGTGGTGATTGAAGTCAGGGCCGGCCGCAAAATCGTCGACCGCACCGAGGTTCCCCTTGGCATCCGCGCCATCCGCTGGGAAGCCGGCGCGGGCCTGTTCGTCAACGGCACGCACCTGAAACTCCACGGGTGGGGTCAAAAATCGACCAACGAATGGCCGGGGCTGGGCGCCGCCCTGCCCGACTGGCTGCAGTTCTACACGATGCAGCTGATGCGCGACGCCGGCGGGAATTTCATCCGCTGGGGCCACGTCCCGGGCGGCCCCGCCCAAATCGCGGCCGGCGACCGCCTTGGCATCATCGCCCTCCAGCCCGGCGGTGACGGCGAACACGATACCATCGGCGGAGCCTGGGCGCTGCGGGTGGCGGACTTCCGTGACGTGCTGATCTATTACCGCAACAATCCCTCCATTTTCATCTGGGAGGGCGGCAACCAGAAGGTGACCCGCGAACACGCCGCCGAATTGCGCGCCCTGATGGACCGATACGACCCGCACGGCGGCCGCGCTTATGCCCACCGCCGGGCCGACGCGATCACCGCGGAATTCATGGACGTTGGCATCGGCACCGAGGGTGGCCGTGAAATCGGAAGCCTGCCCGTCGTCGAGGGCGAATACGACCGCGAGGAATCTCCGCGCCGCGTGTGGGACGATTTCTCGCCGCCAAACTTCGGCTATCCCGAGGCCAAAGGTCAGACCTACCAGCTGACTTCCGAACAGTTTGCCGTGAACCAAGCCGGCCACTACGTCAAAAAGCTCGGCGCACCGGAACACGCGGGCGGAGCGAATTGGATCTTCTCCGACAGCACGAGCGGTGGCCGCGTGGCGGTCGAGGTCGCGCGCACCAGCGGCGAGGTCGATGGCGTCCGCCTGCCCAAGGAGGCCTATTACGTCACGTCCGCAATGTTTCGCGACGATCCGCAGGTGCATATTATCGGGCATTGGTCCTACCCTGCCGGCACCAAGAAGACCATCTACGTCGCGTCGAACGGCGACGACGTCGAACTGTTTCTAAACGGGCGCTCGCTCGGACATGGCCAGGCCTCCCAGCCATACATTTTTGCTTTTCCCGACGTCGCTTTCGAATCCGGGGAACTCAAGGCCGTCGCCTCGCGCGGCAAGCAAGTCATCGCCATCACCGCCAAACGCACCGCCGGCCCGGCCGTCGCCCTGCGGTTGACCCCGCTCACCTCCGCCGGCGGACTCGTGGCGGACGGCTCCGACATTGCGCTCTTCGACGTCGAGGCCGTGGACGCCAAGGGGGAACGTTGCCCGACTTTTCAGCAACGCGCGGACTTTGAGCTCAGCGGTCCAGGCACCTGGCGGGGCGGATACAACAGCGGAAAGATCGACTCCATCAACCACCCCTGGCTCGACCTCGAAGCCGGAATCAACCGGGTGGCCGTTCGCGCCAGTCTTGTCCCCGGAAAAATCACCCTCACCGCCCGCAGCGAGGATCTGAAGCCCGCGGTAATGACGATCGAATCGCATGCTTTCGGTGGTCAGCTCCCCGCTTTGCCAGAGGTTAGTTTGGGCCGGGCTCCCGTCCGCACCATCGCGGCCGCCGACATCGCTCAGGCCAAAACCGGCGGTCCAGTGATGCCCGGCAAGTTCATCAAGAACCTGAATTACACCGGCCCCTACGGCTCGATCGTGCATGTCGAGATCAACGCCCGGGATGGACGAAATGCCTACGCCAACATCGATTCGCCATTCACCGGCCTGCCCGCTCCACTCCAAGGCGCCGATTGGGTGCAGGTAGACAACCGGGACGCGCTCTATAGCGCGGTCGATCTGATCGAACTTGCCGTGGTCGATCATACCACTGTCTGGGTTGCACACGACAACCGCCTGCCCCGGCCGGCTTGGCTGACCAAGCAATTCCAGCAGACAGGCGAGACCATTACCCTTGCCGGCCACGCCATGGACCTGTTCCGGCGCGCGGTCACAAAAGGCGAAAGCCTCACCTTGGGCGCCAACACCGACGACACGAGCGTGAAGACAGGCAACCTTTACGTGGTGTTCGTGAGCGAAAAAAAGTGAGCGTAGGCCGCCTTGTTTTGTAGGGCAGCGTGCGCCGGCAGACGAAGCCTCGCATTCGTACCAATACTTGCCCGCGAAGTTTCCCCAAGCTTCAACGTTTTGTGCTGGTTTGATATCGCGCCGGTCAACCTGACGCTGCCAGGATGCCTGCAATGACGATGGCACACCCGAGGCCCCTGGATCCGGCGGATCATTCATCGCTGGTCGGCAGGATCGGCGGTATAAGGGGCTGGCGCGCCCGGCTGTGGGCGCTGGCCGGCGCCGTGTTCTATTTTCTCTTTTCAGCCTACTACGCAGCAAACGGCGACCCCAACGCCGATGAAGGATTTTACGCCTACGCGTCGTACAACGCGATGCACGGCAAGATGCCTTATCGCGACTTTGCCTACACGCAAATGCCCGCCCTGCCCTATCTGCAGGGGTCAATCTTCGAACTGACCGGCTATGGTGTGCGCCAGCAACGGTGGCTCAACGTCTGCCTTGGCTCCGCCGCCGTTTTCGTCGCCATCACTCTGTGGCTCGATACCGGCCTGTCCGTCGCAGGCTGCCTGGTCCTGATCCTGGCGTGGAGCTTATGCCCCAGCTTGGTATATCACGACACCATCGGGAAAACCTATGCGATGGCTCAATTGCTTCTCGTGCTGGCAGGCAGCGCGTTGCTTTCCGGTTTTTCGCCCATCAGGCAGCTCGTGTTATTTTCCATCTGCAGTGTCCTCGCCGTGGGGTGTCGCCTGACAATTGCGCCCGCAATAATGGTAATGTGGATCTGCTTCGCCGTGGCTCACCATAGACGGATCGGATGGTTGGTCCTGTTTGGTTGCCCGTTAATCCTGACTCTGATTCTTTTCGGGCCGTTTTTCCGGGAGTCGGACAACGCCTTCTTTTGGACCTGGAGCTACCACCAACAAAGCCTGGTCCCGTTTGCCCGGCTAAAGTTGCTGGCCCTGTCGTTCGCGACTTTTCCCGCCGTTGGCATTTTGGGCTTGGGCGCTCTTGTCCTCGCCCTGGTCAGACGCACGAGGCTGAATTCTCCCGCGGGGTGGATCCTGGCCGCCGGCATCATTGGCTGGACTGTCAGCGTGGGTGTTACGGGCGTGTACACGGACTATGCGGTTCCAGTCCTGCCGCTACTGCTGCTGGGGGCCGGTTGCCTGTATGCCCAAACCCGGTCCGGTCCCAGGCAAGTACTCCTGGGGTGCAGTTTGGTGCTGGGGGCTGCGGCTCTCGGATGGCTGCGCGGGGAGCACTACATCACCAAGGGATACCTGGATTCGGTGGATGAAACGGTGGCCTACCTGAAAAAAAACTCCGCCACCGACGACATGATCCTTACCCCCATGCCGGAAATTCCCCTCGAGGCCGGTCGACCGATCTTTCCCGGGTTGGACCTGGGTAAATTCGCTCTTACCGCAGAAATGGACGAGACCACGGCAAACCGCCGGAGAATCCTCACGGCCGACCACTTGTGGCAGGCGGTTGACCGGCAGGAGGCCACGTTCGTCGTGCTGTCCAACTTTCGCAGCTGGAATTTCCACTGGACGATCCCCAGTCTCCGACCGGTCCGGTACGCCCACTACCAGAAGTGGGTGGATCTTTTGATGGCCCGCTACGATTGCGTATACATCAGCCCGTCCTTTCTAATCTTCAAGCGCCACGATCCCGCCAATCCCCGGCTCGCCATCAACCTCAATCCACCCGGTTGAGATTTCTTTCCTGAGCGCAGGAAACGGACGCCGCGGCGGTGAGCGAAGTCACCGCCTTATCCCGTGTTCTTCAACCCGCCGGCGATGCCATTCACGGTCAGTTCGAGCACGGCGTGGATGCCTTCGCGGTCCGCTTTGTTCAGGCGCTTGCTCCGGCGGCGCTTGATCATCTCGACCTGCAGGTAGTTCAGGGGATCCACATAGGGATTGCGGAGTTTGATGGACTTCGCGAGCACCGGCTCGTTCTCCAACAACTGCGCCTGGCCGGTCACCGCCATCATGGTTTTTTCGGTCAGATGAAATTCGTCCGAGAGACGCTTCCACACCCGCTCGCGCAAACCCTCCTCTTCGACCAGCGAGGCATAGACCCGAGCGATGGACATGTCGGCCTTGCACAGCGTGAGCTGGGCGTTGTCGATCATCGTCTGGAAGAACGGCCAGCGCTGATACATCTCATGGAGAAGCTTCGCCCCGCCTTTCTGGTCGAGCACCGCCTGCAATCCGCTGCCGAGGCCATACCAGCCCGGGAAATTGAAGCGGCTCTGCATCCAGGAGAAGACCCAGGGAATGGCGCGCAGGTCGCTGACGCTGATGCTGCCCTTGCGACGGTAGGTGGGACGCGAGCCGAAGTTGAGTTCGCTGATCTCATCGATCGGCGTCGCCTGACGCCAGAACGTGAGGAAGTCGGGATCCTCGTGAACGCAGGCCCGGTAGGTGGCCAGCGCGGCGGCGCTCATCGTTTCCATCGCCTTGACCCAGGCTTTGGGCACGCGCAGCGAGCCGTTTTGCGCCTCATTGGCCCCGAGCAACACGCCGTAGGCCATCTGCTCCAACACCCGGTGCGCGAGATCGGGATCGTGATAACGCGTCGAGAGTACTTCGCCCTGCTCGGTCACGCGGATGCCGCCATCCTTGAGACCGACCGGTTGCGCGAGAATGGCCTTGGCCGCCGGACCGCCGCCGCGCGCGATGCTACCGCCGCGCCCGTGAAAAAGTGTGACACGCATGCTGTGCTGCCGGCAGACCTGCATGATCGCGTCCTGCGCCCGGAACAACGCCCAGTTGGCCGTAAGGTAGCCGCAGTCCTTGTTGCTGTCGGAATAGCCCAGCATCACATGCTGGTGCCGGTTGTTGCGGGTCAGCTCCGGGGCATAGGCGGGATGCGCGAACAGCGCCGCCAGGATTGCCGGTGCGCGACTCAAGTCTTCCAGCGTTTCGAAAAGCGGCGCGATCGGCAAGTTCACCCCGGCCAGTTTTTGCAACAACAAGACCTCAAGCACGTCCGATACCTCGTTGGTCATGCTGATGACGTAGATGCCGAGGCTGTCGACGCCGTATTGCTGCTGAGCCCGGAGCGCCAGTCGCAGCGGTTCAACGACCGTTCTCGTCTCAGGAGATAGGCTGGCGATGCGACCGGCGGGGATGATTTCCGCACTGGCGAGGGCCGCGATGAGCAGTTCCTGTTTTCGCGTTTCGTCGAACTGCTCGTATTCGGGTTGCTGGAGCAGTTCGGCGATGGCCCGGGCATGCGGCCCGGAGTGCTGGCGCAAGTCCAGCCGGGCGGTGCTCAGGCCAAAAACATCCACGCAGGTGATCGCGTCGCGGAGATCGCCGGCCGCCAACGGCGCAGCCCGGTCGCGCAACAAGTCGGCCTCGATCTGCGCGAGAATTCCCCGCACGGTGGCCGTGGTTTCCTGCCGGGAATCGGTCTCGGCGAGCTCAAGCAGATCCGCGTTGGCCTGGGCCAGCAGCCGTTCCCGCAGGCTGCTGAGAATGATACGATAGGGTTCGCGCGGGTAGCGCTGACCCACCTTCGACATCAGATCGGACGACGCGCGGCACTCGTCCGCCATGCGGCGAATGATGGGCGCAAAGCGGGCGCGCCGGTCGGAAACCGTGAGCGAACCGGCCAGGTTATAGAGCACGTCGGCCAGCTTCTTGATCGCCATCTTGCGATTCATGTGGAGCACCTGCCCCGTAACCTCCGCCGTGACGCCTGGATTGCCGTCGCGGTCGCCGCCTATCCAGGAACCGAACGACAGCCAGCGGTTGGGTGCCCGGACGCCCGGATAATGGCGGTTCAGTGCATCCTGCAGGTCGGCATGAAGGCGCGGCAGCAACCGATAGAGCGTGCGGTCGAAATACCACAGGCCCGTGCGGGCTTCGTCAGCCACCTCGGGACGCGCCGTGCGGCTGCGATCGGTGAGCCAGAGCGAAACAATCTCACGCCGGATGTCCTCGGGCGCGTGCTGGATTTCCTCGAGGGTGTGGCTGCGCAGCATGCCGGCGAGCGTCGTCAGCTTTTCCAGCATTGTGCGGCGCTTGGACTCCGTCGGGTGGGCCGTGAACACCAGTTCGATGGCCAGCTGGCGGACGAGCTTCTGCATTTTTTGCGCGGAAACCCCCGCATGCTTCAACTCGATGATCGCCGCCTCGATGGACTCGCGCATCGGTTCGCTGGCATGGCCGGCGGCCACCGCGCTGCGGTGCCGCTGGTTACGTTCGCGCAGCAGCCGGATGCGGAAATTTTCCTCGGCCAGATTGACCAGCTCGAAATACAGCGTGAATGCCATCGCCTGGTTGAAGGCCTCGCCCGGGCTCAAACGCCCGACCGCTTGGGCCAGGTTGCGCGCCGCGGTTGCGTCGCCCGCCCGACTGTCCTTGGCGAGGGTGCGCAGCGACTCGACCATTTCCAGGGTCTTCTGGCCCTCGAGGGCCGCAATGGTCTGGCCAAGCGTCGCGCCGAGACTGCGAATCTCGGCGCGGAGTTTGGCATGCTGGTCTAGTGCGTGGGTGGATGCCGCCATCGGAAGGATGAAATACGCAGTATTTATGCCGAGGCGGAAGAGAAATTATTAAGATCCTGCTGTCATAACCTCAGAAACGGTATTGGCCCAAAGCGGAGAATATTGATTACCTTTGAGTCCAACATTCCAGAGCTTCGCCCTTCGTCCCACGATAAGTACGCAATTGGCAGGCTCGAAGTTCGTCTTCAGTTGGACTGCCGTCAGGTTTGGCCGTCCAGATGAAAATTTAAACCCTCCCGCATGCCGCGTATTCCCTCCCATCCCCCGCCTATGCTTCCGAACAGGCGATGGATCTGGCTCGGTGCCCTCGGCCTCATCTGCGCCGGTTTTGGGGTGTATTTCCCCAGTTTGGGCGGTCCGTTCGTCTTTGACGATATTCCGGCCGTGGTCCAAAACACGACTATCCGCGACCTCACCGATCTGGAGCAGGTGCTCAGTCCGCCCGCCGAAGGCGCAGGCATCGATTCCCGGCCGGTGGTGAATCTTTCCCTGGCGCTCGACTATGCGGCCGCCGGCCTTGATCCGCGAAGTTTCCGCCTAACCAATGTCACGCTGCACGTTTTTGGGGCGCTGGCCTTATTCGGACTGGTACGCCGTACTCTCACTCTGCCTTCAATCCCCGAGCGATGGAGCCGGGCCTCACTACCCGTGGCGTGGAGCACGGCGTTGCTTTGGACCGCGCACCCGCTGCAAACAGAGACCGTTATCTGCGTTATCCAGCGTACCGAGGGCCTCGTGAGCTTCTGGTACCTTTGCATGCTGTACTGTTTCGTCCGCGCCGTCGAACCAGCCGGTGACCGTCGTTGGCTGGTGATTGCATGGGCCTCCTGTCTGCTCGGCATGGCTTCGAAAGAAGTCATGGTCACCGCGCCATTCATCGCTTTTCTCTACGATCGCACGTTCGTGACGGGAAGTTTTCGTGAAGCTTGGCGCGCGCATTGGCGCTGGTATACGGCTTTCGCGGCGACTTGGCTCCTCTTGGCTTGGCTGGTGACGAACTCTGGCGCCGACCGCGGCGGCACCGCAGGCTATGGGCAAGGGGTTTCCGCGTGGACTTATCTGCTAACTCAAGCCCGAGCGATCACTTTGTATCTGAAACTGTCCTTGTGGCCGCACCCCCTCGTTCTTGACTATGGTGCGTGGCTGGCCCCGGGACTGCGCGTGGTGCTCGGCGAATTCCTGTTCATCGCCACCCTGTTTGGAGCGACGATTTACGCCGTCGTCCGACATCCCCGCGTCGGTTTTTTGGGCGCGTGCTTTTTTGGGATTTTGGCTCCTAGCTCCAGCGTTTACCCACTGGTGTCGCAAACGATCGCCGAACATCGCATGCACCTACCCTTGGCGGCAGCGCTTGTCCTGCTCATGCTCGGCGTGTTTCGCCTTCCCATGCGCATGGCTATGCTGTCCGCCTTGGTGCTGGCGACGGCCGCCGCGGTGGGCACGGTGCGCCGCGGCGCGGATTACTCCACCGAACTCACGCTCTGGACCGACGTGGTGGACAAAAGTCCATCCAATCCCTGGGCGCGGTATAACCTTGGCCAGGTTCATTTCCGAGCCGGTCGCTTCGCCGATGCCGAACGCGAGAATCGCGCGGTGATCGTCCTCATGCCCAGCCACGCCGACGGGCATTTCGCACTCGGAATGGCGCTCGAAAGGCAAGGCCGGTGGGCGGAAGCCGCCGTCAGCTACCAAAAAGCATTGGAACTGAAACCTCAGATCGCCGAATGGCATTTCCGCCTGGGTCTGATGTTGCTGCATCTGGGTAAACCTGCGGAAGCCATCCCCCATTTCGCCGAAACTCTCCGCCAGCAACCCGCTCATGGCGACGCCGAGGGAAATTGGGGTGCCGCGTTGTACCAATTGGGACGACCGGCTGACGCGGTGCCCCACTTTGAGCGTGTCCTCGCGTTGCATCCCAATTCGGTCGAAGCGCGCTACAACCTGGCGCTGTTGTTGCTTCAGGCCGGTCGGCCGGAAGCGGCATTGCCCCATTTGGAAGCAGCGGCGAAGCTCGCTCCGCACGACCAGGAAATCCTGGGCAATCTTCAGCGCGTCCTGTCGCAATTGGGGCGCCATGCCGAGGCCCGGCGGATTGCCGATGAATTAGCCGCCGCTCGCTAACGCCACTCGTGACGGGGATATCGACGCGACAGCTCGGTTTTGATCTTGGGGTATTGCTCTTTCCAAAAATTGGAAAGGTCATCGGTGACTTGGATCGGACGCTGGTTGGGGGCAAGCACCTCGATCTTCACCGTCACCCGGCCGTGGCCCAATGTGAACTTGGAACTCACGCCATACAGCTCCTGGATACGGGCACTCAGCACCGGCGGACCGTCCTTCGTGTAGGTCAAACGGGCCTTGCGTCCGTTCGCCATGACGAGCCGTTCGGGCAGATACTCGTCGAGCACCGCCAGTTGCTCGGCCAGCAACCAGTCGCGGAGGACCGGCATCACCGGCTTGTCCTTCAACTCGCGCGCACCGTAGCTCCCATAGCAGATCTGCTCGATGAGCGTGGCGCGGTCCGCATCGGTGATCGGGTTGACCTCCAGCTCCGGCCACCATTTCGCCAGGCAGTTCACCCGCACGATCCACTGCTCCACCGTCTCGTTCCACTCCGTGAGCACGATGTTTCCCGCGATGACCTCCTTCGCCAGAATCGCCGCCGCTTCACCTTCGGGCGGTTCATCTGCGGTCTGCTTCGACTCCAGCACCAGGTCGCGAAACCGGCGCTCCTTGCGCGCCAGGACACGGCGGGCGGTCGGATCGTAAGTCACGCCACCTGCATCCTGAAAATCTTCCGGAAAGAGCTCCTTCAGCCACGTCTCCTCCACCGCCGTGCAGAGATTGAGCAGCGTGTTCACTTCGCCTCGGCTTTCGATCTCGGTGATTTCCGCCGCCACGAGCAGATGGGCCCGATCGATGCAGCTCTCGCGCGCGAGAACGCCTTTGCGCTTGTGTACCAGTTCGCAGCGCAAAGTACCCTGATCCAGCCGCCGGGCCAGATGGTCGCTGAAGCCGACGAGCACGCATTTCCGCACAGCCACGCCGTCGATGCGTTTCTCGGCAACATCGAGCTTTTCCGCCTGAGCAATCTCGAGGAACTGCTCGAACAACGGACCCACGGCGCGCACGCCCTGGATATGAATGCCAAGCCGGCGACAGGCGTCTGGATTGTAGTTGGCTTTGTCGGCGTAACGCCAGGCACGCATGAGCAGGAAGAAGTCCGACTCGTGTTCCTCGCCGAAGAGATCGTCGCGCGCCTCCTGCGTGCGCTTGTCCACGTTGCGCAGGAGAAAATTCCGCCCTTGGGTCAGGGCCGCCATCAGCGCCACCGAGCGCACGCAACCGTAGTCCTGCGCCGCGAGAAACATGCGGGCATAGCGCGGATGCATCGGAAAACGCAGCATCTTGCGGCCGACGTCGGTGATTCGTAGGACCGGTCTCTGACCGGTCTCTTTCGAACCAGGCCGGTCAAAGACCGGCCCTGCCATATGCAACGCCCCCAAGTCCTCCAGCAGCATCTCCGCCCGCTCGAGCGCCTTCGGTTCCGGTTTCTCCAGCCACGGAAAATTCGCGATGTCATCGATCCCCGCGGCCTTGAGGGTCAGCACCACCTCGGCGAGGTCGAGCCGTTTCACCTCGGGCAATTCCTGCAGCGGACGCTGCGCGTGTTCGCGTTCCGTCCAAAGCCGGACGCATACCCCGGGCGCGGTACGACCGGCACGACCGGCGCGCTGGTCGGAGGAAGCCACGGAAATCTTTTCAATGAGCAGGGTGTTGATGCCGCGATGCGGATCGTAACGCGCCACGCGGGCCAGACCGCAATCCACGACCGCGGTGACACCGTCGATGGTCAGCGACGTCTCGGCCACGTTGGTCGAGACAATGATCTTGCGGGTCTCGTAGCGGGCCACTGCCCGGTCCTGCTGTTCCGGCGGCAACTCACCGTGGAGCGGAAAGCAAATAAAGCCGCGCAATCCATGCGATCCCTGCACATCCTGCACCGTCCGGCTGATCTCGTAGGCCCCGGGCATAAACACCAGGATATCGCCGGTTGTTTTCGCCGCGACCCGTTCGCACTCGCGGGCTGCGACCGCCCAAACCGGGTCGTGCTCGAAGTCCACCGTCTTGGCGAGGTACTCAACCTGCACCGGGAAGGTCCGGCCCTGTGAGCTCAGCACTTCGCACGGCGCCAGATAACTTTTCAGCTGCACCGCATCCAGCGTGGCGGACATCACGACCAGTTTCAGGTCCGGCCGTTGGGTCTGCTGGATTTGGAGCGCCCGCGCCAGAGAGATGTCGCCGTATAGATGACGCTCGTGAAACTCGTCGAAGACGATGGCGCTGATGCCCCGCAAGGTCGGATCGAAGGACATCTGACGGAGCAGAATGCCTTCCGTCACGAAGCGGATGCGTGTCGCCTTGGACACCCTTGAATCCAACCGGATTTGATAGCCGACCACGTCACCGAGTTGCGAACCAACTTCCTCGGCTACGCGTTTGGCCAGCATGCGGGCAGCCAATCGCCGGGGCTGCAGCACGACCACCTCGCCCGATCCCAGCAATCCATGGTTCAGCAACATCTGAGGCACCTGGGTGGATTTACCGGAGCCGGTCGGCGCCTGGACGATCAGCCGCCCCTGCTCGCGCAGAGCCGCAATCAAGCGACCCTCGAGTTCGTAGATGGGTAGTTCATTCGGTGCAGGCATGAAGGGCGTGAGATACAGACCAACCATTCCGCTTTCGCAAGGACAAGCCTTCCACCGTGTCCCTCTGGTTCATAGGACGAAGACTGCGGCACGAATCGCCCGCTAGGCTTTAGGGGGGCGGGACCGCATGATTGGACAAACCGGAGTTGGAATTGACCCCCCTAACCCGGTCGATACTTCTCCTGTCGTGCCCCAAGTACCCCACGAAGCCCATGGCGAAGCTGCGCCGGAAAACTCTTTCATACTAAAGCCGAATTCCGTCTGCCGAATACTGGGGACGATTGCCCTGCTCCTGATTTTCGCCGACCTCGCCGGCCAGTTGTTTTGCCACTACACTGGCGATTATCGTCCGCGCACCATTATCAAGCTTTTCAATCTCGATCGCGAATCCAACGTTCCCAGCAGTTTCTCGGCGTTTCTGCTCTTGGCCGCGTCTGCACTGCTGGCGGTGATAACGGTGCTGGAAAAAAGGCGGCAATCGCCGGGGATTTTTCATTGGACCCTGCTCGCCGCCGGCTTTCTTGGCATGGCCTTCGATGAGCTCTGCTCCCTGCACGAAAAACTTGTTGCCCCCCTTCAAGCACTGCTCGGTGGCCGGTATTTGGGCATATTTTATTTTGCCTGGGTGCTTCCAGGCGGGTTGCTCGTGCTCGGCCTCGGCCTGTTGTTCATCAGATTTCTGTGGGTGTTACCCCCGAAAACCAGAGTGGCGTTCATCGCCGCCGGAGTCACCTATGTCGGTGGGGCCATTGGAATGGAATCTGTTGGCGGACTGCACGTGGAGTCTCATGGACGCAACAATCTGTCCTACGCCTTCCTGGTCGTGCTGGAAGAAGGGTTGGAAATGGCCGGAGCGATCCTCTTTCTAAGGGCCCTGCTGAACTATCTTTCCGACAATTTTGGCGAAGTGCGGCTCCGCTTTAGCCGACGGTGACGGCTATAGCCCGGTGGCCGTCGTGAACAACCGGGGCATAACTTGGACGGCACAAGTTATTCACGGTCATCCGGGCAAAGATCTGCCGCCAGGCGGGTGAATAAGATGCGAGGAACAAACCCGTGACTTCGCACGGCGGGGAACCCATTTTCGCGTCGTTCCTTGATAGAACAGTCGCAGCGCGGTGATCTGAAAAACCCACCGAGAGCGCGACTGGGATAATCCCGGGCAACCGGGGAAAGGTCGGCGGCAACTGGTGCCGCCCTCCCCTCTGCGGCGCGAGCCGCAAGCAGGCAAATATCACCAGTTCCTCTGGACGGCGTCGCAGCCGATCCAGTTATGCGACAAAGGAGCTGTGCGGCGAAGCGCGATCAGAAACCGCGTCCGAGCCGAGTCAGGTTCAGGGCCAGTTTCGGGCCTTGCACCGATGCAGTTACCCAGAGGGTTATGGTTGCTACTGTATGACCAGGACGCAGCGCAGTGTTCCGGTGGGTCCACCCTACCAAAAGGCCCAGCCCACAAGGCGGAGCGCGAAAGGGACAAGGCGCAGCGGGGAGCGGGCGAGTCTGGCAAAGCTCGCAAAACCTCCTAATTGGGGCGGCGCGTAAAACCGCGTCACCCAACTGCAAATCGAAAGCAACCTGAGAGGTAAGAGGTCAGACCCGTTACATGGGGCCAACGCCCGGTCAAAAGCCGGGGCCGTCCCCATGGCAAGGTGCTGGTGCGAAATGCAATGCTGCAGGCGTGCCAACACCCGTCCGGCGAGTTCACCATCGGCAGATGGAACCGAACCGGGCGAAGAGGCCTCACTCGAAAAATTCCGGTGCTGAAAAGGCCGGGACGGTCCCGCTATGAGATCGACAGCATCGCATGCCGCGATGAGTAGCGTCGGGAAGCACACGGCCCGCGAAAGCGAGGCGCCCAATGTTGTGCGAATGGGGAAGAGTGCGTGGCGAGCACCCACCCCCGATTTTGGCCCGGGCACCGCAAGGTGCCCGGGCCTTTATCTTTAGTAGGGACCCTTTTCGGCGCGCCGGGCCTGCTTTTTGCCCGGAACCTTGGCAGAAGCCCCGGCCCGGCGCGCTGATTTAAAAGCAGTTAGGCCAGATGCCCAAGGCCGGGCGCAAAAAGACCGCGGAGTCTTGCTGGCGCTACAGGTTCATCCTTGCCAAGCTCCATGCCGGGACGCACCGTGACCGTTTTCCCATTTTAAACAGGTCCGTCCGAACATGAACCAGAACATCCGCAACATCGCCATTATCGCCCACGTCGACCACGGCAAAACCACGCTCGTGGACAAGCTCCTCAAGGAGGGCGGTGTCTACCGCGCCAACCAGCAGGTGCAGGAACGCGCCATGGACTCCATGGACCTCGAAAAGGAAAAAGGCATCACGATCAAGGCCAAGAACACCTCGGTCCACTGGGGCGACAAGATCATCAACATTCTGGACACGCCCGGCCACGCCGACTTCGGCGGCGAAGTCGAGCGCGCCCTGCGCATGGTGGACGGCGTACTCCTCGTCATCGACGCCTACGACGGTCCCCAGGCCCAGACCCGCTTCGTGCTCCGCAAAGCCCTCGCCCACGGCCTCAAGGTCGTGATCGTCATCAACAAGATTGACCGCGAGAACGCCGATCCGGTGAAGATGTACGACAAGGTGCTCGAGCTCCTGATGGAGCTCAACGCCACCGAGGAGCAGTTCGACGCCCCTGTCGTGTACGGCTCCGGCCGCGATGGCTACATGATGTACAAGCTCGATGACCGGAAGGAGAACATGACGCCCCTCTTCCAGACGATCATCGACCACGTCCCGCCGCCGTTCGCCAAGCCCGACAATCCCTTCCACATGCTGGTCTCCAACATCGATTGGAGCGACTACGTGGGCCGCATCGCGGTCGGCAAGATCCTCGGTGGAACCGTCAAAGTCGGCGATCCGGTCTTCGTGCTCCGCCATGCCGAAGCCGGCAAAAAGGTCCGCGCCAAGGTCACCAAGATCTTCGAGTTCACCGGCCTCGGCCAGCGCGAGGTCGATTCGGCCCACGCCGGCAACATCATCGGGCTTTCCGGTTTCGAAGATGTGGACATCGGCGACACGCTCGATGTGCGTGAGGACGCCCATCCCCTGCCCTTCCAACAGATCGATCCTCCGACGCTCGAAATGCAGTTCAGCGTCAACGACGGCCCGCTCGTCGGCCAGGAAGGCAAGCTCGTCACTTCGCGCCAGCTGCGCGAGCGCCTGATGCGCGAGCTGAAGGTCAACGTTTCCATCCAGATCGAGGACTCCGAGAAGGCCGGCGTGTTCAACGTCAAGGCCCGCGGCGCCATGCAGGTCGCCGTGCTCGTCGAAACCATGCGCCGTGAGGGCTTCGAGCTTCTCGTCTCCCGCCCGACCGTGATCGAGCAGACCGGTCCGAACGGCGAGCGTCTCGAGCCTTACGAGACCGTATGGGTCGAAGTCCCCGACGAGTGCGTCGGCGCTGTCATGCAGAACCTCGCCAACCGCAAGGGCCGCCTGACCAACATGGAGAAACTCCAGCACTCCACGATGATCGAAGCGGTCATCACTACCCGCGGCCTCATCGGCATGGAAATCGACGTCGTCAACGCCACCAGCGGTCGCGGCGTGACCAGCCACCTTTTCAAGGAATACGGCCCCTACGCCGGCGAGGTGCTCACCCGCATCACCGGCACCCTCATCGCGACCGAAGCCGGCGAGACCACCTCCTACGCCCTGGTCATGTGCCAGGAACGCGGCAAGTTGTTCGTCAACCCGGGCGAGCAGGTGTACGAAGGCATGATCGTCGGCGAGAATCCCCGCAACGAGGACATCGCCATCAACGCCGTCCGCGAAAAGAAGCTCACGAACTTCCGCTCCCAGGGCGAAGGCGTGGCCGCGGGCCTCACCCCCGCGACCAAACTCTCGCTCGAGCGCTCGATCGAGTATATCGCCGCGGACGAACTCCTCGAGGTCACGCCGAAGAATCTGCGTCTGCGCAAGCGGATCCTCAACAACGCCGCCCGCCAGAAAGCTGCCAAATCCGGCAAGTCCGAATAATCCCGGACGCACTTCGATTCCCCCAAGCCCGGCTTAACCGCCGGGCTTTTTCGTATCCCAATGGAACGCAGGTAGCCTCTGCGTAAGCTTGGAGGCGGGACTATCAGTCCCGCGGATTGCGAGCCTCACAGTCCATGCCTAGCGGGACTGATAGTCCCGCCTCCATCTCTTTAATGCGCCGCCGCACCGGCTGCGGCAGCCTCGGTTTCGCGCTCTATCTCCGCCGCCTTGACCAGACCGTGAGCACTGGAGTGTCCCGTGAATTTCACGCACAGGCGATCCATGAGCACATAAACGATCGGGATGACGTAGAGGGTGATCAGGGTCGAAAGCATGAGACCGCCCACGACAACAATGCCCATCGGGTTGCGCGTTTCCGCGCCCGCGCCATGGGCGAAGGCGATCGGCACTGCTCCCAGCACGGTGGAAATCGAGGTCATGAGGATTGGGCGGAAACGGATCGTCGCCGACTCGAACGCTGCCTCCAGGGCGGTTTCGCCCTTCTCCACCTGAAGCTGATTGGCGAACTCCACAATGAGAATGCCGTTCTTGGCCACCAGGCCGATGAGCATGATAAGTCCGAAACGGGAAAAGAGGTTGTCGGTCATGGGCACACCCCAGTAACGCGTGCAATAAAGCACCAGCAGGCCGCCGGCGACCGCGATGAAAACGCCGGTGAAGATAGTGACCGGGTGAATCCACGACTCGAATTGGGCCGCTAGGATCAGAAAGGTGAACAGGAGCGCGAGGCCGAAGAGAATGAATGTGTCGTTGCCACTCTCGACGAATTCGCGAGTCTCGCCGTCCCACGCGTAGGTGTAACCGGCCGGCAACGCGGTCGCGCTGAGCCCATTCAGAAACGCCACGCCGTCGCCGATGGTCCGACCCTCGGCCGTCTGCGCCGAGACGGTGACCGAACGCAGGCGGTTGAAATGCGGGTAGCTCTCCGGCACGGTATTCTCGGACCAGCTGACGACGTTGCTCAGTTGCACCAGCACGCCGTCAGACGAACGCACATAAAGACGGGAGAGATCGCTGGGCGTCGCGCGGTTCTCATCGGTCACCTGCACGATCGCATAGTACTGCTGGTTGCCGCGCTGAAACTCGGTCACCCGCCGCCCACCCAGCAAGGATTCGAGGGTCGACGCAATGGCGCTGATCGGCACTCGCAGATCGGCGGCCTTGGCGCGGTCAATCTTCACGTCGAGCTGGGGCTTGGTGGGCGAAGGATCCACGCGCGGCTGAATGAACTGTCCGCTCTCGCGCATGGCCTTCAGGTATTCGCCGCCGATGCGCTGCAGTTCATTGAAATCGCTCCCAAGCAACACCAGCTGGACACCGCCACCGCCGCCCCGGCCGCCGCCGCTGAAGGGGCGCACGGGATTGGCTACTGCCTGCCCGCCGGTGACCTGCTTCTGGAAATTGCGCCGGAGTTCCGCCACGATTTCCTGCGTCTTGCGCGTGCGCTCTTCCCAAGGCTTGAGCGTGGCAAAGACAAAGGCCCGGCCGCCGTCGCCCGTGCGGTGGAAAGTGCGGTCGATCTCCGGGATTTTCAGGATCATCTGCTCCATATCCACCGAGTAGAGACGCAGGTATTCGGGGGTGGCCCCGATCGGCGCGATCAGATTGGCCGTGAAGATGCCGCGATCCTCGAGCGGGGTAAGCTCGCGCTGGAGCTGCGTGTAAAGCGCCAGTCCGCCAAGCGTGAAAAACAACGCCGCGAGCAGCACGATCGGCCTCACCTTGAAGGCGCCGCGCAAGGTCCGTTCGAAGCAGCCATTCAGCCAGACGAAAAACGGCTCCGTCTTTTCATAGAACCAGCCGTGCTGCGCCTTGCCCGCCACCACCTTGGCCTTCAGCACGCGAGAACACAGCATCGGCGTAAGCGTGAGGGCGACAAAGGCCGACACGAGCACCGACACCGCCAGCGTGATGCCGAACTCGAAAAACAGCCGGCCGGTCTGACCGGACTGGAACGCCACGGGCAGGAACACGGCGGCCAGCGTCAGCGTGGTCGCAATGACGGCAAACGCCACCTGCCGGGCGCCGAAGATCGCTGCGTGGATCGGCCCCTCGCCCTCTTCGATGCGACGGTAGATGTTTTCGAGCATGACGATGGCATCGTCCACCACCAACCCCACCGCCAGCACCAGCGCCAGCAGCGTGAGCGTATTGATCGTGAAACCCATCCAGCTCATGACGGCAAAGGAACCGATGATGGATACGGGAATGGCCACGAGCGGCACCATCGTCGCGCGCCAGTCGCGCAGGAAGAGGAAGATCATCAGCACGACCAGCACCGAGGCCTCCCAGAGCGTCTTGTAGACCTCGTGCACCGAACGATCCACGAACACAGAACTGTCAAAGCCCACGTCCACGTTGATGCCGTCAGGCAGATCCGCCTTGATCAGCGGAATCATGGCCTTCACTCCGCTGGCCACATCCAGCACATTGGCCTGTGCCTGACGGAGCACCTGCACGCCGACGGTAGGCCGACCTTTGAAATAGGCCTCGGAACGATATTCCTCCGCACCGAGCTCCACACGGCCAACGTCGCTGAACTTGACCTGATAGCCTCCGCGGGTGGCAAGGACGAGGTTTTCGAATTCAGCGACCTGCGTCATCCGCCCCTCGATGCGGACGGGAAACTCGCGGGAGCTCGACTCGATGCGTCCGCCGGGAATTTCGACGTTCTGCTGGCGCAGGGCGTTCTCGACATCGCCAACAGTGAGTTGATGGGCGGCCAGCCGGTCGCTATCCACCCATAGTCGCATGGCGTAACGCGGACCGCGCACGCCGACCGTGCCGACGCCGGGGATGGTCTGAAGACGCTGGATGGCGATGCGCTCGACGAGTTCGACGAGTTCCAAGCGGCTGTAGCGTTCCGAATTGAAGGCCAGCGTGATGACCGGCGAGGAATCGGCGTCGGCCTTGGTGATCACGGGCTCATTGATCTCGTCGGGCAACCGGCCGCGCGCCCGGCTGACGCGGTCACGCACGTCGTTGGCCGCCTCGTCCACACTGCGGGTCAGTCCGAACTCGACGGTGATGCGCGATTCCTCTTCCTGGGAGCTGGACCGGATCACCCGGATGCCGTCGATGGAGGCGATTTCCTTTTCGAGCGGTTCAGTGATCTTGGCTTCGATAACCTCGGCCGACGCCCCGCGGTAGCTGGTACTGACCGAGACGACCGGCGAATCGATCAGCGGATACTCCCGCACCGGCAGCTTGGCGAAACTGAGCCCGCCAATGAGCACGACCAGGATGGAAGCCACGAGGGCCACGACCGGCCGGCGGATGGAAACGTCGGAAAGAATCATGGCTCAATCCCCGAGACGGAACTCGGCGCGCAGCGGCCTGGGCTCAAGTTTCACCCCGTCGTAAAGCACCAGCGCCCCGACCCCCGACGCCACAACCGTGTCCTGCTCGGTCAGGGTAGAAGGTGCAACCGGCGTGACTTCGACAAAACCCTTTTCCCGAAGACCGAGTTGCACCCGGGCCATGGCGGCAATCTTTTCGCCGTCCTTGTCCTTGACCAACACCACCTGCGGCCCCGTGGAATCCGTGAGAATCGCCCCCTCTGGCACGGTCAGAACACCGGATCGGACCTGTAGCACGATGTCGATGTTCGCGAACATCCCCGGCTTGAGGCCCGCGGTGTGGTCCGCAAGGAAGCCTTTGACCTGACTCGAACGGGTGGTGCGGTCGATGACCGACGAAATGAAATAAACTTCGCCCGCGGTTCGAACCTCGCCCGAAGGCGTCTGCACCCGCATCGTAAACGCCGAGCCGGGCTTGACGCGGTCGGCAAAACGCTCCGGCACTTGGAAGTCCACCTTCATCCGGCTGAGATCGTCGATCGTTGTGATCGGTGTGGCCGCGGTGGCATAATCGCCAGGCGAAACCATGCGCGCACCCGCGATACCATCGAAGGGCGCTTTGATCTCCATCTTCGCGAGGCGCACCCGCAGCAATTGCAGTTCGGCCTCGGCCGCGGCGTAGTCGGACCGCGTGCGATCCGCCTCGGCTTGTGACATGGATCGCGCTTCGGTCAGATTTTCACTGCGCTTGAGATTGAGCTCGGCCAGATGGAAACGCGCCTCGGACTGGGCCAGCTGGGCCCGGAGCTCCGCGTCGTCGATGCGCAACAGCAGCTGGTCCTTGACGACCTTCTGCCCCTCGTCGAACAACACCGCCCGCACCAGTCCGGAGATTTCCGCCCGAATCTGCGCCGTCTCATTGGGCGCCAGTGAGCCAACCAGCGACAACGACTCCTTCAGGTCGCGCCGCGCCACCTGCACCACCTCCACCGGCTGGCGCTGGATCGCCGCGGTCTTGGCCGCCGGCGTGGCGTTGTTCTTACTGCAGGCGGAAAAAACGAAGCCAGGCAGGATGCAAGCAAGCAGCACCGCCTGACGAAACGGGGTAGGCATACAGCCTCACACACTTGTCAGGAACAACCCCGGTGCAAGTGACAATCAACCGACGACCTTGGAATAGTCGGCTGCGCTCAGCAGGACGGCGGCATCGGCGGCATTCGCCAGTTTCAGCTTCAACATCCAGCCGTCTCCATAAGGAGCGCCGTTCACTTTTTCCGGGTTGGCTTCAAGGGCGCTGTTGACCTCGAGCACCGTGCCGGCCACGGGCGCATAAATGTCCGAAGCCGCCTTCACGGATTCCACCACGCCGAAAGTTTCACCGGCTTTGAGCACCGCGCCGACTTTGGGCAGTTGGACAAAGGTGATGTCGCCAAGGCTGTTCTGGGCGTAATCGGTGATGCCCACCAGGGCGGTCCCATCGGCGGCGGGTTTCAGCCACTCGTGTGACTTGGCGTATTTCAGATCGGCGGGAATGTTGTTCATACAGTGAAAATGGTTAGCATTTCTTTAGGGACACGAAGGGCGGCTTGACCAGATGCAAATTCAACTTTGTGCCCCGGATGTCCACGGTCAGCGGCTCAGCGGCCGACGGCGCCTCGATCAGCGCCGAACCTATGGCCTCGTTCAGCACGGGTGACAACGTGCCGGAGAGCACGCGTCCCACCGTGGCACCCACGGGATTCAGCACCGGCGACTCCGCCCGCACGATGCGGCGATCACCGGTCTTGAAGAACACGACCTTCTGCGCCGGGCCCTTTGTTTTCTCAGCCTGGAGCACGTCCGAACCGATGAACGGACCCTTGTCGAACTTCACGACCCAGCCCAGTCCCGCCGCGATCGGATTGATTTGGTCGGTAATTTCGTGGCCATAGAGCGGAAATCCCGCCTCCAGCCGGAGCGAATCGCGCGCGCCTAACCCGGTCAGTTCCAGCCCGAGCGGCGCGCCCGCCGCCAGCACGGCTTCGGCGAGGCGCTCGGTCTCGCCCGCCGGGCAATAAAGTTCCACGCCATCCTCGCCCGTATAGCCGGTGCGGCTGATGATGCATTTGATCCCGGCCACCTCGCCGTCGGCGAAGTGGTAATACTTGATGCCGGAGAGCGCAGACTTGGTCAGGGTTTGTACGATTTCGATCGCCTTGGGCCCCTGAATGGCGAGCTGGCCGTAGTCGGCGGAGCGGTCGGTCACGGTGCATTTGAAACCTCTGACCTGTTCCTGCATCCAGGCGATGTCCTTGGCAATGTTGCCGGCATTGATGCAGAGAAAGTAGTCATCGGGCCCTCGCATGTAGACGAGCAAATCGTCGACCACCCCGCCCGTCGGATAACACATCACCGTGTAGAGCACGCGACCGGGAAAGAGCTTGCTGCAATCGTTGCTGACTAAGTGCTGGAGAAACTTGAGCGCCTCAGGACCCTTCACATCGGCCTCGCCCATGTGGCTCACATCGAAGAGGCCGGCGCGCTGCCGGACGGCCTTGTGCTCTTCGAGGATGCTCCGGTATTGAACCGGCATGTCCCAGCCGGCGAAATCCACCATGCGTCCGCCATTCCGGCGATGAAACGCGTTAAGGGGTGTGGTTTGAAGCACGCTCATCAACCCACGAAGCCAGCGCAGGCCCTGCCGGGCAAGTAAACAGTGGTCACGATCAAGCAGCAGAAGCCGCGATTCCGCGCCTGAAAAGTTATTGTGTTCGGCGGTCGCCCGCCTCTCCTAACATGCCACATGCACGGCCTGCCCCTGATCGCCATTTTGGAACACACTCCCCACCCCTTTCTGATTCGGTTCAATGAAACGTTTGGGATTCGCTACTATGGACTGGCCTACCTGCTCGGCTTCGTCGGCGCGGCCTGGCTGTTTCACCGATATCATCGCGCAGGGCGGTCGCCCTTCGGGCTGAATGCGATCAGCGACCTGATGACTTACCTCATTGCCGGCGTGCTCGTCGGTGGCCGGCTGGGTTATTTTCTCTTCTATCAGCCGCATACCCTGCTGGCGGAGCCGCTGGCGTTGTTCCGCGTGTGGGAAGGCGGCATGGCCAGTCACGGCGGCTTTATCGGCGTGATG
>DATCRM010000206.1:0-5341 GCA_036568985.1 Lacunisphaera sp. | reverse complement strand
TCGAGCTTGGTGGCGGAAAACCGGACGCGCCACGAACGAGTCGGCACAGCGGTGATCACCAGGCCGGCGGCGCTGGCCTCGCGGTCGAGGTTGATCCACTGGTCGCCGCCATTGTGGCGTCCATTGATGCCGGCCGGGTTGACCGCGTTGAAATAATCGAGCCCGGCGTTCTGCGTTTCGTTTCGCACCAAAGTCGCCGGGTCGTACGAGAGCTGCGCGATGAACCGGCCGTCGGGCGAATTCCACTTCAGGCCGATTTCGGGCTGCGGCGACCGCGCCTCAGGCACCTTCAGGGATTGGCCGTAGTAATCCCGGGTCGTGCCGCCCGGAAAACCCGCCGTGCTGACCGTTACGTAGGCCCGCAGACCGGAGAGTCGGGGCATGGCCATATTGGCGCCCACCGTGTAACCCCAATAATCGTGTTTCGGCAGAATGGTGAAATGCGGACCGGTGGACGTGGGGCCGAAATTGACGGTATCGAAGGTATTCACACTCACACCGGCCACGGTGGTCACGCGTCCGTCGGACCAATCGGTTACGTTGGCGAGATAAAGCAGCCGATTGGAGGTGTCTCCCCCCGGATTCCAGTTGCCGGAGAACCCGTTCGGATTCGCCGCCGTGGGGGCGTTGGGAATCAGGCCGGGCGGGTTACCCGCGGTGGACCGGCCCGAATCATACAGGATGCGGTGTTGGGCGACGTAGTTCACGCCACCCACCGTGACGCGACCGGCGTAGGGATTGAAGAGCGGCTCGGTCGGGATGCCGCACTGCACCGTCCAGTATTGGGCCGGCATCGGAATGCGCCCGTAGTCCGTGGTCAGCGCGGGATTGATCACTACGTCCCAGTTGGCGTCGGCTTGGTAATATTTCGTGTCGTAACCGCTGCTGGCAAAGGCCGGACCCTGATGGCTGAACTCCGCACCGAGCGCCGTTTGAGAGCGGCCCGCGAGCCCCCAGAGCGTGAAGTCGCGCTGGTGTAGCAGGGTGAACTGGATGCCTTTGCTCCGGTCCTGTTGCTCGTTGTAGCCGGCGTTGGTCAGCTGGATGGCCGTGGCGTTGAACGGATTTCCACCCGTGAGCGCGGGCAACAGACTCTTGGTGTTCACGGCATTCGCCCGCTGGTCGAGTGTCTCGCTGTACATGCCGATGATCTTGGCGGAGAAACCCGCGCCGAGTTCCGCCTCGAGGACCGCGCTGACGTAGTCGTTCTTGATCTTCTCGCTCTGCCACCAGCCCGAGAGCGAACTGAAGTTCGCGTAGTCCAACCCGCCATCGATGACCGTGGCCACACCGTCGAGTTGATGAGTAAGGACGAGGTAACGGGAATTCTGTCCCCGGCGGGCGTCGTCGGCCGGCAGGAAGGCATCGAGGTTGGGATCGTTGTTGAAGACCGCGAGGGTGCTGTTGCGTTCGCCGAGCACCCGCAGGGTGATCTTCGGCGTCACACGGTAGGCAACCTGCGCGTAGATCCCCTCAAAATCGTGCTGGTTGCTGAGGTTGAAACGCTCGGTGGCGCCTTTCCCGTGCACGCCGGCAATGCGAACGGCAAACCGGTCGTGGCCGCGGGCATAGTCGAAGGTCGTCCGCTTGTCGCCGTGGTTGTCGATTGCGAAGCGGATCAACCCCTGTCGCGCCCGGAAATTCGCGCGCTTGGAGACCGCATTGATCACGCCGCCGCCGCCGACCGCGCCATAAAGCAGCGACTGCGGGCCCTCGATGAGTTCGACGCGCTCCACCGAGAAATTATCCGTGTTGCCCGTCGTGGTGCGGGAATTGTTCTTCATGCCAAGGAACCCGTCGCGCTTGACGCCGCTGGCCTGGAGGCCGCGAATCCCGAGCCCCTGCGCGCCGTTACGATCGCCGGTCATGTCGAGAGCTGCGGCGGCGTTGTTCGGATTGTAGCCGACAGTCCCCGAGTAATCGACGAGCATGTTCTCGATCGAGGTCGCGGCGATGTCGTCCATGAACGACTGCGTGAATACCTGCGCCGTCGCGGGCATCTTCAGCAGGTCCATGCGAAAACTGGTCAGGGTATTCGACTGCAACGCACCGTAGCCCTCGTCGCGGCTGGCATTTACCTCGAAGGGGCTCAGCGTCAGCACCTCATCGGCGCCAGATGGCGGGGCGGCGGCGGGCGGCGACGCCGGCTTCCGGATTGCGGGTGGTTCGCCGCGACTGATGGTGAGGGCGCCGGTCCGGGTATCTTCCAGCGCGGTCAGCGCCGTGCCCGCCAGCATGCGCCGCAAGGCCTCGCGAGAGGCGAGCTTGCCGCGAACTGCCTTGGTGGTCACGCCGCGAACCGAATCGACGAGATAGACAACCTGCGCACCGGACTGCTCGACGAATTTCTTCAGCGTTACCGCCGCATCGCCCGCGGGCAGGCGGAAATCCTTTCGAGCCGGCTCGTCCGCCCCGAACGCCGGGAGGCAGATGAAAAGCAGGAGCACGCCGGCCAGCCGGCGCAGCAATGCGGGAAAAGTCATGTGGGGGTTGTGGGCCGGCGCCTGGTCAGGGACGCGCGGCTCGCTCAAACAGAACTGTCAGGGGAACGTTAGGGCGGGTATTTCACAGGTTGACGAAAGCTCACTACACACCCCGCCCTTCGGGCAACTCTCTCCAGCCGGAGTCATGCAGTTGGAACTGGTGGAACCGGGCCTCCGGACCGGTTTTTCCTCGCACGCCTAACCAACCCGTCCGGAGGCCGGGTTTCACCATTCGATGCAGAACGATACAGAGGATGCGACCGCTTCGACTGCATGGTTCCGGCTCCAGAGGGGATTCCCGACAACGATGCCTTAAGTCCCCTCTATGAGGAGGGGTGGCGCGCAGCCCGTTCGACAAGCTCAGGGCCTTGAGCCGGTCGAAAGGCGACAGGGTGTGTGGGGCGGGCATTGGAGAATGTGAGTATGCGCGTGAGGCAGGATGGCGTGGAAACCGGGGCGTCCAAAAAGAAAGAACAACGAGTTCCTCAGGGCGCGCGGCGGAGAATGATCCGATCCTGGCCAATCCGCTCGACCTGGATGGATTTGTCGGATTCCAGCAGACGCACAAAAGCTTCGACGTTTTCAGCGCGAAAGCTGCCGTCCACCGGCATGGCCGCGAGACTCGCGTCGCCGAGCTCGATCTGGATCCGGTTGTGCTCGTTGAACTGCGTGACGACCCTCGCCAGCGGTGTTTCGACAAAGCGCAAACGCGGTCCCTGCCAGGCCAGCCTGGCCTGCATCGCCTCGGGGAGGAGAGTTTCGGCCGCATGCGGAGCACCGTCCGGCTCCGCTAGCGTCGACAGGACGAGGCGCTGCCCCGCCCCGAGCTCGGGCAGGCCGTCGGAGGCGGCCGAACCGGCGGGGTTGTTCTCAACCTTCACGCGGCCTTCGGTGACGAGCACCTCGACGTCGCGCTCGGCGAGACGGACATTGAAAGCTGTGCCGACGGCCCGCACCGCCACGGCGCCGGCATGGACGATAAAGGGGCGCAGCTTGTTCTTCGCCACGGTGAAATGCGCTTCACCGCGCTCGAGCCGCACGTGGCGCTCGGCCGGGCTGTAGTTCACCCTCGCAAGGCTGTTGGCGTTGAGCTCGAGGATTGAACCGTCCTCCAATGTCACCCGCTGATAACCGTCCGCGGTGGTGGCATAGACCGGCTGCTCCCGCGCCGGCGTGACGGCGGGATGCGACCGCCAGACGAACGCGGCAAGCGCCACCACCGCAGCCAGGCCGGTGATGGCCGCGACCGCCGGAAAGGAAATGATCCGCGCCGCCGGACGGGCGCCAGCGAGCAAATCGCGATCCGGATGGATGCGCGATGCCGGACGGAACTCGCGGAGTTGCTGCAGCGCCGTCCAGGTTTTTTCCAGCCGGGCAACCGCCGCGGCGTGCCGTGCGTCGGCCTGCTGCCAGCGTTCGAAGTCGCTTTGTTCCTCGCTGGTCAAACCTTCATCGCGTTGGGCCAGCCACGCCGCCGCCATGGCCTCGATGGCCTCTTGGTCGGGCGAGAGCGGCTGGTCGCGGGGTTTCACGGGTCGGTATTTTGAGGGGAAGCGGCCGGAGTCAGCAAGCCACGTTCTTCGAAATGGGCCGCGCAACGCCGCATGCCTTTGGCGAGCTGGGCCTTGACGGTGTGCTCCGAAACCTTGAGTTCGGCGGCGATTTCCTTGTGAGAGAGTCCATAGAGGAGGCGGAGGGTGAGCGTCTGCCGACAGCGGTCCGGCAGGTCCCGGACGGCCTCCGCGAGGAGGTCGAGTTCCTGCTGTTTGCTGACGGCATCGGCCACACTGGGCCTCTCATCCAAGACGGTTGAGTCGGACAAATCGCCTACGGCCTCGATGGAAACAATTTTGCGCCGCCGGAAAAAATCCAGGGCGGCATTGCGCGCGGTGCTGAAAAGATAGGATTTGGCGTGGGCGACCTTGCCGGCGCGCTTGGCCCGGATCAGGCGCACGTAGGACTCCTGCACGAGGTCGTCCATGTCCGGCAGGCTCGGGAACAGGCCGCGCAGCCACGAGCGCAGCGTGGATTCGTGGGGCTGCACTTCCTCGGCAAACCAGCGGGTTTGTTCGGAATCAGGCGGGGGCATGGAGCGGGGGTCGCGTCGGAATAAAATCCGCCGCTTCCCTCGCCTGTCCAGAGCTCATCTGCTTCTATCATTAAGCGCGGCGCGAAGAACAAAGCCCCAGGCATGGAGACAGGTCGTTTGACCACGGATCGCACGGATGGGCATGGATGAGCCGGCGGTGTATTCTCGCGAGGGAAACGAAGTCGGCGAAAGACTCGGAAGAAGGCAGCGTTGGCCAAGAAAAGACATGAAGAGACAAGAAAAGTAAAGATCCCCGGAGCAAGCTCCGGGGCATTTCACCAAACCAACGCCAATTCATCATGCCCGCTGATACTGCTCTCTGGTGTAGGAGCCTGCTTGCAGGCGATTCAGCACCTGATCCGTCAACGGGCGTTCCGCATCGCCTGCAAGCAGGCTCCTACATTCCAACCAAGCCGGAGCACCTGTCCGCCATAGGCCCGGCGACGGCGGAAGCTCCGGGGTATCGGACCCACAGCGAATGAACCCGGGCAGGTTTACACCAAGGACGCGAAGGGAGCAAAGGCTCGAGCCGGCACGAAATTTGAAATTTGAGATCTGAGATTTGAGATAGGTGGTCTTTGGTCCCTAGTCAGTGGTCAGTAGTCCCTGGTCCTTGGTCTCTGGTCCCCAAGTCTTTAATTTCCGGATTGTAGTATTGCCGGAGCCCGTTCCTTCCGCTTTCAATGCGGTCCTCGCCGGGGCCGCGGCGGGAATCTTTAACATGCTGCCCCGGAACTTCGTCGGCGTCCCTTTCGAGATGCCGCTTGCC
>DATCRM010000205.1:0-2281 GCA_036568985.1 Lacunisphaera sp. | reverse complement strand
GATTCCTGGCTCTCGTTGGAACTTGTCGAGGGCAAGAACCGGCAGGTGCGCCGGATGACGGCCGCCGTCGGTCATCCCACGTTGCGTTTGGTGCGCGTGCGCATCGGACAGTTTTCCCTCGGAGATCTGGCGCCGGGCCGCTGGCGGGAGCTTGCAGTGGCAGAGCGCGCGGCCGTACTGGGTTGAGCAGGCCGGTGCGGATGCACTACTCGACCGGATAGGCCACCAGCGAGCCGTCAAAACCGGCGGCAATGACCCGGTTGCCTGCGATGGCGAGGCTGCCGGCGTATCCGGCGAAGCGACCTTCCTCTGCCTTGGGCAACACCAGGCGCCAGACAACCGCGCCGGTGGCACGGTCGATTTTCATCAGGCCGGCGGAGTGCTCGATCAGGGTGCCGGGCAGATTTTGATTCACCGTGCCGGCGAAGACATGACGGTTGGTAACGAGCGGTGTGCCCCAGCTGAGGCCGTGAACGGGTGCGCTCCAGCGCGAACGTCCCGTGGCGGGATCGAGGGCGGTCACGCGCGCGTAGTCCGACGAGCCGAAATAGATCAGTCCATCGCGCAGCGCGGGAGTGGATTCGATCCAGGAGAACCAGCAGGAGAATTTCCACGCCGGCGAACCGTCGCGAAGATTGAAGGCATGAAGATTGTAGTCGCGGCTGCCCGCGATGATCAGGCCGCCGGTGACGATGGGCGTGGTCACCACGCCGGCGCCCGTTTTCACCCGCAGCGTTTCGCGCCGGGTGCGGCGATCCAAGGCGACGACCGATCCGTCCATCGTGCCGAAGAGCAGGATGTTTTCCTCGTGAACGCCGATGCCCGAATAAATGGGTGCGCCTGCCTCGTGTCGCCACAGGACGCCACCGGTGGCGGGGTTGAGGGCATAGAGCCCGCCGTCGCTGGAACCGGCATAAACGAGGCCGTCGAGCACCAGGGGAGTTGCGGCCCGGTGATTGAAGGTGGGGTTGTCGGGCGCGGAGTGGCCGGCGAGAAATTCGTTGTGCAGGGGAGTCCGCCAGCGAAACGCCCCGGTTTGCCGATCCAGCGCCACCAGATTGTACCGCGTGTCCATGAAATACACGGCGGTGGCATCGAACGCCGCGGCACCGTCGATCGGGATCGTGCCGGGCCAGATCCAGATGGTGCCGCCCGTGGCGGCGTGCACGGCGTGGAAATGACCGTCAGCCGTGCCAACATAAACGGTGTCGTCGGTCGCCACCGGCGGAGCCCACGTACCCGCGCCGAGGGAATATTTCCATAGGGGCGCGGGCGCGGGAGGATATTCAGGTGTTGCCGGACGAGCCGGTAGTTCAGCGTTGCGGGTTAGCGTCAGCGGCAGGCGATCGTCGCCGAAGGTGCCGGTGAGCCGGTCGCCTTCGCGGCGAAGCCTGATGCCCAGCGGCGGCGGGATGGCGAAGCCGTTGTCGCCGTCACGTTCGACGGGCATACCGAGCGCCGCGGCATGCAGGGACATGGCTGGAAAATAGACCCGGAAGGCCAGCGTCTCCGACTTGCTCCGAAAAAATTCAAACCCGATGGCCGCACTGTCGCCCTGCGGCGCGGTGACGGTGCCCGCCCAGACGCCTTCGAGGGAATCCGCCATGTCCGCAGGTCGGGCCAGAGCGAAGGAAACCCAGAAAAGGGCTGGAAACACCAGGTGTCGGCGGAGTCGAATCATGGGGGCGCGAGCGGGCATACCCATAGAACTGACCAGAGCGTCGCTCGGCACATACTTTGTGTGTCACAACCCGCGTTTGCGGGGAGTTCGGCGCGCCAAGATGGCGGCTCGTCGCAATTAGGGTTTGCCGCTTTCGAGCAGCTTGCCGACGAGCTCGGCCACGATGCCATCGGTGGGCTTGCGCGTGGGCAGGCGCGTGCTGAAAGTCGCCGTAGCCAAATGTTGGGAGGGTGACCTGCGGCTGCGCACGCTGATCTGCAGATACACCAGATGGTCGCCGAAATCCCAAGTCCATTGATCCTGATAGGTAACCACGACCTGGGCATCGTCCGGCATCATGGTGAGCGGGCCGGTGTCGGCTTCGAAACCACGGGCACGAAGCGCGGTGGCGATCTGATGATCGAGAGCGCGATTATCGTTGGCGTTGCTCAGGACGAAAAACCGGCGTGTGTCCGCAAGGCTGCGCTGATGACTGGCGCTGTACGAGGCGCAGCCGGCCAAAAAACCGAGCGCAAGCAGCAGGAAAGACGGAACGAGAACACGCTTCATTGCGAAGTTCCTCCCAAGCCCGGCACAAAGTTTCAACCGCTTTCGCGGCGG
>DATCRM010000204.1:0-8605 GCA_036568985.1 Lacunisphaera sp. | reverse complement strand
CACTTGGTGCGTTACCGTAGGTGGCTCAGTGCGGTTGGCAACACCGCAGACCGCAGCGGTTTTACAATCCTGACGCCGCCGGCAGCGTCTCTTGGAACGTAGGCAAGGTCCCATTCAGCACATCCTGCAATCGCGCGAGAGCCGCTTCGTCCCCGTCCGGAGCCAGAGTCTGCGCCACTACATAGGCCCAACGATGCGTTTGCAGATGACGCAGTCGGTCGAGGGAGGAATAGATCACGCGCTCGGTATTTGACGCCACGATTTTGTCGGCGCCGACAAACCAATAGGCGAACAAGGCGGGTACCTTTATTTTGTCGCCCCTCCGAGTGGTGACCTCCCGCTCAATCTTGAGCACGGTCGCAGGCACCCGGGCCCTGGAGTCATCCGGCCGGCGAAACGCGTGCGTCGCGCGTCCCGTGATCGTCCAGCCTTGGCCAACCAGGCAGATTTCCGGCCGATGGATGGACGTGCGGTCACGCCCGCTCAGGACGATGGACAGGAACACGCGCTGGTTGAGATCGCGCAGCAACACGTAGTTTTTCCGCGAGAAGCCGGTATCCGCCGGCAGCACCTCGCGCTCGATCGCTGTGACGTCAGCCGGCTGCCCTTCCCAAACCGTCCCGAGATAATTGGGCAGTTCGATCGGATTGCGCCCATCCGCCGCCAGCCTGATGCCTGTGCGCGGGCTGACCTGGATCGAATCCAGCCGATGTACCGCCAGCGCGACAAGCCCGGCGCAAGTCCCGACCGTGATCACCGTCAGCCAAGCCGTCCCCGGAGGGCCGAGCTCCCGCGAGGCCTCGTGGGAAGGCAGCCTCGCAGGAGCTCGGCCCTCCGAAGACTGCGCCCCGCCAACCTGCCATTTCTCCAGCAGCCACACCGTCAGTTGCACCAGACCGAGCACGATCACGAAAACCCCGAAGCCCATCAGGTCGTGCGTCTTTATCCCGGCGGCCTGGCCCCGCCATTGGGCCATCACGATGATGGAAAAGATGCGGACGACGTTGCCGACGAAAGCGAAGGGAAAACACAGCAGTCCGACGAACAATCGCACCCACCACGAGCGGAAATTCAGGTAACCCAACAGCAGCGACAACGCCGCCAGCGCGGTCAGCGACCGCATACCGCTGCACGCGGCCGCGACGTCGTAGGAGAAGCCGCCGGCCGGCGCCATCAGTTGCGTGCCGTTGCGGATGACGTCGATCCCCAAGAGCTGCGCAAGATGCCACGCGACCTCGATCACTCCCAACCGCAGATAAAACCCGACGGTATCGAGCATATTGAGCGGGATCGCAAAAACCATGAACGCCACCGGAAATACCGCCGCCCGTCCCCACCGCTTGCCGCCCATTAATGCGAGCATACCCCACGCAAACAGCAGCAGCCCTACAATCGAAACCCTCGCCTGTGTCAGAGCGTAACCAAGGAGGTGGAGCGCCAGACCGGCCAACATCGCACCCAGGGGCGCGACGGATTTTTGATTTTCGATCTTTGATTCTCGCTTGGCCGGATCCGCCGCCCCCGGTCCCTGGTCCTTGGTCCCTAGTCCTTGGTCTTTGGCACGCAGATTCCGCCAAAACAACCACCCGCTCAGCCCTAGGATCAACCAGCCGTGGCCCGTTTCCGACTCCAACGGCCACCACTGACTGCACCACCAGTAGAAAAGCGAATCGGAGTCGATGTAGCCGCGGGTAGCGTTCCCGAAAAACTGGAAAACGGCCAGGCCCGCCGCCGCGCACAGCGCAGCCGGCAGAAAGCGGGGCCATCGGTCCACGGGGCTTGCCATGCCGCTGACAAAAACAGGATAACCCCTTCATGCAAAGTTTCTCCGCCGCTACCGACCACCGACGACCGCGTTTGCTGGTCGTCGAGCTGTGGGGCGTGGGAGACGTGGCCCTGGCCATGCCGTTTGTCCAGCTCGCTGCACGCCATGCGCGGGTGACGCTGCTCGCCAAGCCACACGCCGGACCATTGCTTCGCCGGTTTTGCCCTGAGGTCGAATTGGTTCCTTTCATCGCCCCGTGGACCGCATTTCTTGGAAAATATCAACTGCACTGCTGGCCTTGGCCCGAACTGTCTGCCCTGCTTCATGGGCTGCGGCACCAGCGATTCGCCGCCGCGGTATCGGCCCGCCCGGATCCGCGCGATCACCTCTTGATGAGCCTCGCCGGCGCCAGTGTCCGCATGGGCTTTCCCCGCGCCGGCTCGAACGTGCTGCTGACTGACCCGCTGGCCCGGCCATCCATTCCGCATCGCGCCGCGTATTGGCAGGCCCTTGCCACCCATATCGGCTGGAGCCTGCCACCCATCGAAACTCAGAAATCGAAAACCCAAAACCATGTGGTGATCCACGCCGGCGCGGCCCGCCCTACCCGGCAGTGGGGCCGCGAGCACTTTGAGGAAATCGCCACCCGGCTCCGCAATGAAGGTTGGCGGGTATCTGTCTTGGACGAAAATTCAGGCAACCTGATGGAGCTGCTTGAAACGTTGGCAACAGCCGACCGCTTCATTGGCAACGATTCGGGACCCGGCCACCTCGCCGCGCTGCTCGGCGTGCCAACCTTCAGCATCTTTGGCGCCCAGCTCGCGGCCAACTTCCATCCCGTCCATCCGCAAGCCGCCTGGATCGATGGTGCGCCCTGTCCACACAAGCCCTGCCATGACTATTGCCGGTTTTCCGAACCGCATTGCATCCGCGGCGTCACGGTTGATGACACTTGGTCGCGCATCGCCGCATGGTTAAGGCAAGCCGATCAGGCGCCCAGCACCGTGCGATAAACCGCCACCGTTTCACGCGCGCATTTCTCCCAGGAAAATCCCGCGGCCCTCTGTCGACCGCGTTGCCGCCACGTTTCCAGCTCGCGCCCGACCGCCTCCAGGGCCTGCCGCCAGCGTCTCGTCTCCAGTTCAACCATGCAGGCCGCTTCTCCCACAACCTCGGGCAGGCTCGCCCGCGGAGAACAGATTACGGGGCAGCCGGCTGCCATGGCCTCCAAGGGGGGCAGGCCGAAGCCTTCGTAGAGACTGGGAAACAACAGAGCCTTCGCCCGCCGGTAAAGTCCGAGCAGAACACTGTCGCTCTGGTGACCCAGATAAATCCAGTTGGGCGGCGGCGCGCCCTCGCCTGCTACCCCGGTCCAACGGGCGCCTACGATCAGAAGCGGCGGCAACGCCGGTCCGGCTTCGCGCCAGAGAGCGTTGAGAAACGCCAGGTTCTTCCCCGGCTCCAGCGAGCCCACGAATAAATAAAATTCCCCCGGCAGCCCCGGCAACGCCTCCTCCTGTGAGGCAAGCGCCGGGGCCAGATGCACGACTTCAATTCCGGCCGCCGGCAATCCGAGCAATGCCATCGCCTCGTCTGCGGTAAAACGGCTGATGCAGATGACCCGGTCTGCTTCTTTCACTCTCTGCAGCCGGCGCAACCCCGCCCGCAAATGCCATGGCCGGTAGCGCTCCGGGTGGCGCAACAATGCCAAGTCGCACAGCGTCATCACATGCCGGGGACCCTTGACGAAAGGCATTAACGGCCCGTAGGTGTGATGCACCAAGTCCACAGTCCGCATCGGTCCCGGCGCAACCAAAGGCGACCAAACCAGCTCGCGCCATGCGGTTTTCAGCGCCCGCGCCGGCTGGACAAAGCCGAAATTTTCCACCGCCCATCCCAGTTCCCGCAGCTGCAGATCCGTGGGAGCAAGCGAGTGCAGTCCCTGGCGCAATCCCCGCACATAGCGCGCCACCCCGGCCCTGCTGGTGTAAAGCGGATTGGTGTCGAGGGCGACGCGCATCGAGTATCCGGGCATGCTCGAGGTCAGGTTGCGGACGGATTGGGAAAAACTCCAGCCGGCAAAAAGCAATGGGCCGGGAAATTCGCCGCTCACAGCTAAAGCTTTCTTTTGCCACCCCTACACTGCAATGATCCATGCCATGTCCTCGCCCCGCCACCCGCTGCAAAATGTCCTCTGGCTGGTAGGAGAGCGGGTTTTGCGCGCCGCGATTACCGCCACCGTGCTCGGCATGGTGGCGCGTCATCTGGAACCCGCCGGCTTCGGCCGGTTGAATTTCGCCGTAGCCGTATCCACTATCGCGGCCGCGCTGGCCAATCTTAGTCTGGAGGGCTTGGTCGTGAACGAATTGATCCGCCGGGCGCAACAGCCGGGCGCTGTGCTGGGCACGGCGTTCCGGATGCGACTGATCGCGGGTGCCTGCACCGCGGCCGGGCTCTCCATTTTTGCAGTCTTTTTTGCCCCGCAGGACGCCGCCGTCATCTCCGTGGTGTCGTTCGGCTTGTTCTTCCAACCGCTGGATGTAATCGATCTTTGGTTTCAACGTCATCTGGAGTCGCGCCGCACCGCTATCGCCCGTTTTGTGGGGTTAAGCGCGGGCGCGACATTGAAACTCTGGCTGGTGGTCGCGGATGCAGGCTTGATGGCCTTTGCTTGGGCGCAGGTGGCCGATGTAGCCTTCATCGCCTTGGCGCTCGTTTGGTCGGGTTGCCACAACCCCTATCCCAGCGGCCGCTGGACTTGGGACCCGGAAATCGCGCGGCTCCTGTGGCAACGCGGCTCCATGATGGCTGTCGCAACCCTTGCCGTGAGCTTGGCGATGCGCTTCGACCAGTTGCTGGTGCGGCAATGGCTCGGCGAAAAAGAAGCTGGCTTCTATTTTGCGGCGGTGCGTCTGATCGAATTCGCGATGTTCGCCGGCTCGGCGATTACCCTGAGTCTTTTTCCCGCCCTCGCAGCCGGTCATGCCCGATCGGTCGAGGAGTATCATGGACGGTTGCAGTCCTTGTTTGATGTCCTGTCTGGTTTGGGCTGGATCGTCGCGCTGGGCGGTACCGGCTTCGGCTGGCTGGCCATCCACCTGCTTTACGGACCGGCCTATGCCGAGGCCGTACCGGTCCTGATCGTGCAAAGCTGGGCCTGCCTGATCGCGCTGAACGCTACCGCCCGCTGGCAATTCATCCTGCTGTCCGCTTCGCCCTCGCTCAACTTTGGCGCAGCCCTGCTGCATGTCGGAATCGTCTATCTCCTGGGTACCTGGTTGATGCCACGCCTCGGGCCGGTGGGGGCGGCCACCGCTCTGCTGCTCGCCAACGTGGCGAGTGGAATCCTCACAAGTTTCATTTTTCCGCCACTGCACTCCTGCGTGGCCATCCAAATCCGCGGATTGTTCATCCCCTTTACACCGCCGCGCTGGCGGGCTTTGCTGGACCAGTTCCACCCCCGCAGCATCGTCGACGTTCCCGCCTCCCGGACATGACCTTGGATTACTCTCGGTTTTACGCCAAATATCACCCGGCCGATCCAGCCCACCGGAACGGCTTAAGACTGCTTCATCTGCGCATGCTTGGCCCGCACTTGCCGGCGGAACGCGACGCTCCCATCCTCGACGTTGGCTGCGGCCGGGGCTATGCTTTGCAGGACTTGGCGAGCCTGGGGTATGTCAACCTGCAAGGTATTGATACCGACGCGGGTCAGGCGGCGTTTGCCCGCGCACAACAACTCAAGGTGTCCCACGTCGCGCAAACCGAGGCGTTCCTCGCCGACAAACCGGCCGCCTACGCGGTGATCCTGCTCATGGACGTCCTGGAGCATGTCCCTCGCGAGGCCCAATCCGGTTTTCTAGATGCCATCGCCCGCAGTCTGCGCCCCGGCGGCCGGCTCATCTGTACCGTACCCAATGCGGGTTCCGCCATTGCCAGCTTCTGGCTGCACAACGACTACACCCACCAGTGGAGCTTCACGGCCGACAGTCTGTCCGCGCTGTTCGAGCAAAGCGGGTTTCAGAACGCACGTTGCACCGGCATCGAGTTCTCCTTGCGCCCGCGTTTTCTTTTCTGGTTGCCGGTCCCGCGCACAGTCGCCTGGTGGCTGCGCTGCTTCCTGCGCATTCGACAGCGGGCCGTTTATGTGGCCGAGCTTGGCTGGACCCGCGGACGTGAAGTGATTCTCACGCCCAATCTGCTTGCGGTGGCGGACAAGGCGGGATGAGCGGTCCCACCATCAGCTACGACGTGTTCGACACGGTGGTAACCCGCGCGTTCGCCCATCCGCGCGATGTGTTTGTCTATCTCGGGTCCGCGCTGCGCAAGCAGGGCCTCATTACGGTGGATGCCGTCACTTTCGCCCGCACCCGCTGGACCGCCGAACTGGCCGCGCGCAAAAAGTCCCCCTGGACGGAAGTGTTGCTCGACGACATCTACCGGGAGCTGGCCGCGCGCCTGGCTTGGGACCCCGCCCGCATGGACGCAGCACGGGCGCTGGAGCTGGCGATCGAATCGCGGCACCTGCATGGCATTCCGCGCATCCGCGAAGACCTAATTCGCAACCGTAGCGGTTCTGGCCGACTGCTTTTTCTCTCCGACATGTACCTGCCGTCGGCCATTCTCGGCGAATGGCTGACGCGGGAGGGAGTCATGCAGTCCGCAGACCGGCTGTTCGTCTCGGGCGAGGCCCGCGCCAACAAGAATTCCGGCGAACTGTTCAAGTTCGTTCGGCAGCAGGCCGACGCCGATTTTTCCCACTGGCACCATGCCGGCGACCATCCGGTGGCCGATGTGGCCAAGCCCCGCCAGCTCGGCCTCTCCGCCACGCATTTCACCTTCGGCTGGCTGACCCCGCGCGAACGCCTGGCCCGGGGGTCCGAGGGCGAGTTCGCCGAGGTCTGGCGCTCCCTGCTCGCCGGCGCCATGCGGCTGGCGCGCTTGGAACTGAAACCGGCCAGCGAACGGGACGAGGTGCTGTGGGAGACCGGAGCGACGGCGGCTGGTCCGTTGTTCTACGGCTTCGTGCGCTGGACGCTCGCCGAGGCGCGCCGTCGGAATTTGCGCCGGCTCTACTTTCTGGCCCGCGATGGACAGATTTTATGGCGCATAGCGCAGGCTATCGAGTCCTTCGAACCACAAGGGGTGGAATGCCGTTACCTCCAGGCCTCGCGCCTTCTCTTCGCGGGCACAGCCGAAATGAACTCGCCTGAAGCTCTGCGCGCTCTCGTGGCCCCGACCGCGGCGTTTCACTCATTACGCCAGACCCTGCTCGCACTTGGACTCGATGAAACCTGGGCCGCCACCCATTTGCCCCCACGTTTCCAAGCGATCGACCCCGCGGCGAACCTTCCGTTCGTCGAACGCAATGCGCTGGCCGACTGGCTGCTCGATCCGGCCCAAAGCACTCTCGTCATGCAGGCGGTGGCGCACCGCACCACGCAGGCCCGAGCTTATCTAAACGCCGCCGGAGTTTGCGCGGGTGAACCCGTTGCCTTGGTTGACGCGGGTTGGTTCGGCACCATTCAACGCAGTTTGGAGTGTATTCTGGGCAATGGCCGGGCCCCGGCTCCCCTGACGGGTTTCTATCTCGGCCTCATGCCCGCCGACATCCGCCCCCTGGCCGGTGAAGCCTTCGGGTACACCAACCGATTCGCGCCGCTGCCCCTCCTGCGCGAGGAGTCGCACAAGGTGCTCATCGAGCTGTTGGCGCAAGCCGATCACGGCCAGGCCATCGGTCTCGAACGTCGCGACGGCCAGTGGATCGTGAGCATGCAGGACACCGGTCCCGTCAACCTTGCGGAAATCCGGCTGTTTCAGGAAGCCGTATTGGCCTTCACCCGGCGCGCACTGGCGGTGGCTGCCGAGGCGGCTTTCCCCGAGGAGGAATTCGCACAAACAGTGATCGCCGTTTACCGCAGCCTGCATGATCAACCCAGCCTGCGCGAAGTCCGGGTGTTGGGTTCCCTGCCCCATTCCGATCAGTACTATGAACAGCATCATGCCGGTCTCTGCGCCGAATTTGATCTTCGTTCCGTGCTGTCTGCGATCATGGACTATCGGAAGCGTCCGCCGCATTGGTGGGTGCAGGGCCAGGCGAGGCTGGGTCACGCCTGGCCCCTCCATGCCTTCCGGCATTTGAAAGCTCTTTGGTGGCGGCTTAAGCGCCAGCCCGAATAGACCCGTTTCCACCGGGTCGCACCGTCAGGGCCCGCACCGGCCCTAGAAAAAACATCCGGGCGGCCAGACTGCGTTCCGCGCCGCTCGCTGCGACCAGTGCCTGGCCCGCCAGCGCAATGGCCCGGCCGGTCATCACCGGACTGCAGCCAAGGGCAATCGCGCGACGGGCCTGAAAAGCCGCGAGCGTACAAAAACGCTCGGCGTACGCGCGGCGGGAGGCGGTTAGCGCGACTTCCGCCGGCTTTCCGGCTGAATCGGTCGGAGCGATGGCAGCCTCGTGCCGGCCGGCTCGGCGCCGTGCCGTACACAACCGAACTTGTCCGCGCTGGCGCTCGATCAGCGCAGCCTGCTCCTGTGTGGTTTGCGTCGCATGCCGGCGGTAGTGCAACAGCACCTCGGGTACCGCACCGAGGATGTATTGTTCGGCGGCCCGGGCGATGAAATCGAAATCCGCCGTCAGCGAAAACTGCTCACGGTAAGGCACGGCGGCAAAAACCTCGCGGCGGCCCGAGTAGGTCGGGGTGACCACCGGCGACGAGTAGGCCGAGTAGCGACGCTGGGCGTCGCCGTCGACGAGAGAAAACTCCCGGCCGGTCACGCGGCCAGCCTCATCGATGGTTTCGGCCAGCGACGACACCAGCCCGAGCGCCGGTTTCTCCC
>DATCRM010000203.1:0-25166 GCA_036568985.1 Lacunisphaera sp. | reverse complement strand
GTGCGGCCGCCGTGACGACGGGCATGGCAATCGGGTCGACCTGCCGCACCACGTAGCGCACCACGGATCCGCTATTGAGGGTGATGCTGTAGTTGGTCGGGGTGGTCGCGCCACCGGCATCAAGCACGCCAGCCAGAACCGGGCTGCCGTTCTTCAGCACCGCAGGCGTGCCGGGGACCAGAAGATCGGAGGAAACCGATCCGTTGCCGTTCACGGTGAATGACTCGCCGCTGAGGAGCTGGAGCGAGCCGTCCAGGTCGCCGTTGATGACCGGGGCGTGGCGGACCAGCGCGGTGGAGGTGATCACCAGCGTGCCTTCCGTGGTCCCCGTGTAATTGGGGCTGCCGGACGTGACGACCACGTGGTAGGTGCCGGGGAGGGTGGGGGCCGTGGTGCTTCCATTGTAGGTGATCGTCACCGGAACTCCGGAGGGGTCTGTCACGGCATCCACCGCTTGGGGCGCGCCATCGTAGGCGGCCTTGATCGGGGCGCCGCCAGGGCCGGCGCCCGGCAGCGTGATGGTGAGCGGCACGGTGTCGATCTTGAGCGCGAGCGTCTCCGTACCGGTGCCGGCCGCGTTCGTCGCGCCCAGCGTGACCAGATAGGTGCCGGCCGCGGTGGGCGTGCCGGAAATGACACCGCTATTGGCGTCGATCGTCAGTCCCGGCGGCAGACCTTCGGCGCTGAACGAAGTCGGGCTGTTGATCGCAGTCGTGGCATAGCTGAACGGCGAATTGAAGGCGCCGCTCGCGATGGTCGAACTCGTGATGACAGGTGCGGGCGCGCCGTTCACGAACACGATCCAGGAGGGATACGCCGTCGTGAGATGGACCTCGTCGAGGTAGTACCGCGGCAGCACGTTGCCGGAGTTGTTCGAGAAGACGAGGCCGGTGATGAACGACGAGTCCGTGACCCCAAGGCTGGCCAGCGGAATCTCCATCTTGGTCCAGGTATTGGCCGGGAACGGATCGGTGAGAACGCTCGAGCCGGTGCCGGCCCAGTTATACACGGCCGAAACAGTGAGTCGTTGTCCGCCTTCCGTGCCACCATTGACCCAGAAGGTGAGCGTGCGGTAGTCGGGCCGGTTGAGCGGCAGCATCCAGTTGCCGAGCATGGTGCCCGCCCACGGATTCGCATCGATCGCGATGGATTTCGTGCCCGAATACACGAGCTCCGTGCTGTTCTCGTTCGTGGGCGTCCAGCTCCAGTTGCCCCAGCCGTCGTGAAACTGGTCGTCGTAGATGGTGAGTTCCTGCGGGTCCGCGATGACGCCGCCGCCGGGCTGGAAGGTGAGACGATAGTTGACCTTCTTGCCGCTCCAGAAGTGGAACGTAAGGTCGACAGCTTCGTTGGTCGTCTCGGCAAAGAACTCCTTCTTGATCGTGATGGTGTTGTTCGCGTAGTCCGGCTGATAGACGTCGCCATACAGCTTGAACGTGGTCCAGTTGGCCGGACCGGGGTACGGGTAGCCAGGGGCGCCGACGTAGTGGGTTTCCATCGTCGCGAGGACGTCGCCATTGAACGACGTGGGAATCACGAGTGCGCCCGCCTTTGTGCCGGAGGCCGCGCCGAGCGCGGGCGGCGCTTGGTGACGCACGTGGAGTTTCCACGGCATGCCGCTGCTGAAGTTGGCCTCGAGCACCGTCTTGACGCCGTATTCACCGGACGCATACGGAGCGAGGAAGCCGGCCTTGAGGGTGAGGACGTCGCCCGCGAGCGTGTAGTCGACGCCCGGCGTGAGCGGGGATCCGCCATTGGTCAGCGAAACGAAGGCGTTGCCGTTTAGGTTGAGTTGGACGACCGTGTCTTGGACCGGCGTGCCGCTGCGCAGGAAGACCAGATCACTTTCAGCGGTGGACGAGCGGCCGGCCACGCTGCTCACGATGTAGCCGTACAGCTCGGGGTCGCGCCATTCGTTGTTGGTGACGCGGTTCCACATCTGGCCGGCGTCCCACACCTGATGGGTCATTCCCTTCGAGCGGTAATAGCTTGTGAGGAATTCGAAGTACTTGAGCGTTTCACCGCGCTGGGGCGCTCCGCTCAGCAACCCGTATTCGCCGACCACCACAGGAATGCCGTTCGACACGAGCGTATCATAGGTCCGGTCGATGCCGCCCTTCGTCCAGTCATACGCCGCGCCATCGAACTTCGTCACGCCGGCGATGTTCACGCTAAAAGGCCAGAAGCCGTAGTCGTGCACGGTCGCGATCAGGTTCGGGTCGTTCAGTTCCGTGATCGTTTGACGGACAGCATCGAGGAACTCCTGCCCGCTGTTGGTCTCCACGGCCGGGATCACGAGTGGACGGGTGGCATTGCCGCCGCCGCTGCCGCGCACGATGTTGAAGAACGAAACATTCAGCTCCTTGAGCAGCGCAATCTTGGTGGTTCCATCCACGCCGTTGAAGGTCGGCTCGTTGATGCTCTCGAAATGGAGCTTGTCCGAGTGGTCGCGGAAGCGGAGGGCGATCTGCGACCAGATCGCGTTGAACTTGGCGAGCACGGCGTCGTGGTCGGTCGGCATGTTGCTTACCCAGCCCGAATCGTGGTGCAGGTTGAGCATCACGTAGAGTCCGGCGTCGAGCGACCAGTCGACGACCTGCTGCACGCGATCCAAGAAGGCGGGATCGATCGTGTAGGTGGGGGCCGGGCCAACGCGGCCGCCGGTGTCCCATGTCACGGGAATGCGGATGCTGTTAAAGCCTTGGGCTTTGATTTGCTGGATGAGTGCCTGCGTGGTCAGCGGATTGCCCCATGCGGTTTCGTTGGGCGTTGCATCGAGCGTGTTGCCAAGATTCCAGCCGGGCTGCATCGCCTCGACGTAGGTCTGCATCGCGGTCGTTGCGACCGCCGGCGAAGCCATCGCCAACACGCAGCTCGCGAGGGCGCAGACGAAGCGGAGCGGTCGAACCACTCGCCTCGCGATTTTATCCGCAGCGTTTAGGGCTGATTGGTCAGCAGTTGCACGGGGTGAAAACGCGGCGCCAATGAGTGGCAGCTGCGGCAGGATTCTTCGGACAGGCGACATAGGATGACGACACGACAAAGCGTGACGGTTGGGGGATTGATCGGGGGGTTATAACACGGCCGAAGCGCGGGCGGTGTGCGGCCCACAATAGCAAACGCCGTCCGCGATGACATGTAGTCAAAATACATGTCAAGGGACCGCGCCCATTTGGCTTTCTATCCCTTGGGTCCGGGTCGAAACTTTGGGAGCCGACTGAGCTCGGACGACCGAGCGATGTCCATGGCCGGTCGACCGCCCCCCAGTGTGAAGCTTCTACCCCGCTGCCATTCCATGGCGTCCAACCCTATTTTTTCGATGAAACTGGTATCCTGGATCCCTCCCTTACACTCCATAATTGTCGGACTTGTCGTCGCGGCGAGCCTCGCGCGCGCTGACGTCGTGCCGGCCTCGCTATTTTGCGAACACGCCGTGTTGCAGCAGGGCGTGCCGATTCCGGTATGGGGCACGGCCGACGAAAACGAAAAAGTCACGGTCACGCTCGCCGGCCAGACCGTCTCGACGGTCGCTCACGGCGGCAAATGGAACGTCCAGCTGGGGGCGCTGCCGGCCGGCGGACCGCACGTGCTGACGATCACCGGCAACAACCGGATCGAAATCGCCGACGTGCTGATCGGCGAAGTCTGGGTTTGCAGCGGCCAGTCCAACATGGAACGCCAGCTCGGGCTGCGCGAGGGCCAGCAGCCGATCCGGAATTGGGAGGCCGAGGTCGCGGGCGCGGACTTTCCGCAAATCCGGCACTTTGGCGTCGCCCAGCGCCTGGCGCTGGAACCGCAAACCAGCGTTGGGGGCCGCTGGCTCGTGTGCACGCCCGAGACGGCGACCGATTTCACCGCGGTCGGCTTCTTTTTCGGCCGGGCGCTGCACCTCGCGCGCGGCACCCCCATCGGACTGATCCACAGCTCGTGGGGCGGCACGCCGGCGGAGGCGTGGACCGGCCGCGAGGGCATTGCGCGGATTCCGGAATCGGCGGAGGCTCTGGCCAGTCTCGAATCTTTCCGGCGGGATCCCGACCGGGCGCGCGCGGACTTCCAGCGAAACCTCAACCGGTGGTTCGAGGTGAACGATCCGGGCTCGGGCTCCGATTGGTCCGGCAGCGCCGAGCTGCTCGAGGTCCGCTACTGGCCGGTGATGCAGTTGCCCGCGGCCTGGGAGCGAGCGGGCGTGCCCGACTTCGATGGCGTGGCGTGGTTTCGCCGGGAGTTCGAACTGCCGGTGTCCTGGGCCGGCCACGAGGTTGAACTCCACCTGGGCGCGATCGATGACGTCGACTCCACCTGGGTCAACGGCCGCTTGGCCGGGAGCACTGCGGTATGGAACGAACCCCGCGTTTACCGCCTGCCTGCGGGCACCGTGAAGCCCGGGCGCAACGTCATCGCGGTTCGCGTGCTCGACACCGGCGGCAATGGCGGCCTATGGGGCGGCGGCGACCCGATGCGTCTCGTGGATGTAAACGTCCCGTCGCAGACGGTCGCGCTCGACGGGGAGTGGCGCTACCGCCTGTCGCTCCTGTCTCACAACGCGCCGCCGCCGCCCGCCAATGTCTCCACCGGTTCCGGCGCTCCGACGGTGCTCTACAACGGCATGATCGCGCCCCTCCAGCCATACGCGATTCGCGGCGTGATCTGGTATCAGGGCGAAGCCAATTCCGGCCAGGCCCTGCTCTATCGCCGGATTTTCCCCAATCTCGTCGCCGACTGGCGCCGGGCCTGGGGGCAGGGGGATTTCCCGTTTCTCTATGTGCAGATCGCGCCGTTCCACGAGATGGTGCCGGAAATCCGCGAAGCGCAGCGGCTCTCGCTGGCTAAGATACCCAACTCCGCGATGGCCGTGACGATCGACGTCGGGGATGCGAATGATATCCACCCGGTTGACAAAAAGCCCGTGGGCGAGCGGCTCGCGCTCGCCGCGCGCGCCGTCGCCTACGGTGAAAAAATCGAATATTCGGGCCCGCTTTTCGAATCGCTCAGCATCGAAGGCTCGCACGCGATGCTCAAATTCAGCCACGTCGGCTCCGGCCTGGTCGCGCCGGGCGGCGAACTGAAAGGGTTCACGATCGCCGGAGCTGACAGGAAGTTTTATCCCGCGAAAGCGAAGATCGTCCGTGGCCTCGTCGAGGTATCGGCCGCCGACGTCCCGGCTCCAGTCGCCGTGCGCTACGCGTGGGCCAATGTCCCGGAAGGAAACTTGTTCAACCGTGCCGGCCTGCCTGCGTCGCCATTCGCCACCGATTCGGAATCAAATCCCTGAATCCCGTCCAGCAGTCAGTATGAACCCTCGAACAACATCACTCCGTACTCTTTTCGGTTGGCTCGCGCTCGCCGCCGTTTCCCCGGTCGCTCACGCGATCCCCAGTGACGCGAAGCCGACCATCATCGTCAGCACCGCGGCGCAGCCGGTCGCCCCCGGCAAATTCGCTCCGACGTGGGAATCGCTGCAGCAATACCAGGTGCCCGAATGGTTCCGTGATGCGAAATTCGGCATCTGGGCGCATTGGGGGCCGCAGTGTCAGCCCGAGCGCGGCGACTGGTACGCCCGGCAGATGTATTTTCAGGGTCACTGGCAATACCAGGAACACCTGAAACTGTACGGCCATCCCTCCAAGGTCGGCTTCAAGGATGTCATCCATGCTTGGAAAGCCGAGAACTGGGACCCCGACAAACTCGTCGCCCTCTACAAGCGGGTCGGCGCGCAGTATTTTTTCGCGTTGGCGAATCACCACGACAACATGGATCTGTGGGACTCGAAGTACCAGCCGTGGAACTCGGTGAACATGGGTCCTAAGAAGGATCTGATTGCCGGCTGGTCTGCCGCCGCCCGGAAGCAGGGCCTGAAATTCGGCGTGAGTGTCCATGCCGCGCACTCCTGGAGCTGGTATGAGACCGCCCAGGGCTCCGACCAAACCGGCCCCTTGGCCGGCGTGCCGTACGACGGCAAGCTCACCAAGGCCGATGGCCAGGGCACTTGGTGGGAGGGCTACGACCCCCAGGATCTCTACGAACAACGGCACCCGCCCAGCCCGAACTTCCAGGATCAGACCAGCCTCTGGTCCCGCTGGAACTGGGACAACGGCGTAAGCACGCCCGATCGGCAGTTCAGCGAGCGATTCTACAACCGCACGGTCGACCTCATCGACCGGTACCAGCCCGATCTCATCTTCTTCGATGACACGGCGCTCCCGCTTTGGCCGATCAGCGACGCCGGCCTGAAGATCGCCGCGCATTTCTACAATCGCAACCAGGCCCGGCGCGGCGACGCCGGCGTGGTCTTCGGCAAGATCCTGGAACCCGATCAGCGCAAATGCATGGTGTGGGACATCGAGCGGGGCCGCAGCAACGTGATCGAACCCGAACCCTGGCAGACGGATACCTGTCTCGGCGACTGGCATTACAACCAACAAGTGTTCGACCGGCACGGCTACAAGAGCGCGCGGACCATCGTGCACACGCTCATCGACGTCGTGAGCAAGAACGGCAACCTGCTCCTCAACGTTCCGCTCCGCGGTGACGGCACGCCCGATGCCGACGAAATCTCCATCCTCGAGGGGATCGCCGCGTGGATGGGCATCAACCACGAGGCGATTCATGGCACCCGCCCGTGGAAGGTGATGGGTGAGGGTCCGCAGCTGTCGAATTTGAAGCCCATGGAGGGCCCGGGTTTCAACGAAGGCGAGGGCAGTTCCTTCACCGCCGAGGACATCCGCTTCACGCGAAAGGGCGCGACGGTGTACGCTCACCTTCTCGGTGCGCCCAAAGCCGCCGCGAGCATCAAATCTCTCGGCACCGCTGCCGCGCTTCTCGATGCGCCGATCGCCTCTGTCCGGCTGCTCGGCAGCGACGAAAAGCTCACCTGGTCCCAAGACCACGATGCGTTGACGATCGAAGCACCGAAATCGGTGCCTAACGACATCGCCCTCGTCTTTGAGATCACGCCGCGCAGCTAGGCGTAGCCTGACTTTCCCCTTACCCCCATGAGAAGATTCACTCGCGCTCTCGCCACCATCACGCTGTTGATCGTCCTCTGCAGCTTTCTGTCCGCCACCGCCGTGCACGGCGAGGAATGGAAAGACACCATGGGCAAAACCTTCAAAGGCGACGCCGTGGAGGCGCTCGGGCCGTTCGCGATATTCTCCGAAAGACCGACCGTCGGTCGGTGTCTGCCCGTGCAGGCGCTGCCGCTCGGCGAACTCGCGCGTTTCACCGTCGCCGTAAAGGATCGTGCCCCCCGCGCCGTCGATTGGGCTCATGCCACCGGCGCGCTTACCGCCGAATTGCGCGGGCACCTCGAAAAAGTGGAGCAGCAAAAACTTGTACCGTGCCTCGTCGACGCGCGGCCCGAGCCCGCCGTCGTGGTTGTCCTGTTCCTCAACAAGGAAGCGGGCGATACGTGGAAACTGTTCTGGGGTTCGATGGAACCCATGGGGAAGCTCGCGCAACTCACGCCCGGTCTTATCGAGTGCGTGGGTTACGGCGTCAATTACCGGTCCGCCGGGTGGCTCGACGCGGTCAAGGATGGCTCGGCGCCGTGGTCGCTCGTGAAACTCGACGACCAGCCTCAGCTCAAAACACTCAACAAATTCGTCCCGCTCAAAGGTTACCGCGTCGTCGCCTTCAATCGCGACGGCGTGCCGCTGTTCGGAGCTTTCGATCCCGACGAGGATGCCGTGAAGGAATTCTGGAAAAAGGTCGCCGGCTTCGTCACGCTGCTTGAGCCTGCGAATCCACTTTCATGGCGTCCTCGGGCCTATCTTCGCACTGCGGAGCAAATCGCCGCTCACCCCGCCGGCCGCGTCGAACCGGAACTCATCGGTTACGCCATCCGCCCCGGCTCCCTCGCCCGCCAAAACATCCGCAGCTTCGACGCCACGCTGAAAATTTCCGCCGACGGCGTCGTCTCCGAAGCGACCGACCTCAAGTCCGAGACCCCCATTCCGCCCAAGCTGCAAGACGCGATCGTCACCACGCTCAGGAAAGCCGTGTTCGTGCCCGCGTTCGAAGCCGGCCAGCCTGTCGCCTGCGAGTACGTCTATCGCTTCCGCGAGGAGAGCGAGACGCACCTTTAGTTGGCGGCGAAATGAGCGCGCGCCCACGCGCGGCCAAGGTCGTTTCCCCACCTCACGATGACTAGAAAAATACACCTGGCTGCGTCCGTCGCAAAAACCATCGCAATCCTGGCCGCTTCCGCGCTCCTGCCGAGCCTTCGCCTGTCGGCGGTCGAGTCGCCGCGCGTCACCCAGTCACTCGACGAGAACTGGCTCTTCCACCTCGGCGAAGCGCCCGGGGCGACCGATCCGCGCTACGACGACCGCATGTGGCGCCGGGTCGATGTGCCGCACGACTACGTCGTGGAAGGCCGCTTCGAGCCAACGAACCCGTTCCCGGCCGCCGCTTTCGGCCGCGCCCCCGACTGGTATTCCCAGCACGGATCACTGCCCGTGCAGCCGGCCGTTTACCGCAAGGGGCTCGACATTCCTTCCAGCGCGCAAGGCAAGCGCCTGTGGCTGGAGCTCGACGGCGTCTTCAGTAACAGCCGCTACTGGCTCAACGGACACGAGGTTGGCACCCAATACAGTGGCTACACGCGCTCGCGTTTCGACATCACCGCGGCGGCGATTCCCGGCGGCGAAAACATCCTCACCGTCCAGGTCGATCCGCGCTACGACGGCTGGTGGTACGAAGGCGGCGGTATTTACCGGCATGTGCGCCTCGTGACCGTCGATCCGGTGCACATTGCCCCCGACGGCGTGTTCGTTGCACCGAACGTCGACGATCCGGGCAACGGCGCCAACGCGGACGCCGTCGTCGCGGTGAACACGGACCTCACCAACACGAGTTCCGCTCCGGTCAGCGCGATCGTTTCGAGCGAAGTGCTCGATGCGACCGGACATGTCATCGCTTCCGCCTCATCGATCCGCGAGCTCGGCGTGAGCACCGGCCTCACCGTCACCGAGCGCATTCCGCTCGCACGCGCCCAGCTCTGGTCGGTGGAGAATCCTTACCTCTACCGCCTGCGCAGCACCGTCAGCGTCGCCGGTAAAGTCATCGACCAAGTCACCACGAACTTTGGCGTGCGCCACGTGCGCTTCGACGCCGAGCGCGGCTTCTTCCTCAACGGCAAATCCGTGAAACTCCACGGCGTGAACATTCACCAGGACCACGCCGGCGTCGGCGTCGCCGTGCCGGACCGACTCCACACCTGGCGTCTCGAGCGATTGAAGGAACTCGGCTGCAACGCCATTCGCCTGTCGCACAATCCCGTCGCGCCCTTTCTGCTCGATGAGTGCGACCGCATGGGCATCCTCGTCGTCGCGGAAAACCGCCATCTGGGTGATACCTATGTGGATCAGTCGACGAAGGACGTCGTCGCCATCGCGCACCGCGATCTTTCCGCGCTCGTGCTGCGCGACCGCAATCACCCGAGCATCATTCTCTGGTCGATGTGCAACGAGCAGTGGATTCAGGGTTCGACCGAAGCCGCCGCGATGATCCGCGCGATGAAACAGCGCGTGCGCGAACTCGATCCCACGCGTCCGATCACCGCCGCGATGAACGGTGGCTTCGACAGCGCCGCCGGCATGGCGAGCGAATTGGACGTGATCGGCATCAACTACAATCCCTCCGTCTACGACAGCATGCATAAGCTGTTTCCCGGAAAACCGATGATCGCCACCGAGACCGCCAGTGAGCTCGGGACCCGCGGCATCTACGCGACCGAGCGCTGGGACAGCTTCACCGGCGACCGTGCGCGCGGCTATCTCTCGGCTTACGGACTCAACGCCCTCGCCTTCGATCAGCCGGCGGTGAAGTCGTGGGCACCGGTGGCGACGCGTGACTTCATCGGCGGCGGGTTCGTCTGGGCGGGATTCGACTACAAGGGCGAGCCACGGCCATTCGAGTGGCCGTGTATCAATTCCAACCTCGGGCTCATGGACATCTGTGGTTTCCCGAAGGATATGTATTACTTCTACAAGGCCGCGTGGAACGACACACCCGTGCTGCACGTCTTTCCCCATTGGAACTGGGCGGGCAGGGAAGGGCAGGAAATCCCCGTCTGGGTTTACTCCAACTGCGACGACGTCGAGCTGTTCCTCAACGGCGTTTCGCTCGGCAAACAGAGCATGCAACCGCTCGATCACCTCGAATGGAAAGTGCGCTACGCGCCCGGCCAGCTCGTCGCGAAGGCCACGCGCAAAGGCGTCGCCGTCGAAACGAAAATCGAAACCACCGGCGCGCCCGCAGCGATCCGGCTCATCCCCGACCGCACCGCGCTTGCGGCCGACAACGTCGACCTCGCCGTCGTCAAAGTCGAAGTCGTCGACGCGCAAGGCCGCGTCGTGCCGACTGCGGGCGACAAGATCGCGTTCACGCTCAGCGGTCCGGCGAAACTGATCGGCGTCGGCAACGGCGACCCGAGCTGCCACGAACCGGACAAAGCCGACAGCCGTTCCGCTTTTAACGGCTTGGCCCAGGCGATTATTCAAACCAAGCACGAAGCCGGCACCGTCAAACTCAGCGCCCGCGCCGAAGGGCTCGCATCCGCTGAGGAAACGATTGTCATCCACAGCGCGCGTTAACGTACCTATGTTTAAACCTCCGATGAAACTGCCAGCTACAATTGCCCTTCTCGTTTCGCTGACGACGTGTCCGCTCGCTCTCGCTGCCGACGCGCCCTCTGCCGGTCCCGCCCCGGCGATCCTCACGCCGCCGGCGCCGGCCACGCCGCGGATCAACGGTCCGGGCGTCTTCGGTGTCCACCCGGGCGCACCGTTTCTCTATGCAGTTCCGGCGACTGGCCGGCGCCCGATGACCTTCGCCGCCGACGGACTGCCCGCCGGCCTCACGCTCGACGCCGCCACGGGCCGGATCACGGGCACAGTGTCCGCCGCCGGCGAATACACCGTGACGCTCCGCGCCAAAAATGAGCTGGGCGAAGCGGAGAAAAAATTCCGCATCGTGGTCGGCGACCGGATCGCGCTCACGCCGCCGATGGGGTGGAGCAGTTGGAACTGCTGGGGCGACGCGGTGAGCCAGGAGCGTGTCCTCAGCTCCGCCCGGGCCATGGTTGACAAAGGTCTGCGCGAACATGGCTGGACCTACCTCAACATCGACGACGGCTGGCAGGGCCCGCGCGGCGGTGCGTTCAACGCCATCCAGCCCAACAAGAAATTTCCCGACATGAAGGCCCTGGCCGACGAGATCCACGCGCTCGGTTTGAAGTTCGGCATCTACTCGAGTCCGTGGCGCGGCACTTATGCGGGCTACGTCGGCGGTTCCTCCGATCACGCCGACGGAACCTACCCATGGGTGACGTCCGGCGACGTCGACGAGTTTTATCATCTCAACAAAGACCCGAAAGCGCCCGACGCGAAGCCGGCTTGGATCAACTGGGTTTTTGGCGCGCATTCCTTCGCCATGCAGGATGCCCGGCAATGGGCGGCATGGGGCGTCGATTACCTCAAATACGACTGGTTCCCCAACGACGTGCCGCACGTCGCCGAGATGACGGACGCCCTGCGCGCCACGGGCCGCGACATCGTTTACAGTCTCTCGAACACCGGACTCTACGACAGCGCTCCCGACTACGCGCGTCTCGCCAACGTCTGGCGCACCACCGGCGACATCGTCGATTCGTGGGGCAGCGTCAGCCATAATGGTTTCTCCCAGGACCGCTGGGCCGCCTACACCGGCCCCGGTCACTGGAGCGATGCCGATATGCTCGTCCTCGGTCACGTCGGCTGGGGTCCCAATCTGCATCCGTCGCGGCTCACGCCCGACGAGCAATACACGCACATGAGCCTTTGGTGCCTGCTCTCGGCTCCGCTCCTGCTCGGCTGCGATCTCGCGCAGATCGACGACTTCACGCTTGGTCTGCTCACCAACGACGAGGTGCTGGCGATCGATCAGGATGCCCTCGGCAAGCAGGCCACGCAAATCAGCAACGACCGCGGGCACGTCGTCTATGCCAAGACGCTCGAGGACGGCTCGATCGCCGTCGGGCTCTTTAATCGCGACGAAACCCCTGCGACCATCGGTGTGAGCTGGGGCCCATGGGGCACGCTGCCGACCGCCCGCGTCGGCACGAGCTTTCGGGTGCGCGATCTCTGGCGCCAGCAGGATCTGGGCGAATTCAAGGACAAGTTCGAGACCCCGGTCGCTCCGCACGGCGTTGTGCTCGTCCGCCTGATTGCCGTTCCATGACGCGATCACGGGGCCTTTTGTCCAAAACGATTCCGTTTCCGCTTAATTTTTTTCCGCCTGATCCAATCCATGAAACCCGCTTCGTTTCTTCGGTCTCACCATCGCCATGTTTAAAAAACGACTGCACCGCGCAGCGCCCGTCGCACAAACCATCGCCCTCCTCCTCGGCCTTGCCGGGACGCCGGCGGCGCTCCATGCCGCCAATCCATTCCTGCCGGGCTACGAGCATATCCCCGACGGGGAACCGCGCGTCTATGGCGACCGGGTTTATCTTTACGGTTCGCACGACAAGGCCGGCTCCCAAAGCTTTTGTGATTACATGCTGAAAGTCTGGTCGGCTCCGCTCAGTAATCTCAACGAATGGACGGACCATGGCATCGCGCTCAGCACGCGCGACATTGCCGGGCACAAGGACGACATCCCGTATTCCGACAACCAATTCTACGCGCCGGAAATGGTCGCGTTGAATGGCAAATACTACCTCTTCGCCCAGATCGTCGGATCGCCTTGCGCCGTGGCGGTGAGCGACACGCCCGCCGGCCCCTTCAAGGTCCTTTCAACCATCAAAGCCCCCGCCGGAGCTCCCGCCGATTTCGGCGGCTGGGGCCAATATTTCGACCCCGGCGTCCTCGTGGATGACGACGGCAAGGTCTATCTTTACTGGGGCGGCGGGCGTTCCTACATGGCGGAACTCGATCCCAAAACCATGACCGACATCCTGCCGGGCACGTTCCAAACGGATGTCATTCCCCGCGGAGCGCCGTTCGATTATCAGGAAGGCCCCTCTCCCCGGAAGATCAACGGCATCTACTATCTCGTTTACGCGCGAGGCATCGACCTCGCCTATGCAACCAGCGACAAGCCCACCGGCCCGTTCACCTACCGCGGCGCCATCGTCAGCCAGCGCGACGGCGCTCATGGCGGAAACATCCACGGCGGCCTGGCTGAGATCAACGGCCAGTGGTATATCTTCTATCACCGCATGACCAACAACACGGTCTTCTCGCGTCGCGCCTGCACCGAGCGGGTTGCTTTCGCCGCGGACGGCACCATCTCGAGGGTGGAGCAAACCTCCCTTGGATTCGAGGAGAGCCTCAATCCCTACCACGTCACGCCGGCCGACATTGCGTGCGTCTTCCGCGGCGGGAGCTACGTCACCGAACTCGACAAGCGCACGCAGCCGGTGGCGGGCAACAAGCACGACTGCGTCGTCGGCTACAAATACTTCGACTTCGGCCAGCCGTTTCCCGGTCAAGAGACGATCTTCACGGTCCAGTTCCGCAACGGAAGCGCTGACGGAGGCATCGAGGTCTGGCTCGGCGACCCGCAGGACAAGGGCGAACGGATCGGCGTCGTCGCGGTGAAAAAGGAACCGGGCAGCGATGGCTGGTGGCGTGAGCTCACCATCCCCGTGCGCAACCTCAGCGGCCGCCACGCGGTGTATCTGCGGTTCACCTCGGAAATCCCGGACGCGACCGTGGCTGATGTGCGGTCCTTCGTCTTCACCCGCGACACGCCATAGCCCGGTTGCACCGCACGGCGTCGTCCTCGTCCACCTGACTTAAACACAACTCCCACGGCATTCGACCCCATGAAAATATCCTCCGCTTTCGCCCCCGCCGTCGCCCTCTGGCTGGCCCTCAGTGCCACGTCCCAGTTGCTCGCGAAGGAAGAATCCCTCACCTCGCCCGACGGCCGCGTCGCGGTCGTGGTGACTGACACCGGGGGCCTGCGGTATCATGTGACGCTCGACGGTCAGCCGGCGCTCGCGAATTCGCGACTCGGCCTGGATTTCGCCGGCGGCATTTCCCTCGGACGTGCGACAACCATCACCACCGCGGCGCGCGGCGACCATGACGGCACATGGGAAAACGCTTTCGGCCCGCGTCGTGTCGTGCCGGACCGTTACCGGGAACTCAAACTCGAGCTCACGGAAAGCGCCGACGGCCCGCGCCGCCTCAACCTGATCGTCCGCGCCTACGACAACGGTGTCGCATTCCGCTACGAGATTCCCGCGCAACCGGGCCTCGTTGACTATGTCGTGACGGATGAACTCACGGAATTCGTTTTCCCGTCAGACTTGAAATGCTGGATCGGCAATCCGTCGGGCTGCGCCGAGAACCAATATCCGGAAAAACGCCTCACCGAACTCACCTCGAGCCTCACCTGGCCGCACGTGCTGCCCTTGCTGGTGCAATTGCCCAAGGGCTATGCCGCCATCGCGGAATCCGACCTCATCGACTGGGCCGGTATGTTTCTCAGCGCCGCCGGCCCGCGCGCTGACGGCACGCCGCGTCCCGGTGCGAAGGTCGCTCTCGCCCAGCGCAACGACCACAACGGCCTCGTGGTCGGCAAGGACCGCCGCGTGAGCCCCTGGCGCGTCGTCATGCTCGCGCGCAACGCCGGCGAGTTGTTGACCAACGACCTCGTGGCCACCCTGGCGACGCCTTCGCAGATCGCCGACAGTTCATGGGTCAAGCCGGGCGTCTCGGCCTGGGATGCGTGGTGGACCGGCATCAATCCCACTCAGCCGGAACAAACCGGCGTCTACTCGCGCGGCGACACGCGCTCGCACAAGGAGTACATCGACTTCGCCGCGGAAATGGGCTTCCGCTATCAGGTCATGGACTGGTTCTGGTACGAGCACATGACCCTTTGGGACAAGGGCCTGAACTCGCCGCCCAACAAACCGTCGGGGGACTTCACGCACCCGCAGCCCCACATCGATGTCCCGGGGCTCGTCGCCTACGCGCGCGAGCGCAACATCGGCCTCTGGATCTGGGCCCATTCGCTCGACATCAAAACTTTCGGTTTGGAACGCGCACTGACCCACCTGGCCGCGCAGGGCGTCGTCGGCCTCAAGGTGGATTTCTTCAACAGCGACTCGCAGGAAACCGTGCAGTGGATCGTGGAACTGCTCGAATGCGCCGCGCGCCATCACCTGATGATCGACCTCCACGGCGTCTACAAGCCCACCGGCCTCGCGCGTACGTATCCCAACTTCATCACGCAGGAAGGCGTCCTGGGCAACGAATACAACAAACTCGACGGCAAGCAGTGCGACACCCGCCACACGATCACGCTGCCGTTCACCCGCGGCTTGCTCGGACCGATGGACTTCACGCCCGGCGGATTTCTGAACCGCACCGACGCCGACTTCAAGGTCACGGCACCGGCCCAGGTCATGGGCACGCGCGCGCGTCAGCTGGCCGAAACCGTCGTCTACGTGAGCCCGCTGCTCGTCCTGTGCGACAGTCCGGCCAACTACCGCGGCCAGACTGGCGTCGAATTTTTCCGCGGTTTGCCGACGGTGTGGGACGACACCGTCGTCGTTTCCGCCGAAGTTGCCGAACATGTCGTGGTCGCTCGTCGCTCCGGTTCGCGCTGGTATCTTGCGGCGATGAACGGCGACGCGCCGCTCACGTTGCGCGTGCCGTTGAAGTTCCTCGGCACCGGATCCTGGCAGCTGCGGTCTTTTGCCGATACTGCTGAGTCGGCCACGCATCCGCAGGCCATCGCCGACTCCACGCGCACTGTCGCGCCGGGCGACACGATCGAACTCACGCTCGCCCCCGCCGGCGGTTACGCCGCGGTGCTGACCAATGCTCAATGACAAACGCCGTCTGATCCCGCTCCGCTCGTGAAATCGCTATCCTTCCTCCACCGGGCGTTCCTCGTCGTCCTCTTGGTCGGCTGGGGCTTCGTCGGGGTCGCAGTCCGCGCGACCGAGCGCCCGGTTCGGGTCGCCTGTGTCGGTGACAGCATCACGGACGGTTATCTCATGCCGGACAAGGAACACAACGCCTACCCGGCGCAACTCGGCGGGTTGCTCGGATCCGGGTGGGAGGTTCGGAATTTCGGCGTCAGCGGCGCGTGTCTGATGCGCCACGGCGGTTATCCGTATCACGAGCGCCCGGCCCACGCGGACGCGCTCGCCTGGAAACCGGACATCGCCATCGTCGCCCTCGGCACGAACGACACCAAAACCGAAAACATCGCGGCGCATCCCGACGATTTCGTCCCGAGCTACCGCACGCTGATCGCCGAATTTCGTACCGCCAATCCTGCGGTTAAGATCTTCCTCTGCCTGCCGCCGCCGGCCTTTCCCGAGGCGATGGGCATCAGCGATCGCGTGCTCCGGGAGGAGATTCTTCCGCGCATCCGGCAGATCGCCACGGACGAGAAGCTGCCGCTGATCGACCTGCATCAGCCGCTCGAGGACGCCGCGGCACTCTTCCCCGACAAGATTCACCCGACGGCGGAAGGCGCCGCGCGCATCGCGCAGCAGGTTTACGGGGAGGTGATGTTCGCGACGCAGCCGCGCGCCCGCGCGATCGACGCCGCCGTCAATACCGCGGTGGTCCCGGTGCCGCGACTCGAGGACGATTGCTACAACTGGTGGACGCGCCACGCCGAGGCGCTCGCGGCCGGTCCGCGGATCGATCCCGCAGTCGTGCTCATTGGCGACTCGATCACGCATTTCTGGGCCGGCGAACCGCGCGCCCCGAACCGGCTCAACGGTCCCCGCGCCTGGGCGGAGACATTCGGTTCGCGTCGCGTGCTCAATCTTGGCTTCGGCTGGGATCGCACCCAAAACGCGCTTTGGCGGCTCGATCACGGCGAGTTCGACGGACTTCACCCGAAGCTCGTCATCGTCAACCTCGGTACGAACAACTTCAGCGCCACGTCCAACGCCCGCGCGAACACGCCATCCGAAGTCGCCGCGGGCATCGCCGCCGTGTGTGATCGGATCCGGCAGAAGAGTCCGGCGTCACATCTGCTCGTTATGGGTGTGCTGCCGCGCGGCCACCATCGCGACGACGGCTGGCGCCGCCCGATCCAGGAACTCAATGTCATCCTCGCGCGCACGTTCGCCGGGAAACCGAACACGACATTCCTCGACCTCCGCGACCGGTTCATCGGTCCCGACGGCGAGATGTCGCCCGAACTCATGCCCGACGGCACGCATCCCTCCGAACAAGGCTATGCGATCTGGGGCCGCGCCATCATTGAAACCGGACTTTTGCCATGAATAAAACCCGACTTGCTCTTGCCTCGCTAATCCTGGGTGGCGCCGCGCTCGCCGCGGTCTCAGCCATCCCCGCGCACGCCGCGACCCTTCCGCCCCGCACATGGAAGTCGACCGGGCCGCTCGTTTTTCCTACGCCCGACGCGAAGCATCCGATAGTCGCGGTGAAGGACCCGAGCGTCGTTTACCACGACGGCCGCTGGCACATCTTCGCCACCACCGCCGCCACGAATGGGGCCTGGAGCATGGCGTATTTCAACTTCGCCTCATGGGACGACGCGCCGCAGGCGAAGCCGTTCTACCTCGACGACAATCCCAACCTCGCCGGCTACAACTGCGCCCCGCAGGTCTTCTATTTCCGGCCGCAGAAGAAGTGGTATATGATCTTCCAGTCGCCGCAGCCGCGCTTCTCGACGGCGGACGATTTGAGCAAACCGGAGACGTGGAGCGCGCCGCAGAATTTCTTCGAAGGCACGCCCAAGAGTGTGACCGAAGGCTGGCTGGACTACTGGATCATCTGCGACGACACGCATGCGTATATGTTTTTCCCCGACGATCATGGCCGCTTCTACCGCAGCCGCACGCGCCTGGAGGATTTTCCGCGCGGATTCAGCGAACCGGTCGTCGTGATGCAGGAGAAGAATCCCAGCGATCTCTTCGAAGGCTCGTGCGTCTATCGCCTAAAGGGGACGAATCAGTTCCTCGCGCTCGTCGAGTGCATGGCTCGTGACGGCGGACGCCGCTACTACCGCGCGTTCACGGCCGACCGGCTCGATGGCGACTGGCAGCCATTGCCCGGCGGCAGTTCCGAAGCCACGCCGTTCGCCGGCAACATCAACGTGACCACTGCCGACGGGAGCCCCTTTTGGAGCGATGGCATCAGCCACGGCGAACTGCTGCGTGACGGTGTCGATGAGACGATGACGGTCGATCCGCAAAATCTCCGCCTGCTCTACCAAGGCCTCCCGCGCGGCACGCGAGAACCCAACTACATCCTGCTGCCCTACCGCCTCGCGCTCCTTGTCGATTTGCCGATGAAATGACCCGCAAGTGAACCATCCGTTGGCCTTCTCTCAGAGAAGGTCGTTTTCTCGCAATACGTGCCGGAGGAAGCAACCTTTGGCCAAACCGACGGTTTGAATGCATCCGGTGGCCAAACATCAGGCAAAGAAAGCGCAGGCGACAACCTGAATTCTTCTACGCACGCATTACCCCAGAGAACGACGATCGTTCATGGACGGCACCGATTTGGATCAATTATCCGCGGGCCGGCAGCCGGCGGAGATGAAAACCCGGGTTTGGTCGGCCAGTTTCAGTTCCAAGGTCTATCATCATGGTTGGTGCAAAATGGCGGACACCATCTCCACTCAAAACAAGCGCTCGGGAGCGACTCCGCCCGACGGGCGGACTGGTGGCCTACGGCCCGCCAGTTTCGCGTTTAGCGGCTTTTGGAGTTCGGCGAAGCCCATCGAGGAGTCACCCAGAGGACGGACCTCAGTGGGATAGCCACCCCACTAGCGGATCTATTTGAGGTCAATCGAGGCAATGATCAGTTGCGGATGGTTCCCTCCGTGCTAGCGCGTGTCCATGCGGGACATTTTGTTCAAGCGACTGCCGTCGCCCGTGCGTCTATTGAGTGAGTTCCCCCAAATGGGGGAGAGTGGCGAGATTGAGCGATTCACCGCCAATCCACCTTCTCAGGCTGTTACCCAGCCACCGGTCTCTGCCAGGTGGTTTCTTCCGCAACTACCCCCGCCAGCCTCAAAACTATCTCATGAGAGACGCCAACACCCTGTCGAAGCCTCCGTTGTTCGACCAAACAACTTCTCGTGCGGACCAACGCGCTCTCAAGGCTCGTATTCTCTATTGGTCGATCACATCGGCTCTCGCAGGCTTCCTTTTTGGGTTCGATACGGTCGTCATCTCAGGTGCCGAACAGACCATTCAAGCACTGTGGGGACTGGACGCCGGCATGCATGGCCTTGCCATGGGCTCCGCGCTGTATGGCACCGTTCTGGGCTCCCTGTTTGGAGGATGGCCCACAAACCGGTTTGGTCGGAAGCCGACTCTCATGCTCATTGGGGTGCTATATGTGCTTTCCTCCGTGGGCTGCGCATTTGCCAACGGCGTCGGACTGTTCATCATGGCGCGCTTCATCGGCGGGATTGGCATAGGAATATCAACAATTGCGGCGCCACTCTACATTGCAGAGATCGCGCCCCCGGCGTTTCGGGGCCGCCTGGCGGGAATGTTTCAGTTCAACATCGTGCTGGGAATCGTCGCTTCCTTCGCTTCCAACGCGCTTATTTCCCATTTGGGCGGAGAGCATGCGTGGCGCTGGATGCTCGGAATTGCCGCAGTACCGTCCATTGTCTATGCGATAATGTGCCGAGGCCTTCCTGAAAGCCCTCGCTGGTTAATCGGCTACAAGGGCGACCGGGCCGCCGGGCTCAAAGTGTTGAAGGAAATCGAACCGGAGTTGTCATCGGATCAATGGGAAGCGAATGCCGATGCGATCATGCGCGAGCGGACAGCCGATCAGAAAGTTGGCGCCCCCTTTTGGACCTGGCGACATCGTCTTCCGATCCTGCTCGCGTTCCTGGTCGCCTTTTTCAACCAGCTATCCGGCATCAACGCAGTGCTCTATTTTGCTCCCCGGATTTTCGAAATGACCGGCCTCGGCAAGGAGGCAGCATTGCTCCAATCGATCGGGATAGGCGTCACCAATCTTGTGTTTACCTTCGTCGGTTTGGCGCTGATTGATCGGTTAGGCCGTCGCACTCTTCTGTATCTTGGCTCGTTCGGTTATATCGTCTCCCTCGGTCTGACTTCGTGGGCTTTCTTCACCCAGCACTACGCGCTGGTGCCAATCTGCATCTTTGCGTTCATTGCATCTCACGCGGTCGGCCAAGGCACCGTCATATGGGTTCTGATTTCGGAAATATTTCCCAACCAACACCGCGCGCAGGGGCAAGCGCTCGGCAGCTTCACGCACTGGCTCTTTGCGGCTTTGCTCACGACTTTCTTTCCGAAGATCGTCACCGCCTTCGCTCCAGGATATGTCTTTCTTTTCTTCTGCTTCATGATGGTGCTGCACCTTGCATGGGTTAGGCTGATGGTCCCTGAAACGAAGGGCAAAAGCCTCGAAAAAATCCAGAGTGACATGGGCGCGTTATGAGCGATCGCAGCATTCTCTGCCTCGGTGAAGTCCTCTGGGATCTGTTTCCGACTGGTCCGCGTTTCGGTGGTGCTGCGGCCAATTGTGCCTGTCACGGGGCACTCCTCGGCGGCAACGTTGCCTTGGTCAGCGCGGTGGGGGACGATTCCCGCGGAATGGAGGCAGTGACGATACTCCGGGATTTCGGGGTGGACACCTCGCTGGTCCAGTGCGTCGCCGATGCACCCACTGGGGCGGTAAATGTGTCGCTCGACCACGCAGGCAAGCCGACCTTTGAGATCAACCGGGATGCTGCTTGGGACCGAATCGCTTGGACGCCAGAGCTTGCGGCAACAGTCGAAGCCAGCGACGCCATCTACTTCGGAACTCTGGCTCAACGCAGTCCGATTTCACGGGCGACAATTCGGCGAGCGCTTCAGATTGCAGAGCAAAAGGGCCTGCGACGCGTGCTCGACGTCAATCTCAGACGGCCCTTTTTCGACGCTTCGCTGATTCGCGAATCCATCTCGCTGGCAAGCGTGCTCAAGTTTAGCGACGATGAAGTGGAAGCCGTCGCGGACGCATGCGGGATTGTCGCGTCTGCGGGAGCTGAAACCATTTTACTCACTCTGCTCCAGCGTTTCGGGCTCGAATTGGTGGTGATGACGCGGGGCGCCCAGGGCGCACTGTTGGCGTCGCGCGATAAATTCATCGGGCAGCCAGGCATACCAACCGACGTGCGCGATACGGTGGGCGCGGGCGACGCCTTCGCCGCGGCGCTGTTGGTCGGACTGGTCCGGCAGGATTCGTTGGAGGATATCGCGCTCGTTGCCTGTCAGACAGCGTCCGCAGTCTGCGCAATAGCCGGTGCGGTACCAACGGCTGCGGAGTACCCGCGCTCTCAAAAACCGAGATCCCGGCCGAGGGCTTCATAGCCCTTTCTAATTCTTAGATGCAACGTCCCCAAACCATGAAGATACACCATTACCCCTGCGACGTGCTGCCCATCGTGCTCGGGGCTTTCTGCAACTTCCGCTAGTTCCCCCCCAATGAACGCTCCCCTTCGCTCCAAACCGTGCCTCCGCGCGCTGTTCGGCACATTGATCGCTTGCGCGATGGCGCTCCCGCTTTCCTCTCAAGAGGCCCCCGCGACATCAACCACGGTCACCAGCACGTCGCGCTATGCCGAGCCGTTTCGGCCGCAATATCATTTCACCCCTGAGGTCAACTGGATGAATGACCCGAACGGCCTCGTCTATTTTGACGGGGAGTACCACCTCTTTTACCAGCACAATCCGTTCGGCAACAAATGGGGGCACATGAGCTGGGGCCACGCCGTCAGCCCGGACCTCGTACACTGGGAACACCTTCCCATAGCCATTCCGGAACAGGGCGAAATCATGGCGTTTTCCGGCAGCGCCGTCGTCGACTGGAAAAACGCGAGCGGCTTTGGCAAAGGCGACACGCCGCCGCTGGTCGCGATTTATACGGGCCACCGCGAAAATCCTCCCGCCAAACAATCTCAATCTCAATACCTCGCCTACAGCAACGACCGCGGTCGCACTTGGACACCCTACTCCGGCAATCCCGTCCTCGATCTGGGTCTTGAACATTTTCGTGACCCAAAGGTCTCTTGGTATGCGCCGGGTGGTTACTGGATCATGACGGCCGTGCTCGCAGCAGAGCATAAAGTCGCTTTCTACCGCTCCGCCGACTTGAAGTCTTGGAAACTCCTCAGTCACTTCGGGCCGGTCGCCGCGACCGGCGGTGTGTGGGAGTGCCCGGATCTCTTTCCGCTGCCCGATCCGAGGAACCCAGGACAGGAAAAATGGGTGCTCATCGTCAACCTCAACCCCGGCGGTTTGCAGGGAGGCTCTGGCAGCCAATATTTCATTGGCGATTTCGACGGTTCGACGTTCGCCGCGGACAAAGTCGATGGCAGTGTGCCCACCCGCTGGACCGATTACGGTCGCGATTTCTACGCTGCCGTTACCTGGTCGGATGTTCCTGAGACCGACGGCCGCCGCCTTTGCATGGGCTGGATGAACAATTGGGAATACGCCCAGGAAATTCCCACGTCGCCATGGCGGAGCGCGCAGAGCCTCGTGCGCGAACTACGACTTGTGCCCGACGCCGGCGACGGCGTGCGCCTGGCACAGCGACCGATTCCCGAATACTCCCAGCTGCGCGGGCGCCCTGTGGCATTGTCCGCCCAACCGCTCCCCGCCGGACGGCTCGACCTCGCACCGCGCGGCATCCGCGGCAATGTTCTGGAGCTAAAACTCGCACTCGATCCGCAGCACGCGAAAGAGACGGGGCTCGTGGTTGCCGCCGGCTCCGACTATGAGACCCGCATCGGCTACGATACGAAGCGCCACGTGCTCTTCATCGACCGCACGCACTCCGGTCCGGGGTTTCACGACAACTTTGCCGGCCGCCATGAAGCGCCACTCACCCTCGCCGATGGACGTCTCACCTTGCACGTTTTCCTCGATCAATCGACCGTGGAAGTGTTCGCCGAGGACGGCACCGTGGCGATTTCCGATCAGATCTTCCCGCCGCCGGGCCACAACGGTGTTTCGCTCTACAGCGAAGGCGGTGACGCCCGCCTGTTCGCGCTGCAAGCGTGGCCGCTCCTCTCTGTCTGGCGAAACGCACCTCAGCTCGCGCCCGCCGCTTCAACCTCTGCTCGCCAAGCTACCCCTCCATGAAAACCATCCCCGCCGAATCGTTCCATGTTCTCGAACGCTTTTGGCAGCGCCGACGCGCTGTTGGTCGTCGCAAAAAGCGACCGTAAACGACTCCCGCACCGCACGGAAGAATGGCAGCAGGGGAATTCGCGCAATCTAGCGATTTCCGAGCTAGAGGTGGACAATGCCCTGGCGAACGGCGACGATCACGGCCTGTGTTCGATCGGCCACACCTAACTTTTGAAAGAGAGATTTAAGATGCGTTTTCACGCTTTCCTCGCCGATCGCCAGTTGCTGAGCGATTTCCTTATTGCTGCGGCCGGCGACCATCAAGGATAGAGCTTCGAGTTCGCGGGGAGATAGATCTTTGCGCCTGACTCGCTCCCGAAGGCGCATCGCGACTTCGGGCGGCATGATCGTCTTGCCGCTGTGGACCACTTCGACCGCATGCACCAATTCGGCACTGGAGAGCCCTTTGAGCAGGTAACCACTCGCACCCGCTTGAATGGCTCGGTGAATATCCTCATCCGCGTCGAAGGTTGTGATGATGAGAACGCGTGTACTGGGCCAGCGTTTCCGGATCGCCATCGTTGCCTCAACACCGCCGCCGCCGGGAATTCGCAGGTCCATGAGCACAATGTGGGGTGAATGGACGGCACAGGCGGCCAGCGCACTCGGGTTGTCGTGGGCTTCCGCGACTACCTGTATCTTCGGATTGTCAGCCAGCATCGCTGCAAAACCGATGCGCAGTGCGAGATGATCGTCGACAATCAGTATTCGAATAGGATCAGACATGGGGAATAGTAATTTCGACGCGGGTGCCTCGGGTTTCACCACGGACGATTGTGAGCGAGGCATGCATCGCATGGGCCCGCTCTTGCATCCCAGCGAGACCAAATCCGCCCTGCACCGACGGCGCCCTGTGATTCAGATCTACGCCTTTCCCATCGTCGCAGACTTCCAGGCGCACTTGGTTCGCCAAGTATGATAAGGTGACAGAAATCAGCGACGCCTCCGCATGGCGGACTGCGTTCGTAATTGCTTCCTGTCCTATCCGCAGAAGGTTGTTCTCTACTTCTGATGGCAGAATGCGCGGTTCCCCGGCTACGGTTGAATTTAAGGCGACGCCACTGCCTTCGATCAACTGTCGGCCAAGGCGATCCAGGGCTTCGCTCAAGCCGGCTTCTTCGAGAGCTTGCGATCGAAGATTCCAGACCGAGCGGCGTGCCTCGTCGAGGCTGCCCTTCACCAGCTCACGCGCAATGTCCAGGTGACGGGCCCAGTTGGAGGAAGGAAGGTGGATTCGATTATTCAGGACCTCGAGCTGCGCGGAAATGCCGGTCAGGCCTTGGGCCAACGTATCATGTATTTCTCGCGCAATACGTGTCCGCTCCGAAAGCACCGCGGAGAATTGAGCTTGGGCGGCATCTCGCGTCCGCGTGGCCTCGCGCAGGCGTAACTTTGCCTGCCACCAGATCGCCCCGAAACTGCAGCACAGTCCTAACCCGAGGAAAGCCAGCAACCAAGCCAAGCGATTTAACGTCAACCAAGGAGCGGACTTCACGACTTCAATCGCGCTCGAATTCTGCACGAGCAGCGAAAAGCCGACCGGCCTGCGGTGAGCGACAAACGATTCCCAATCGCCGATCTCCACGCTGCAAACGCCCGTCGCGCGCACGACGGAACCCAACCTCCACTTCGGCGAAGCCTTGTCCGACAGGTGGGCTTGGCTGCGAAAAGTGCCATCCTCCAGGGTCAAAATCGTTTCCTGATCGCGATCGGAGATCTCGGTTAAGCGCCCTTCGATGGTGATCAACCTTCCATCGTATCTTGTGGCCTCTCGGATCGGCACCCGCAGCGGCGCGGGCACGTTGGTGCTCGCGGCCGGGCGCCAGTCGGCATCTCGCAGCACGGGGGAGAACGCGCCAGGCTCGGGAAACCCGACCACATCAATTGTTTCAAGCGGGATAGGCCGAAGTGTTTCGCGGGGGAATACCTGGATGCCGCGTGAGGAGTCTTGAAGATAAAACGAGTTTCCGGCTCCTGCGTAAGTAACCACGCCTCGCGCCCG
>DATCRM010000202.1:0-9218 GCA_036568985.1 Lacunisphaera sp. | reverse complement strand
GGTTAGCAGGGGCCATACCGCCCCACCAGATTTTTATGCCACCAAACCAGCTGGGGCGGTGGCACATGCCGTGCTTTATGACAGCCGGTGGCCCACGCCACCACCTTAACACCCTATATGAATACCAACTTGCAGCGCACGTTGCTGGCCGTGCTTTTATCCGCCAGTGTAACGAAGGGCTTGATCGCTCAAGACCTGCCCAAAGACGATTCGCCGCCGAAGGAAGGCGAGGTGCTGGAGCTCGAACGCTTCAAAGTCACATCCGATGTGGCCACCGAGCAGCTGGTGCTGCCCATCGCGCGGCCGTTCAATTCGGTGTTCGGTACCGACGACAACATCGTCGACGTGCCGCGCAACGTGACGATCATTTCCCGTCAGCAGCTGAGCGACATCAACATCTCGAGCGTGCTCGATTTTTCGAAGCTCACTTCGTCGGCCTACACGACGACGAACTTCGGCGCTCCCTCCAACCCGTCGATCCGCGGCCAGACCGCCGATTTGTTCATCAACGGCATGCGCGGTCGCATCACGTCGAACGGCAACGGCCTCCCCCTGAATTTCAACTCGATCGAGTCCGTCAACATCGTGAAGGGCCCGGCCACCGCGGTGCAGGGCACCTCGATGTATGTTGGCGGTTTCATTGATCTCATCACCAAGCGCCCGTACTTCGACAAGACCAAGGGCTCGGTCAGCGCCACCATCGGCTCCTACTCGCAGAAGGCCTGGACGGTGGATGTCGGCGGCCCGCTCTCGAAGACCGTTGCCTATCGCGTCAGCTATTCCGGCGAGGACAGCAAGGGCTACTGGCACGACTACTTCAACAAGAACCACACGATCTACGGCGCCCTCGAGCTCCGCCCGTCGAGCAACTACAACATCTTCCTGAGCGGTTCCTGGTCCGACTATCGCTACACGGAGAACTGGGGTATCAACCGCGTGACGCAGGACCTTATCGACAACGGCAATTACGTCACGGGCATCAACATCAACAACGCTCCCGGCGCGCCATCCGATGCGCAGAATTCCACCTACGTGCTTGGCGGCGGCAATGTCATGGCCTGGGGCCCGACCGTGAAGCTAAATCGCCACGAGCGCCTGCTCAAGCCGGGCGACCACTCGAAGGGCAAGGAATACAATCTCCAGGCGGTCCAGACCTACACGGTCGATCCCACCTTGAAGGTCGTGAACAATACCTTCTGGAGCTACACGGACCGCAACACCCTGAGCAGCTACTATTATTCGGAAATCATCGATCCGTCCTGGTTCGCCGAGAATCGCACGGAGGTGATCTTCAGCAAGCCGTTCGCCTCGATCAACACCGGCATCGACCTGCGCTACCAGCGCACGAAGGCCTATGACGACTACTTCTTCGAGCCGGCCAATGTGTGGGACCTGACGAAGGACCACAAATACATCAACGTCTATAACTCCGGCGCTTTCTACGGCCGCTTCGTTGGCCAACCCGTCCCCGGCTGGCCCAACCGTTACGCCACACAGGGTGCGATCAACGGCGACACCAACGACTCGCACGGCACCACCGTCGGGCCTTTCTTCCAGGCCACATGGAAGCTCAATCCGAACTTCGACCTCGTGACCGGCGGCCGCTATGACCACCTTAGCGCGAACGTGAAGGATCCGCTCGGTCCCTTCTTCGCGCATGACACGATCAGCGTGTGGATCCCGAACTACAACGCCTCGCTGGTCTACAAGATGACGAAGACCTCCAGCGCCTATGTGACCTACAACTACTCGAAGAACACCTCGGGTGCGGTCGGCAACGGCGGTGGCATCACAGGCTGGAACGGCGCGGGCACGGAACTCGACAAGGAAAACTTCCAGCAGCCCAGCGAACTGTGGGAAGCGGGCACCAAGTACTCCCTCAAGGACAACACCCTCTTCCTGAACTTCGCGGTCTACCAGCAGGAACGCACGGCGAAAAGCACCAGCAGCACCGATATCGTCAAGTTCAAGGCGAAGGGCTTCGAGGCGGAATTGAATTACCAGCCGAGCAAGCATTTCTACATGACGGCTTCGTATTCGTTCATCGATGCGACGGTCACCCCGGGCTTCCAGTCCGACGGCGGCACGCCGTTGCTTCCGACGCAGGGCATCGACTATGCCAACACGCACCAGGTGTCCGGTCTGCCGAAGAATCAGTTCAACACGCTGTTCTCTTACGGCTTCGACAACGGCCTGACGCTCACGGCGAACGGCACCTACACGACGAAGATCAACAACAACTACGCCGGCACGCTGGTGATCCCGTCGCAATATGAGATCGACCTCGGCGCCGAGTATAAATGGAAGAGCTGGGACTACCGTCTCACGATCTCCAACGTGACGAACGAAGAGAACTGGTCCCCGCCGAACGCCGTGTATGGCAACGGATCCATCTTCGCGAAGCCCGGCACGCAGCTCAGCTTCACGGCCAAGTACAGCTTCTAAGCTGTAACAGATCGTACCCAGGCCGCCCGTTTCCATCGGGCGGCCTTTTTTTCGAGCTCAGACAATGGGAGGGCCGAGCTCCGCGAGGCCGCGATCCGCATCATGAGTCAGCCTCGCGGGAGCTCGGCCCTCCAGGGTGTCCTGTCTTTGGGATGGGGCCTCAAGGGGAATCTTGGTTTGCCTGCCGTACTGCGCGCAGCGAAGAATGGCGCAGCGCTGATCCCTTCCTACTCATGAAATCAACCGGTTTCCTCCTGCTGTTTCTTTCCGCTGCCCGGCTCTTCGCCGGCAACGCTCTCGTCATCCAAACGGACTTCGGGGTCAAGGACGGTGCTGTTGCTGCCATGAAAGGCGTCGCCTTCGGCGTCGACCGGCATCTCGCGATCTTCGACCTCAGCCAGGAGAACACGCCATACGATATCTGGGAGGCGGCCTACCGCCTGCACCAGACTTGCCCGTATTGGCCGGAAGGCACGGTGTTCGTGTCAGTCATTGACCCGGGCGTTGGCACGGAGCGCCTGTCGATCGTGCTGCAGACGAAGAACGGCCAGTATTTCGTCGGGCCGGACAACGGCACGTGGACGCTCGTCGCCGAGGAGTTCGGCATCGCCGCCGTCCGCCGCATTGACGAGAAGCTGAACCGCCGACCGGGCTCAGAGAAAAGTTACACGTTCCACGGTCGCGATATTTACGCGTTCACCGGCGCGCGCTTGGCTTCAGGCAAGATCACCTTCGAGCAAGTCGGCCCTTTGCTGGAACCCAAGGTCGTCAGCCTGCCTTACGAGAAGCCGGTCCGCGAGGGCCAGGTCCTGCGCGGCACGATCCCGTCGATCGATTTCCACTACGGCAACGTCTGGACCAACATTCCCGATTCGCTCTTCGGCGAATTGGGGCCGGAGTTCGGCCAGAAGTTTGTCGTCGTTATTCTTCATGACGGGAAGGAGGTTTACCGCGGCGTGCTGCCTTATGTGCACACCTTCGGCGATGTGAAGGAAGGTGAGCCGCTGCTTTACTTGAACAGCCTGCTCAACGTCTCCTTCGCGCTCAACATGGGTAACTTCTCCGAGAAATTCGGGCTCTCCTCGGGTGGTGATTGGACCGTGCGCTTGGAACGGGCGAAGTGAGCGTGGAGTTTGTCTTGCTTCCGTCCGTGGAGGGCTCAGCTCCAGCTGAGCCGCGACCCAGCCCGAGCTGGCCCCTCCATTGGCTCACCGCCTGCTAACCATCGCCCATGCAAGACCTGCCCCCGCCGATCCGTCCGGACACGAATGCGCCATTGCTTTTCGGCCTGGAGGAACGGGTCCCGCCGGGCACCGCGTTGCTCGTGGGGTTTCAGCACGTCACGGCCATGGTCGTGGGCACCATCACACCGCCGCTCTTGCTGGCCGGTTCGCTCAAGTTCGAGCCCTCGGTCACCGCTTACCTGATCAGCCTCGCGCTCCTGTCGTCGGCGCTCGGTACGTTCCTCCAATGTCGCCGGCGCGGGCCGGTGGGTTCCGGCCTGTTGAGCGTGACGGGCACGAGCTTCGCCTTTCTCGGGGTGCTGACGCAGGCCTGGCATGCGGGCGGGCTCGCGTTGATGTTCGGCCTGTCGTGCCTGACGGCTCCGTTGCAGATTGTGTTTTCGCCATTGCTGCCGCGGTTGCGGCGGATTTTCACGCCGCTCGTTTCGGGCGTGGTGGTGCTCCTGATCGGCGTGTCACTCATTCCCACGGCCTATTTCAATCTCGCCCAGCCGCTGCGGCCCGACTTGCCGCCCTGGCTCGGGCTCGTCATCGGCGCGGGAGTGGTGGCTATCGTGACCGTGGCCCAGGCGACGGGACGATCCTGGGCGCGCATCGGCGGCATCGCGTTCGGCGTGGTCGGGGGAACAATGGCATGTGCGGCGTTTGGCGCGCTGAATCCGCCGCCGCCCGGTGACGGGGCGTGGTTCACCGCCGTGAGTCTCCTGCCGCACGGTTTCGTTTTCCGGTGGGAACTCGCCCTGCCGTTTGCCTTTGTGTATCTCGTGTCGATGCTCGAGGCGATCGGTGACATGACCGCCACCGCGCAGCTTTCGGGCCTCGAGACCACCGGCCCGGAACACGGCAAGCGTGTATCGGGCGGCGTGCTGGCGGATGGCATCACCAGCACGGTGTCGGCCCTGTTTGGCGGATTCCCCAGCGCAACTTATGCGCAGAATAATGGCGTCATCCAGTTGACCGGCGTGGCCAGCCGTCGGGTTGGCTACTACATGGCCGGAATGCTGGCGGTGCTCGGTCTGGTGCCGGTCGTGGGGCGCTGGATCAGCGTCGTGCCGTCGCCGGTGATCGGCGCGCTGGCCATGATGTTGTTCGGCCTGGTGGCGGTGTCGGGGCTGCGGCTCATCCTGAGCGAAGGTTTGGGCCAGCGGGAGGGCATGATCGTGGCGCTTGCGTTAGGCATCGGCATCGGACTGCCGACTCAACCCGCACTCCTCGCAAGCCTGCCGGGCTGGCTGCACGCCGTGTTGGAATCGGGGATTTCTTCCGGCGGCCTGACGGCGCTCCTGCTTACTGCGCTCTGGCCGGCACGCCCGTCCCGAAAGGTGTAACGTATTATATTACACATTTCCGAAGTTGATGGGATTGGATGATGGCTTGCCGGGAGCGGGCGCAATGGCGAACGTGGTGGCGTGGAGATTATCGACGCCCACGTACACCTCTACCCCCTGGCGGTGAACCGCGACCCGGCGGGCTGGGCGACGGCCCACAACGAGAAGCTGTGGGCGGCACTCTGCACGCGGCGGCGCAAGGACGGCAGCCCGGTGCAGGCTTTCCCGACGATGGCGCAGCTACTCTACGACATGAACGCCGCGAACATCCGCCGCGCCGTCCTGCTCGGCTGGTATTGGGAAAACCATGCGACCTGTCTCGAGCAGAATAAATTCTACGCTTCCTGCCTGCAGGCTTATCCCACGCGTCTTTCGGCCTTCGCCACCGTGCATGCCGGAGCGGGGCAGGCGGCGCTCGACGAGGTGAAACGCGCGAAGGATCTCGGCTTTAGCGGCCTCGGGGAATTGTCGCCCCACTCGCAGAACGTGCCGCTGAGCGATCCGATCTGGCGAAAAATTCTGACACTGGCCGGCGAGCTGCATCTGCCCGTCAACCTGCATGTGACGGATCCCGCGTCGAAACCCTACCCGGCGCGCGTCGACACGCCACTGCTCGATTTCGTGGCGATGGCGAAGGATTTCCCCGCGACCAATTTCATCCTCGCCCACTGGGGCGGGGGACTGGCGTGGGGTCGGGAACTGGCCGGCCTGCATAACGTATGGTTCGACACGGCTGCGTCGCCGCTGCTCTACGGACACGAGGTCTGGCAGCAGGGGCCGCCCGGACGCGTGCTCTTTGGCTCGGACTATCCACTGGTGTTGTATCCCAAAGCCGGCACCGACCACAGCTTCACGGGGATCGTCGAGGAAGCGAAGGCCGCCGGAGTCGATGAAAACATTTTCCGGGTCAATGCGGAGAACCTTTTGGGTTTGGGGTAGGGCGGCGAGTCCCATCGCCGCCGCGGCGCGGACGGAGTCCGCGCCCTACCGGTTCAGCAGCCACGGCACGACCGGGCTGTCGACCGAGGGCAGAATGATTTGTAGTCCGGCGGTAAGGCCGGAGGACATCGGAATCGGAATGCTCAGCACAGGCAAACCGCCGAGGCTGGCCGGCGCGGTGAGCGTGAGGATGTTGCGGCGGAGCTCGGGCGTGGCCTGAGCCTTGCTGGGCGCAGCGCAAGGGACGGCCGGCAACACGAGAAAATCGTAGGTCCGGAAGAAATCCCGCCACACCGAGCGGATTTCCGTCAGACGTTCGCGGGCACGGGCGATGTCGGTTGGCGGGAAATGTCCGGCGTCGGTGAACCGCTGCCAGATGACCGGATCGTAGTGCTCGTGATAGGGAGCGAGCCAGTCGCGGTGAACCGCGTGGGCCTCGCTCATCCCGATGGTCACATAGGTTTCGACGGCATGATGCCACGAGAGAACCAAGGATGCTTCCGCCACCGGGTCCGCGTGCGCGGACAAACTGGCGGCGGCATAGTCGCAGGCTGTGGCCACCGCCGTGTCCATGGCGGGAACGAGTTTGCGGGCATTGAGGTAGCAGCCCCTCGACTGGCTCAGGGCAGGCCGTGCCGGTCCGACCAATGCCTGGGTTGCCGTGAGCATGTCGGCGGCGTTGGCGGTGAACCATCCTGCGGTGTCCATGGTCGGCGCTAGCGGGAAGGCATCGCGAATCAGGTCGTCGCCGGGCGTCAGCCTGAAACCATAAAGCCCGCACCACGCCGCGGGCACGCGCACGGAGCCGCCCGTGTCGGTGCCGATGGAGAAAGGCGCGACCCCCGCCGCAACCAAGGCGGCGGAGCCACTGCTCGAACCGCCGGACAAGCGGTCGGAGTAGTACGGATGCGGGCAATCGCCGTAGTGGGGATTCTCGCCGGTCAGGCCGGAGGCGAATTCCACGAGATGGGTCTTGCCTGCGCAGGTTGCGCCGAGCGCGGTGAGTTGTCGCACGATCGCGCAGTCCTGCGATGGAGTGGGGCGGACCCGGTCGAGGAATGTCGAGCCGGCTCGAGTAGGAACTCCGGCGAGATCGAAGAGATCTTTGAGGAGGTAGGGAATGCCGTGGAAAGGTGGAGGGCCGGGCTCCTGTCCGGCCGCGGTCGGGCGGGAGCCCGACCCTCCAAAAAAGAGTTCGTGCGCCAGTTCCGTTTCCGGTTTCAGCCACGCGAGCGCGGCGCGGCGCAACGGATCGGACAATGCGGCGACGCGGGCGTGGACTTCGCGCGCGGCTTCCGGGGGGGCCATGGACTGCCAGGCGGCGAAGGTCAATGCGGCTGGCGTTTTCGGCGCGTTTGTGTCCATTGCTAAGGCCTTCATGGAGCCTGCCACGCCCATCGTCAAATTCACCTCGCTTAAAAAACGCTATGGCGGCGGCCCGCTCGTGCTGGACGGACTCGACCTGACAGTGGCCGCGGGGGATTTCGTCACCCTGATCGGTCCGAGCGGCTGCGGAAAGTCCACCGTGCTCAAGCTGATTTCCGGACTGAATCCGCCCACGGAAGGCGGACTGGAAGTTCTGGGCAGCAAGCCGAAGCAGGCGCGCGACCGCCAGGCCTTCATTTTTCAGGATGCCACGTTGCTGCCCTGGCTGACGGCACAGGGCAACGCGGAGTTGTCCATGCGATTGCACGGCGTCACGGCCGGGGAACGCCGGACGAAAGCCGCCGCCATGCTGGCACGCGTGGGACTCGATAAATATGCCGGCTACTATCCCCGGCAATTGTCGGGCGGCATGAAAATGCGCGTGTCCATCGCGCGGGCGCTGACTCTCGCGCCACAGCTGTTGCTGCTGGACGAGCCGTTCGGCGCGCTCGATGAGATGACGCGCAACCGGCTCAATGAACAGCTGCTGGCCCTGCGCGAGCAATTGCAGTTCACGGCACTCTTCGTGACGCATTCCGTCAGCGAGGCCGTTTTCCTTTCCAACCGCATTGTTGTGATGGCCGCTTATCCCGGACGGATTCATGCGGAGGTTTCGGTTGAGTTTAGGTATCCGCGCCGGGACGAGTTGCGGGAGCACGCGGATTTTCAGGCTAAGGTGACCGAAGTGTCGCGGCTGCTGCATCAGGTGGAGGTTTATCCAAACCACGGCGGGGTCGCCGTGGCTCCAGGAACGACTGGAGCGCGGGCGACCTCGCCCGCGAAGACCCCGCCCATGCCATGAAGAAACTCCCCCCAGTCATGCTCTGGCTGCTGCCCGTGGTCAGCGGAGTGGTCTTCGTCGCGGTGTGGTACGTGGTGGGGCACTTGAGCGGCTTCCAGAGCTGGATTCTGCCGACCCCGGGCGAGATCCTCCTCGCCGCCTGGCAGGAACGGGCCCGCCTTGTGACCGCGGCTGGGAGCACGGCGGTGGGAGCGCTTGCGGGGTTTCTGCTCGCGGGGCTTTCCAGTTTCGGCCTCGCGTTGTTGCTCGGGGCCTCGCGGGCGCTGCGCGCCGGGCTTTATCCATGGCTGCTGGTGCTGCAGATGACGCCGGTGATCGTGCTGACCCCGATTATTGTTCTGTGGGCCGGACCTGGATTGCCGGGCATAGTGACGATTACGTGGCTGATCAGTTTCTTTCCCATCGTGGCCAACACGACGCAAGGTCTGGTGTCCGCCGACCTGAACCACGTGGCGCTTTTCCGGATGGGCAATGCCTCGCGGTGGCAGGAACTTTTCCTGCTGCGTTTGCCCGGGGCGATGCCTCACTACCTTACCGGCCTGCGCATCGCCGCAACGCTGGCTCCGGTCGGGGCGATTTTCGGCGAGTACATGGTAGGAAATTCCTCCGGCGGCACCGGCGGGCTTGGCTACTTGGTTTACAGCTATAACAGCCAGATCAAGATTCCGGCGCTTTTCGCCACGGCACTCATCAGCTGCCTGCTGGGCTTCATGTTCGTGGCCGCGATCGCGCTGCTGAACTGGGCGGTGCTGCACAAGTGGCACGACTCGTTTGAACGCGACGACCATTGATCAACCAAACCCTTTAACCACTAATCCACACTAATGGGCACTAATAGTCTAAAGACGCAGACGCTGTTCGGTCTCCTGGATCATTAGTGTTTATTCCCTTTGGGTCGAATACCTCGGAGCTTCCGCCGTCGCCGGGCCTATGGCGGACAGGTGCTCCGACTTGGTTGGAGGCGGGGCTATCAGCCCCGCGTTTGGGAAAGAGCGCGGCCTGCGCCTCGCAGGACTGATAGTCCTGCCTCCATTT
>DATCRM010000201.1:0-7141 GCA_036568985.1 Lacunisphaera sp. | reverse complement strand
GAAATCGGCACCGAGCGGGCCGTGGAGGAGTTTGATAACGGTGAGCGGATTCCGGATCTCGTGGGCGATTTCCGCGGCGAGCAGACCGAGGGTGGTGAGGGTTTCGTTCTTGCGCAGGACCTCCTCGGATTGAAAGACGCGGGAATAGAGCCGGGCGTTGTGCAGGGCGACGGCGGCGAAGCTCGCCAGTGCGGTGAAGAGGCGTTTCTCGTCGTCGCTGAAGCGGTGAGGATGGTCGTGAAAGACCGACAGGATGCCGGCGGGTTTGCCTTCGAGGTTCAGGGGGGTGGCGATCGCGCTGCAGAGCGTGGGATCGCGGGGCAGGTCAGCGGCTTCGCGGTAGCGCGGCCCGTCCAATTGCTGGAACTCGGCGGTTCGCCCGGTGCGCAGGGTGGAGGTGAGCAGCGCGTTGTCGGCTGGAACGGCCTGCTGTTGGAGCACGAGGGCGGTGGAGGCGAGATCGCCGGCGGCGGACCAGGCGTGAAGCCGGATCTCGTGATTGGCCCCGTCGTAGTCGTGCAGGAGGCACAGCCGCGCGTTGAAAAGGGCACGGCCGCTGTCCGTGATGGTGCTGAGGAGTTCCTCCGGGGCGAGCTGGGTGACGAGCGCGTGGCCGAGTTCGACGAGGGTGGTGAGCTGCTTGGAGTTGGCGCGCAGCCGGTCAAACTGCCAGAGCCGGTGGAGCACGACGCCGGCCTCGGTGGCGTAGCGGGCGAGCCGGTCGAGGTCCGAGGTGCTGAAAGCGGACGCGCGGTCGGCGTCCAGGTTGATGACCCCGATGACCTGTCCTTCGATGATAATGGGCGCGGCCATCTCGCAGCAAACCCCGCGCCGCGCGGCGATGTAGCGGGGCTCATGGCTGACGTCGGACACCAGCAGCGGCTTGCTGTGCAGGGCGACCCAGCCGGTGATGCCCTGGCCGGGCCGCAGCGCGAAGTCGCCGGTCTCGGGGGGCAGGCCCTGTTGGGCGCAAATTTCCAAGCTGCCGCTTTCCGGCGTGAGCAGGGAGAGCGACCCGCTGTTGGCCGGAAAAGCCTCCATGACGGCCGCCAGGATGCGGCTTTGGGCTGACGTGCCATCGGTGGCCGTGGTGGCCAGCGAGGCGAGGGCATAGAGCGTCGCGAGGTCTTTGGGGTCTTCCACACTCATCCTTTCCTGCAAGTGAGCAGGAATCCGGGGGCTTGAGGAGTGCAAATTAGCCGGCGGCCTGGACGGAGGCGGGAGTGATGACCGCCCGCAGCGTATCGCGCAAGTGGTGGAGTTTTGCCTCGTCGAGGGGGGCTTCGGACTTTTGCGGCTCGATGTAGAAGGTGTCGAGGGCGATGCTGCGCTCGGTGTTGATGCGCGCGAAGGTGATATCGAAGCCGTGGTCGGAGATGGTTTTTACCAGTTGGTAAAGCAGGCCGATGCGGTCGTGGGCCTGGATCTCGACGATGATGCGCTTGAGGGAAAGTTCGTGGTAGACCTCGACGGTGGGCGGGAAGGTGGAGGGCAGCTCGGAGACGCCGGCCTTGTAACGGTTGGCGTTGGCCAGGCGGGCGGCTTGGGCGGCGATGTCGGGCATCAGGTCCTTCTCGCTCACGAGCGCATCGTCCACCGTGCGGGCGAAGGTCTCCATGGCTTTCTGGTTCTGCACCAGACCGCGACCGGGTTCGACGACATGGAAGGTGTCGATCGCGATGTGATCGGCACGGGTGGTGATGCGAGCGGAAAGGATGCTGAGGCCGGCCACACTGAAGGCGCCGGCCAGTTTGTAGAACAGTCCCGCGCGGTCCCATGTGACAACATGGACCGTCGTATAGCTGCGGTTGATGTCGTCCTTCCACTCGATGACCGGGCGAAGGGGATTGAGGGAATCGGCCGTCGAGATGCTGTGAAGCAGACGGTTGACCATCTGGATGTGCAGCGTGATTTCGGGCGCGTCGGTTTGGATGAAATAACGCTCCGGCAGCAGATTGAAGTGCGCACTGATTTCGTCGGGACTGATGCCCGGAATGGTCTGGGCGATGAGCGTCTGGCGGGTCATTTCCTTGCGCTCCTGCAGGCGGGTTTCGACTTTGTCACCCAGCGCAAGGCGCTCGAGCGTCGTGTCGAAGAGACGGCGGTGAAGCGAATCCTTGTAACTGTTCCACAGACTGGCCGAGGTGCCGTTGGCATCGCAATACGTGTGGACATACAGATAGCGAAGCTGGTCGGCGTCGCCAACCATTTCGGCAAATGCGGCTGAGGTCTGGGGATCATCCAAATCGTGCTTCTGCCAGAAGCGTGCCATAATAAGGTGATTTTTGATGATAAAGTTGATCGTTGTTCGCGTGTCGGGTGAAGCCCCCATGCGGGTCAGGATCGGACCGGCGATAGTGACTCCGCTTTCGGCGTGACCTTGGATACCCTGGCTTTTGCCGATGTCGTGCAAAAGGAGGATCAAATAAAGGAGAGTCGGACGGGCGGTTTGATGGAGCACCTCGCGGTATTTTTCCGCCCGCGGGTCGGCGGCGGTGAAAATTATGTCAAGTTCGCGGATGGTGCTCAGCGTGTGAATGTCCGCCGTGTAGCGATGGTAGTACTCGTGCTGAACCAGGCAGGTGAGCGGCGCGAACTCGGGTATGAAGCGGCCGAGGACACCCAGCTCATGCATCAGGGAAAGGGAAGGGTACACCTGGCCGGCTTCCTCCAGAATCGTGCGAAAGCTGAGGTTGGCGTCGACGGATTCGATGACCTGCCGGGTGATAAGGTGTCCGGAGCCGCGGATGAGCGAGGCGAGATCGAGGTCCGGCGTACAGTCAAGCTGCTGGCAATGGCGGAAGACACGGATGAGGCGCACGGGGTCTTCCTGGAAAATGTCGCGGTTCTCGTAGGCCAGTTCCCGGCCGCGGATGAGGAAGCCGTCGAGGCGCTTGGTGCGTTCGGAGCGGCGGGCGAGCATCAGGTTTTTCAGCGAACCGACCAGCCCGGGGCCGGTTGCCACAGTGAGAGCGAGACGTTGTTCGATGATCTTGGAAATGCGATAAATGGCCTGAGCGTGTCGGTAGTAGTCCTGCATGAACGCCTCGACGCGCTCCAACAAGACCGGCTGCGAATAGCCCAGGTTGGCCGCCAGACGGGGCTGGGTATCGAGGTTGAGCACGTCGGTGGCGTGCCGGCTCATGTAGTGAAGCTCGTTGCGCACCCGCAGCAGGAAATCGTAGGCCTGCTGGAAGTCGCGAAGCTCGCTTGGTTGCAGGTAATGTTGCTCAGCCAGTTCCTCAAGGCGGGTGATGCCAAGGCGCACCCGGGACATCCAGAGCGCGTTCTGGTAGTCGCGCAGGCCGCCGACGCCGTTCTTGATGTCGGGTTCCTGCAGGAAGACCGTGTCGCCGTGCTGGACCCGGCGGCTGCCCTGATCCTCGAGCCGGGCGATGATGTAGGCCTTGGGATCGTTCTGAAGATAATGCTTGCGGTACGCGTCGGCAAAATTCCGGTAGAGCGTCTCGGTGCCGGCGATGAGGCGCGACTCGAGGAGGGCGGTCTTGGTTTTGATGTCACGACCCGCCTCGGCAAACACCTCGTTGAGGGTGCGGGAAGAGTGACCGATCTTGAGCTTGAGGTCCCAGAGCGGGTAGAGAATCCCGTTGGTCAGGTGTTCCTGAAGCTTTCCGATCTCGGGGGTTTTCTTAACCTCAGGATAAAGGAACATCACGTCCACATCGCTCAACGGACTGAGCTCGGCCCGGCCGTAGCCGCCGAGGGCGATCAGGCAGACGGGCACCGGTGGTTCGCCGTGCTGTTGGCGCCAGGCGGCGAGGGTGGTGGTGAAAAGTGAGACTAACAGGCCGTCCATGCGGTCGGCCAGGGCATGAGCGATCTGACGGCCGGGTTCGCCTGCTTCATGGCGTTCGCGGATGCGCTTCCCTTCGGTCTCCAAGTAGGTTTTGCAGGCGGCCAGGCGGCCGGCCGTTGGAGTATCGGTGGTGAAGACCGGCTGGACGAGCATCGGAGGGGTGGAGCGGACGGACATGGTCGTGGGCTAGATGAACAGTGCAAATCACACGGGGGAAGCTGGAAATGCCGGCTGCGCGCGGTGCTTTCACGAATTTAATAATTCTGGTTGACGGGCCAAAAAGGAGCCGAATACTCCGCCTCTCTCTCGCGGGTGTAGCTCAGTTGGTAGAGCACCACCTTGCCAAGGTGGACGTCGAGAGTTCGAGTCTCTTCGCCCGCTCCATTTGACTAAGGCGCCCGGTGGCAACACCGGGCGCCTTTTCATGTTCAGACGCATTAGTGACAGCGGGTTGGGGAGTTGTCGGGGGTTTTTTGGCTCCATGGATCGCCGATATTCCGAAGGACTGGAAACAGCTTCCCGTCTGTGCGGCAGACGTGGGGCGGCAGAATCACAAATTTGCGCGTTTGGGAGGGCCGCTGCGACGATCGAGGAGCGACCCAGAAGCTCGCAGTCGAGGGCTTGGACGGCGACGGGACGGTATACGCCGTCGCCGGACCACCCGTTGCGATCAGCGCTCGCGATTTCAGCGCCGACGGTGACCGTTATACACTCAGCCGGAGTAATTGGGGCCTGACTTCGGATTCTGTTTCGGGTACGAAAAATGCCCCCCGTTCGAGTAGTCGCGTCGTAACCCCCGTCCCGCACTGCCATGAACTTATCGTTTCTTCTGCCTCAGACCAAGCGTCTGCGTGATGCCCCCGTAGTGATAGTTCCCGCCTTGCTCTTGCTCGGCCGCCTGTCCGGCCAGTCGCTGGATGCGCATCCTTCCCAGGACGAAATTGTCGAACTTTCGCCGTTCGCGGTCAGGCCAGGCGGCGCCGACGATCGCTATGCTCCGGCGGAGGCGATTTCCGGCGGACGCGTTCGCACGACGATTTTCGATGCGTCACAAAACGTTTCCGTGGTTTCCGGTGAACTCCTGCGGGACGTCGCGGCGATCCGAATTCTTGACGCGACCAAGTACGTCGCGGGCGTGACAGAGTCGACGATCCCCAACGGACTCGATCGGATCACGATTCGCGGCTTTCAGACCAGTTCGCGCACGCTCGACGGCATCACCACGGTCGCGCAGAGCAACCTGGAGCCGGTGCTCATCGAGCGGCTCGAGATCGTCAAAGGCCCCAACGCCATCCTGGCGCCCGCGGGCGTGCCGGGCGGCACGATCAATGCCGTCTCGAAGAAGCCTTTATTCCTAAGCCGGAACACGCTTTCGGCGGAAGCGGGTTTGTTCGATTCCCAGCGGCTGGAACTTGACGTCAACCAAGTCGTCGGGGCCGGCCGCAAGCTGGGCGTCCGTCTCCTTGGCGCGGCGCAGGAAACGGATGACTGGTGGGGCTTGCCGAAAAAGCTGCGGATTCTCGCTCCGATGTTCACCTACCGCTTTTCTCCAACGAGCGAGTTCACGTGGCAGACCCATTACATCGATTGGAAAATCACCAATTACAACGGCATCTCCATCGACCCGACGGCCGGCACGACGAACGAGGCAAAGCTCTACCAGGGGATTCCCCGCGACTTTAATATTTTCGGATCGGACAGCTTCCGCGGCGACGGACGGATCGAGAACACGTACCTCTTCACCAGCAAACTGACTGACAGCTGGTCGCTGCGCCTGCAGGGCCGGCATAGCAATGTGTTTCGGGAAAATTTTGCCACGACGAATCTCGCCGGCGGGAGCACCGCGGCTGGCGTGAACTCCGACTCCTTCAATCCGCTCACGGGCGATTACACGCCGGGCACCGTCTACGCGCGCACTTCGCCGTATGCCGCCACGCCGGTCGCGATTTCGCGCACGTTCAATCGCAGCGGTCAGATCGCCGATCTCAGCCGGCTGAGTTACGATCAGCAGGTCGATTTGCTCCACGTGGGTGAACCGGTTGCCGGTTCCAAAACGGAGACCTTGCTCGGTGGCGCCTATGGCTACATGCACGAGACGGATTTTCGCAACGCGCTGACAGCGCCGGCGGTCACACTCGAGCATTTTGTTTATTCGCCCAACGTGGTGGGCGCGGTTTCCCGCAATCAAGTCGCCGTAAACAAGACGTCGCAGGTTTACATCAGTGAACGGGTGACCCTGCTCCAAGGCCGGCTGATCGTGAATGGGGGGTACTCGCGTAATCGTTTCGATCTCTCGACCAATGACCTGCTCGGAAAGGTCCACCCCCACGTCGTTCGTCACGTCGACCTCTTCAACGGGGGCATTGTGGCCAAGCTGGTTTCCGATGTGGCGCTTTTCTACAATTTCTCGAAAAACGCCGCGCCCCTTCCGACGGTCAACATTGCTGCCGGCGGCCCCTCCACGCAGGACGGCGACCAACAGGAAGGCGGCGTTCGTCTCCAGTTTTTGAACGGTCGTCTGCGGGCGACGGGCAGTTACTATCACGTGAAGCAAAACAACGTGTCGGTGGCGAACCCGGGAAACTTCGCGTTCCCGCCACCTGTGCCTTTGCTGCCGACGCTGTTGTCCAACCGCGTCGCACATGGCGTCGAGATTGAACTGCAAGGCTCGGTCACCGACGACCTGTCCGTCATGGCGGCCTTCACGAAATACCGGAATCGGAATCCCTTCGGGCAGGAATTCCGGGGCAATGCCGAGGAAGCCTGGGCGGCGTTCGTCCACTACCGCCTGCCCAAGGCCATGAGGATGCACGGACTGTCGGTGGGAGTCGGCGTTGACTATCTGGGCAAGCGACCGGGCGACGATGCCAATGGATTTACTCCGGCTGGCATAAAGCGGAAACCGACATTCTATCTTCCTGCGCGCACCCTCGCCAACCTCACGCTTGCGTACGCGCCGACACCCACGTGGACCTTGCAGGTGAACGTCGACAATGTGTTCAACGAGGAATATCTTGCCGCCAGTCTCGGTCGCGGCATCGTCTGGCCTGGCACCCCGACCAACGTGAAAGCACGACTGACGTACGCGTTTTGACGATGGATCCGGGATGTGATTTCCGAGCAGCCGCTTCACCCGGATGGGTCCGCCCGCAGTCAACATTGCCATATCACGATTCCGGCTGCCTCTCTCGCGCTCGGTCCATTCGGCTGCGTCGCCACTCCGCCGGTTCGGCCAGCGCTTGGGATTGTGGGCCGCGTTGATTGGCAGTCCGGCGCTCGTCGGCCGTGGCGAGGCGGGCGGAGGCGAATTAAGTGCAATGACGG
>DATCRM010000200.1:0-3490 GCA_036568985.1 Lacunisphaera sp. | reverse complement strand
TTTGCAGAAAGCCGCCCACGCCGCCGACGTGGAGCAGCGCGAGGACCGCGACGACCACGCAGATCGGCATCAGAATGAGAACCTGGATGAAATCGCTCGCGAGCACGGCCCAACTGCCGCCGATCAGCGCCATGATGAGCACGATCAGCCCCGTGCCGATGATGGTCAGCGTGAGGTCGAGTCCGAACACGGCGGAAAAGAACACGCCCAGCGCGTTGAGCCAGATGCCGGCCTGCAGCGTGCCCAGAGGAATTTGCAGCCAGGTAAAAACTTGCTCGCTCCCGCGCCCGAAACGCTGGCGGATGGCCTCGACCGCGGTGACGACCCGCAGCTGGCGGAACCGCGGCGCGAAGTAGAGCGCGTTGACGAAAAAGCCGATGGCATTGCCGAGGAAGATGACCGCGACGGGCCAGCCGTCCCGGTAAGCCTCGCCGGCCGCGCCCGTGAAGGTCCACGCGCTGAAGGCCACCATGAAGGCCGAGCCGCCCACCATCCACCACAGCGCCTTGCCCCCGCCCCGGAAGTAATCGCTGACATTGTTCACGAACCGGCGGAACACCCAGCTGATCGCCACCATGAAGCCAAAATAGAAGGCTAGCACGGCGTAGTCGTAAGACGTCATGGGGTGGGGTCGGCGGAGTGTTACGGTCAAGAAAGGCCGCTCCAGCGGAATCTTGCCAGTACCGTTAAACGCCGCACGGTGGAGCGCAAGCGCCGGTTCCGCCGGCGTTCCCCGTCGTTTTTCTTCACCCCGTTTCCCTGGTTTTGATTATCCTGCCATGAACCGATCCTTGCTCGCTTTCACCTGCCTGTTGCTGTCCGGCCCGGCCGTCCGCTGCGCCCAGACCTTTCACTCTTGGGCGCCCCGTCCGCCGATGGGTTGGAACAGCTGGGACAATTTTGCCACGACGGTCACGGAGGAACAGACCAAAGCCCAGGCGGACTACATGGCCGCGCACCTCAAGGGATTCGGTTGGGAGTACATTGTCGTGGACATTCAATGGTACGAGCCCGAGGCCAAAAGCCATGACTATCGACAGGACGCAAAGTTGGTGATGGATGGTTTCGGCCGGCTGCAGCCGGCGACCAATCGGTTTCCCTCCGCGACCGACGGTTCCGGCTTCAAGGCGCTGGCGGCTTATGTCCACGGCAAGGGCCTGAAGTTCGGCATTCACCTCATGCGCGGCATTCCGCGACAGGCCGTGGAGAAGAACCTGCCGGTTTTCGGCACGTCGTATCACGCCCAGGACATCGCCAACAAGGCCAGCATCTGCCCGTGGAATCCCGACATGTACGGGGTGGATATGACCAAGCCCGGAGCGCAGGAGTACTACAACTCGGTCTTCGCCATGATCGCCTCGTGGGGCGTCGACTACGTGAAGGTCGACGACATTTCGCGGCCTTACCACGACCACGAATCCGAAATCGAGGCCATCCGCCGCGCCATCGATCACACCGGCCGGCCGATTGTCCTGAGCCTTTCACCGGGCGAGACGGCCCTCAGCGCCGCAGCGCATGTCACCCAGCACGCGAATCTCTGGCGCATCAGCGACGACTTTTGGGACCGCTGGCTGGCGCTGCGCGACCAATTCGCGCGGCTGGCCGCTTGGAATCCGCACCGCCAGCCGGGCGCCTGGCCCGACGCCGACATGCTGCCCTTGGGCACCCTGATGTTGGGCGCCCGCACCACCCGCTTAACGTCCGATGAGCAGCGCACGATGATGAGCCTCTGGTCGATTGCCCGCTCGCCGCTCATGCACGGCGGCGATCTGACCAAGACCGACGACTTCACGCTCTCGCTGCTCACCAACGCCGAGGTGCTGGCCATCAATCAGAACAGCACGAACAACCGCCCGCTGTTCGACCGCGACGAACTGATCGCCTGGACGGCGGATGTGCCGGATTCGGCGGACAAATACCTGGCGGTTTTCAATGTGCGCGACCGTGTGCGCCTCAATGCGGCGAACGCGCGCTTCGCCAGCGGCCCGGTCACAGGCGATTCCGCCAGCGCGACCACGGTCGACGCCGACGTGAGCGGCGGCGACAGGCTGTTCCTTGCCGTGCGGCCCCTCGACACCTCCGGCGAGTGGAACCGTGTCCTTTGGCGGGACGCCCGCCTCGTGATGGCCGACGGCAGCGAGCGCCCGCTCGCCGATCTGACCTGGACCCACGCCGACGCGACTTGGGACAGCACGGCGGTGAAAAAGGACAAGGAAGGCAAGGTGCTCGGCATCGGCGCGGAAATTCCCGCGCTCGTGGAATACAGCCTGCCGCCCGGCGCCGTTCGCTTCCGCGCCACGGGCACGGTCGAGAGCAATGGCCGCGGCCAGAAGCCCGGCCCCGTGCAATTTCTGGTAGTTGTGGCCACGCCCAAGAACACGGGCCCCGCGGGCGGTTTGCCCGTAGCGGTTGCCCTGGCCGACCTCGGCTTGCCGGGCGCTGTCCGTATCCGCGATTTGTGGGCGCACAAGGATCTGGGCGAATACAAGGGCGAGTTCGCACCCGAAATCCCCTGGCATGGCTCGGGGTTATACCGGCTCACACCGCTCACGGCCAAATAACGGAAGGGATTGGCGGAGGGAAATGGGTTCGTGCATCCCGGGCCGAGCTCTGAAATCTACGGATTGATTTCACAAAGGCGTGCCGCGCGAAGCATACGCGCCGATTGGCTGCATGCGCATGCGACCATGGGCGCTCCCCTTTGTAGAATGCATGCGTGGTAATTCGCAATATATGCACAGTTAAACATTGAGGGGTTCTGTAGATATTATGTCCGCGATTAGGGCTTTTACCCCTGCGAAGTCGGGGCCACGACTTCGCGTTCTATTCGCCGCCGCTATAGGTGCGCCCGTAACGAGTGTTTGAAGCCGGTAAGGATTCATGAACGCCTTCGTCCCATTCCCCCCGTCGGTTACCCCGGCGGTTTTCGACAAGCCACCGGCGGGATCGGACAGCCCGTCGGCCAGTTCATCGGTTCTGAGGAATCTAACCATTGGGCATGCCGTGGTAGTCGGGGTCCTCGCCGCGCTGGCGATCATGGCCTACGCGGGCCTCAAGAGTGTGGCAACGTCGGAGTGGGTGATGTTCGAGCAGAATTTCGGGAATGTTCATGACCTGGCCAACTTTCGCTCGAATCTGAATGCCGAGCGTCTGGACATCTTTGTCATGATCGAGACCCCGGCCGCAACCTGGGAACCTTGGTTCAAGGACTTGGATGAGCGCGTGACCGCCAACCGCGAGATCCTGAAAAGGCTTGAGCGCCAGCTGCAGCGCAAACCGCAGGCCTTGGCCAAGCTTCGTGAGCTGATCGCAATCCGGGAAAAATTCATCGAAACCCGCACCAACGAGGTGGTGCCGCGGCTCCACGCAGGCCGGATGGCGGAAGCGAAGGAGGTTCTGCTCGGAATTCAAATGAGCCGGCACTTGCAGATGCGGGCATTGGCGCGCGCGCTCGAAGCCGACGAAACAGCGGAAGCCGAAAGCATGGCGG
>DATCRM010000199.1:0-7730 GCA_036568985.1 Lacunisphaera sp. | reverse complement strand
GCGGGCGGATCTTTCCACCTGGCCGGTACTGCAGGCCAGCGTGGCCACACAGCTGGAAGGTGAATTTCTCGCCGCCTCGGTCGAGGCCGGCTTGCGCGAACAAAGCGCCCGCATCCATGCCGAGGGCCGCGGATCCCCCGTCTTCATCAACCGGGTGCTCGCCCGGCACACCCCGCGCGCCGCGCCCTATTTCGGGTTTGGCGATCCCGTTACCTTCACCGCCGATGCCGTGCTCAACCCGGGTTGGAAATTCGCCACCCTGTCCAGCCGCGTGGCGGCCGGCCGGATCAATTCCCACGACGTGAAAATCACCGCCGCCCGCGGCCGCATCGACATTGCGGGCATGAGCTTCCTCGCGCACGACGCCCGGGTTGAAATGGGCGAGAACTACGCCCGCGGCTCCTACTGGATGGATTTCGTTTCGACCGATTACCGCATGCTGTTGGAAGGCCGGTTGCAGCCCGTGGACATCAGCGGCTGGTTTCGGGGCGACTGGTGGCCGGCGTTCTGGAATCGTTACTTCGCCTTCCCGTCCGCCCTGCCGACCGCCGAGGTCGACATCCAGGGCCGGTGGAGGGACCCCTACCTCAGCAACAATTTCGTGCGCGCCCAGGCCCGGCAGGCCACCATCTGGGGCGGTGATTTCGAGCGGGTCGACGCCACGGTGTTCGTGCGGCCCTATTTCGCGCATGGCCTCAGCACCGAGGGCGTGCGCGCCGGCGGCACCGAGCGGCTCGCGGGCACTTTCAAGCGCTTTGGCGCTCCCGGCGTCCGCGACACCACGCGCTTCGAGTTCGACCTCGCCACCAACGCCGCGCCCGCCGTGCTCGGCCGGATGCTCGAAGGCCGGGCCGACGACGTGCTCGCGTCGTTGCGGTTCACCCGGCCGCCCCAAGTCCATGCCTGGGGCGCCATCGACTCCGGCCAGGCCGACTACCGTTTCACCGGCGAGGTTCCCGACCCGCTGCACTATTACGGTTTCCCGCTCCAAGCCGTCAGCGTAGGCGGTCGGGTTCTGGGCACCGACGTGCAGCTCGACGATATCCGGTTCGCCGCCGCGGACGGACATGGAGCCGGCAAGGCCACGCTCAGCGGCCCGACCGGCGCGCGGCGGCTGGGTTTCGACCTCTACATCAACAAGGCCAATCTCGCCCGCGCGGTCAGCGCGGTGCAGGAATACGACGCCAACCGCACCGGCATTCCGGCCCCCGTGACCAAGGCAAAGTTTGTCCAACAGGCCGCCAACAGCAGCCTCGATGTGGCCCTCTCCGCTCAGGGAGACCCGGCCGACCTCGCCAGCTTCAAGGGCGCGGGCAATGCCGCGCTCACCGGCGCGGAGCTCGGCGAAATCCATCTCTTCGGGTTGCTTTCCCAGGTCCTCAACGGCCTCTCCCTGAGCTTTTCCTCCCTGAAACTCGACGCCGCGCGGACCACGTTCAGCCTCCAAAACGGCGAGTTGCTCTTCACCGATTTCAAGGTCACCGGACCCAGCGCCGTGATCGACGGTCGCGGCAAATACATCATCGCCGCGAACAAACTCGATTTCGCCGCGCGCTTCCGGCCCTACGAGGATCCCGGCAGCCTGCTCGCCGCCGCGTTCAGCCTCGTGCTCAATCCCCTCACGAGCATCCTCGAGCTGAAGCTCACCGGTCCGCTCGCGGATCCCAAATGGTCGGTGTCCGTCAGTTCCGGTTCCGATCCTTCCAAACCCTCTGCTCCGCCTGCCAAGGATTCGCCCGCTCTTCCCGCCACGCCGGCGCCAAAGTGAGCCTGTGCTCTGGGTAATGGGTTCGTTTGCCTGGAGGGGGAGCCCGGCCTCAGGACGGGCTTTGGCCCGCACGTCGAGGACGCAACCCTATCCAACCTGCCCGGCCTGCCAGCCATAGCCTTGGCCACGACTGGAGGTCAGGTTCCACCACACTGACCCACCACCATCCCGGGTAATGCGTTGCCTTGGGAGCCGGGTGCGCCTAGCAGTCGGTTTGCACCCATGCCGTCCACCCCGAGCCGCAGTCCGCATCCCGTGACCAGGCCGCTACATCTTGGGCTGTTTCTGCTGCTGGCGTTGAGCGGTCTCTTCGTGCTGGTGGGTTGGTGGACCGGACAGGTTACCTGGGTGCAGCCCCGATCCTACGACGCGCCGCTCCCGGCCAACGCCGCCGTCTGCTTTTTCCTCCTCGGTCTCGCACAATGTTTCGTCGGTCTCCGTTGGACCCACACGGGCGTCACGCTCGTTTTCGCCGCGAGCCTGCTGGGGCTGGCCACGCTGTTGCAGCATTTGCTCGGGATCGATTTCGGGATCGACAACCTTCTCGCCAACCACGGATCGCTCGTCGCGGGTCCGAACGTCGCGCGCATGCCGCTGGCCCTCGCGCTGGTGCTCACGCTCGCGGGCCTGCTGCTCACCTGGCTCGCCGTCCGGCCGCGGGATGCACGTCTGCCGCGGCTGGCCGGCCTGCTCGGCTCGCTCGTGCTGGCCTACGCCCTCACCGGTCTTCTCGCCTACCGCAACGGTCTCAACTTTCTGGAAGCCTGGCAAACTTACGCCCGGCTCGGCCCGCACTCCGCGGTGATCCTCGGCGTGCTCGGCGCTGCTTTGATCTGGCTCGCAGCCCACCTGCAACCGGGCGAGTCGGGCACCGGGCCGCGCTGGCTCTGGCTGCCAGTCACGCTCTGCGGTGTTACCATCACCCTGAGCTTCTGGGTTAGCCTGCGCGACCGGGAATCCAGCTACCTCAACGGCACCACCCAACTGAGCATGGACTCCGTTGCCGCCTTGTTCAGCGGCGAAGCCCAGGGTCACATCGGAGGCATCCGCCGTCTCGCGCACCGCACCGTGGCGTCCGATGGCGCCGATCAAGCCGCTTGGGAACGTGATGCGGGCGCCCTGATCCGCGACTTTTCCGGTTATCGCTCCCTCCAGTTCATCGATCCCCAGCTCCGCACGCGCTGGTTAGTGCCACTGGAGGGCAACGAAGAGGCAACCTCCTACGACCATGGCTCCCATTCGCTCCGGCGCGCGGCAATCATGGCGGCCCGACGGCAGGGCACATACGGCGTCGCCGCTCCCTTCGAAAGCGCGGGTCACTCGCCGTCCTTCGCCATCTACGTGCCGGTCGGTTCGGTCGATGCCGCCGAGGGCTTCATCGCCGCCGGGTTCTACTACGATCGCTTTTTCAATGTCATCGATCACCGCCTCAACCTGGCCGATCGCTATCAGGTCACCGTGGAGATCGAATCGCCCGCCGGTGCGGGCGCAGTGACGCTGCTCCGGGTTTACCAGACTGCCGTTGGACAGGATGTCCTCGACCCGCGTCTGCGGCGCACGGGCCGCTACCGGCTGTTCGACCAGTCGTTCGTCATCACCCTCACGCCCCGCCCCGCCTTGGTCGAAGCGACCCGCCGTTACCTGCCCGAGCTCACCTTGCTCTCCGGGGTCGGCGTCAGCGTCCTCCTCGGCCTCGTCACCAACCTGGCCCAGACTGCGCTCCGCCGCCAGCGCGCCGCCGAGCTCACGAGCCGTCAGCTTCAGCTGGAGAATGAGGAACGTCGCCGGGTCGAGGCCCGGCTCAAGACCGCCGACGAACGTCTCAACCTCGCCTTGGAATCAACGCAGGCCGGCGTCTTCGAATGGGACGTCGAGAATGACACGGTCTATTGCACGCCCAGCGTCTGGAAAATGATTGGCGCCGATCCCGCCGGCATGCCCACCACCGGCGCCGGCTGGCTCGACCTCCTCCATGCGGATGACCGCCCCGTCGTCCGTGAAGTGATCCAGGCGCATTTCCGCGGCGAAACCCCGCTGATCGAGATCGAACACGCCGTCCATCTCGCCTCCGGTGACTGGCTGTGGATCGCCTTCCGCGCGAAGTGCACCTTCTTTACGGCGGCGCGCGTGCCCCGTCGCGTGCTTGGCACCGTTCAGAACATCAACGCCCGTAAACGCGCCGACGACGCCCTCCGCGCCAGCCAGGCCGAAACCCGCAAGCTCTCCCTCGTCGCCAGCAGGACGGACAACGCCGTCGTCATCGCCGACGCCACCGGCCTCATCGAGTGGGCCAACGAAAGTTTCACCCGGCTCACCGGCCGGCCGCTGAACGAGGTCGTCCGGCAACCGTTGCTGGATCACCTCGTCAGTTCGCACGAAGACCCGGCGACCCACGCTCGCATCAGCGCGGCACTGGCCGCCGGCGAGTCCATCGCGACCGACGCCATCCAGATCGCCGCACCCGGCCGCCGCTTCCATGTTCACCTTCAAATCCAGCCCGTGACCGGCGAGGATGGATACGTCGAGAACATCATCGCCATGGCGACCGACATCACCGCGCGGATCGAAACCGAGCAACAACTCCGCCGCGCCAAGGAGCAGGCCGATGCCGCCTCGCGTTCCAAGTCCGAATTCCTCGCCTCCATGTCGCATGAGATCCGCACGCCGATGAACGGTGTCATCGGCATGACCAGCCTGTTGCTGGAGACGGAGCTCAGTCCCGAACAACGAGATTACGTCAGCACCATCCGCACCAGCGGCGATTCACTGCTCTCGATCATCAACGAAATTCTCGACTTTTCCCGGATCGAGTCGGGCAAGATGGAACTGGAATTGCAGCCGTTCGAGCTCAGCCAGTGCGTGGAAGAGGCCGTCGACATATTCACCGCCCAAGCCGCGGCCAAAAATGTCGAGCTGGCCTACACCATCGATCCGCTCGTGCCCTCCTGCATCAACGGCGACATCACCCGGCTCCGCCAGATCCTCGTCAACCTGGTGGGAAATGCGGTCAAGTTCACTCCCGCAGGTGCGGTCACCATCGAGGTCGGCGTCTCGCCCCTCGGCCACGGACAATCCGCGGAAGGCGAATTGCTCCTTGATTTCCATGTCACCGATACCGGCATCGGCATCCCCGCCGAACGTCATCACCTGTTGTTTCAACCGTTCACCCAGGTCGACGCGTCCAACACCCGCAAATACGGCGGCACCGGTCTCGGACTCGCCATCTGCGACCGACTCACGCGGCTGATGGGCGGTAGCATCGATTTCCAAAGTTCCGCGGGCCAGGGCTCGCGGTTTCATTTCTCGATCAAGACCACTGCGGTTGCGCTGACGGACGCCGGCACGACGCCTCTTTTCCCGCCGCTCCCGTCCCGAGGCGCGGTGCTGGCCGTGGACGATCTGCCCGTCAACCGCACGATGCTGGACCGCTGCCTGCGCGCCTGGTCGCTGGAACCACAGCTCGCCGCCTCGGCCGACCCAGCGCTCGCTCTCGCCCAAGCCCGGCCGCTGGCCGCCGCCATCATCGATCAGGAGCTCGCAGGAACCTCGGGGCTGGAACTGGTCGCCAAGCTGCGAACCAGCCTGCCCGCGCTGCCCATCGTGTTGCTCACTCCCGCCAATCTGAACCTCAAGCGCCTCGATGGTTCGGACGCCCTCCTCTTCCGCCTGCCCAAGCCGCTCAAGCCTTACGCACTCCACGACGCACTGCGCCGCGCTCTCGCCGGAGCCGTGGTGCAAACCGCCGCCAGCAATCCTGCGATCCAAGCGGTGCGGCTCGCCGATTCCATCCCGCTCGACATCCTGCTGGCCGAGGACAATCCCGTGAACCGGAAAGTCGCTCACGGTTATCTCGAACGGCTCGGTTACAAGGCAGCCACCGCCACCACCGGACGCGAGGCGGTCGCCGCCGTCAAGGAGCGCCGGTTCAACCTTGTTTTCATGGACCTGCAGATGCCGGAATTGGACGGTCTCGATGCCGCCCGCGAAATCCGGGCCCAGTGTCCGCAGGACAATCAGCCGGTCATCGTCGCGCTCACGGCCAACGCGATGCAAGGCGACCGGGAAACCTGCCTCGCCGCCGGCATGAACGACTACCTCACCAAGCCCCTCAAACTCGAAGACCTCCAAGGCGCCATCCAGCGGCACTTCGGGGTGAAGAGCTGAGAACAATCTCACCACAAAGGCATGAAGGCACAAAGGAAGGCGTGGGTTCGCGACTGAATTGCCGCTGGCACTCGGTGCCAGAAAGTTTGGACCACGGATTGCGCCGATGAACACGGATCAACGCCCAATCCCGTCATCCTGAGCCGTGCGAAGGATCCAAGGGAAAAGACATGCGCCGCCCGCTTGGATCCTTCACTTCGTTCAGGATGACGATGCGGAGATTGGTTGTGCGGGAGGAACGTCCATTCCCCCTGTATCCCGCTTTGTGCCTTCGTGCCTTTGTGCCTTTGTGGTTAATTTTCCCCCTCACATCAACCGCACGAGCTCCGCGATTTCCGCCGCGCGCGCCGGATCTTCCGCAAGATTCTTCATCTCCAGCGGATCCCGCTCCAGATCGAAATACAGCCAAGGTCTGCCCTTGGAATTGAGCACCAGCTTGTGCTTCGCCGAGCGAAAGCCGCGCCAGGCCACCGGGCACTGCAGCGGAATCTCCGTCGCGCTGGGCATGGAAATCAGCGCGCTGTCCCGCCGGCACCGCCACTCGTTCCCTTCCGCCCACGCCACCGCCATATGCGGCAGATCCACCAGCGACACCGGATCATTGCTCGTAATATTTGGCGTTTGGCCTATCGCGTTTGGCGTTTTTCCAGGCGGATATCGCACCAGCAGCGGCACCCGCACCGACTCTTCATATGGCCAGGCTTTGCGAAACAAACCATGCGACCCGTGCATGTCCCCATGCACCGACGTGAACACCACGATGGTTTCAGCGAGATCCACCTCCGCGAGAAGTTTGCCGATGGCGCGATCCGTGGCTTCGATGTGCGCATAGTACCCGACCAGCTCTTCGCGCGCCTGCCGCTCCACCGGGCCGCCGGGCGGTACATTGCCCCGCAGCGTGAGTTCGGACGGTTTCATTTCGAACACGTGAGGGGCCGGAGCGTGGTAAGGCGGATGCGGCGCTTCCAGGCTCACCACGCAAAACCAAGGCTGCCCGGTGCCCGACCTTCTTGCTCCCTGCTCCCTGCCCCACGCCCCCGCTCGCTCCGCGAGCACATCGGCTTGGTAACCCTTGAAATGCTTCGGCTGCGGCAGCCGCGTTCCATGCAGCCAGGGATCGTTGAGCAGAAACCCGCTTTCAAACCCTTCCCACAGACCAAAGCCCCCGCGACGTTCGGGCGGCACGATCTTCTTTGCGTGCGCTTCGCCGACCAGCGGCGCCGAACGGTCGCGCGGCGCCAGATGCCATTTGCCGAAAAATGCCGTGACATAGCCCCGGTCGTTCAGCGCATGCGCCACAGTTCTGCCCGGTAGCGCGCGACCGCTGGGCGCGCCGCTCCGAAACGTCAACGCAGCACCGCCGTTCTTCTCCGCCTCATACACCGGCAACGGATCCCAATAGTCGCTCACTCCATTCTCGGGGCAAAGCCTTCCCGTTAGCAACGCCGCCCGCGCCTGCGGCCCCAGCGGATGCGGCGTCACCGCCTGCGTATAGTTGACCGCCTCGCCCGCCAAGCCGTCGAGCCAGGGCGTAAGCGCATTGGCGTCGCCGGCATAACCCAAGGCCTGCGCCCGCCATTGGGTGGTGACGATCCAGAGAATATTGGGCTGTCCGGCCATAGATAGTTATTGGCCCCAAAAAGCCGCAAAAGCGACCCTACGGTTGCGAGCCCATGCCGCTCTTCTAGCAAACTGATGGTAGGGCGCACCGGCCCTGTATAGTCTCGGGTCAAGGGTAACAGGTGTACCGGGTTAAGGGTTACACATGGGATCGAAAGGGAGGAGTGAGTGATAGTGG
>DATCRM010000198.1:0-5523 GCA_036568985.1 Lacunisphaera sp. | reverse complement strand
AGGTACAGTCGCTGGCCCGAACCGTCTCGCCCTTTTCGGTTTTGTGCTTGTCGTCGTGACAGCGGAAGCAACCAGCCCAGTCCTTGTGCCCAATGTTATTGGGGTAGACGCGCCAATCGGCCTTGCGCTCGGGGAAAACGCTTTGGGCATAGATGTGTTGCGTCTCCGCAATGGTGGCAGGCAGATCCGGATGATCCTTGTACTTGGCCTTGAGGAATTCGGCGATCTTCCCCGGCGCCTCGGCGCCGGTGGTGATCTCTGGCTGCAGCATAGCCTGAACCGCGGTGCGCTTGATGCTGGGCAGCTTGGTGCTGAGCGTGCCGAGCGCCATGGCCTTCTCGACCGCGTCGTTGGCCGTGGGAAAAACGTGCGCCGGCCGGTTGTGGCAATCGATGCAGTCCATCTCACGGACGGCGCCCGTAGGCGGCTCGCCCTTGAATTCCTGGTTGCGGAAGATCCGCGAGGTGCCGTCTTTCCGGTTGGTGACGCGCATCCAGACGATGTCCTGCCGCTTCTCGTCGGCCGCGTAATACTCGACCTGGTTGTCGGGGTTCACATGCCAGTGGATGCCGCCAACCGGGCTGCCCGGCCGGCCCGTGTTGACGTTCATCAGCATGCGGATGCTGTGCGAATCGTTGCGCCGGTTGGAAAGATAGTGGTCGAAAGTCAGATCGATGTTGCCGTGGAACTTCTCGGGCCAGTGACACTTCTCGCAGGTCTCGCGGGCCGGTCGCAGGTTGTGCACGGGCGTCGGAATCGGCCGGCGGTAGTTGTCGAGGGTGAACCCGATGAGCTGACGGGTACCGTTGAGCTTGGCCTCGACGAACGCCTTGGCACCCGAGCCGACGTGGCACTCCACGCAGTTGACGCGGGCATGCGCGCCGCGCTGGTAGGTGGTGAATTCGGCGTTCATCGCCGAATGGCAGACCTGTCCGCAGAATTGCGTGGACTCGGCATAATGGTAGGATTGGTAGCTGCCGAAGGCGCTGAGGAGCAGGAACACCACGCCGCCACCGAAGAAGAGCACCAGCATCCGGCGATGGGCCGGGCTGCTCAAGTCGAGCCGCCATTTGTCCGGCTGATTGCTGTGCCGCACCATCCAGCGCCGCTGCGCCCACGCGCCAAACAGGGCCATGGCCAGACCCGTGATCAAAAATCCCGGCGCGACGATGTAGGTGAAGATTCCGAGGTACGGATTCTTGTGGGACCCGGTAAGGTCCATCCAGGTCAGCAGCGCAAAGGAGAAAAGCGCCCCGACGGCAAGGACCGCGCCGAGGGCGCTGATCCAGTTGTTGAAATTTGAGCGCGGCTTCAGGACCGGGGCGACCGGTTGGTTCTCTTCACTCATGGCGTGGAATGGTGGGTGATTCTTCTTCGGAATCAGCGTGCTTTGGGCTGAACGTGGCAGGGCGGAGCGGCCCGCTCCGCCGCGGCGCACCGGGCCGGTGCGCCCTATCTGTCAAGCCGCGGCCGGAGACCGGGAGGCCTCAGGCTTTCAGCTTGCGAACGAAAGCAACGAGATCCTTGGCGTCCTTCTCGGGCGATTCGAGTTCGTCCTTGAAGGCTTTCATGCGCTCTTTGCCGTTCTCCTGGACGCCCTCAAGGATGGCCTTGAGCATCTGGTCGTCCTTGAGTTCAGCCTGGACCGCGGCGTCGGTGTAGTCGCGGATCTTGAGCTTCTTGCCCTGCTTGGTCTGGGCCTTGCCATCCGGACCGTGGCAGGAGGCGCAGTTGTTTTCCCAGTTTTCCTCGGCGGTGGCGGCGCGACCGACAACGCACAGGGAGGTGACGGCGAGACTGAGGATCGCGATCTTCGTGGTGATTTTCATGGGGGTCAGGGATGAATGAAACAGGGGGGTTAGAGGGCGTAATCGAGGGCCACATAGAACAATGGTCCGCGGAAGTTGGTGTTTCCGCCCGTAGTATCGGACTTGCTGTCGAAATATCCAGCCTTGGCGTTGAGGATCATGCGGTCGGTGAGCTTGCGCTTGATCCCGGCCGTGACCGTGTACTCCTTGGCGCCGGCGCCGTAGGCGATCGAGGCCTTGGGCGCGAGCGGGTCATAGTTGTCCGCCTTGTAGTAGCTGTATTCGAGGGTGGCGTCCGTGGCCTTGTCGACGGCGAAGCCCGCGATGAGGTTGCCGCTGACGTAGTCGTTGTCCGAGTTGCGCAGGACATCGTTCGCCGCACCGCCCGCCCGCGGATAAGCGGTCTGCAGCGTGTTGAACACGACGTTCAGATTGGCTTGGAAATAGACGGTCTTGTTGGGATTCCAGTCCACCGTGCCACCGAACATGTGGTTCTTCGCATCCATGCTATCGTACTCCTCGTCATCGTCGGCCTGCGTGTGCATCTTGCCGATCTGGCCGACATAGCGGCCCGTAACCGTGACCGTGGGCAGCGGCTTCACGATGGTCGTCAGCTTGTAACCTTTGAACTCGTAGCCGAGAATGTAGCGACCGCCGAGGCTGGTGCCATAACCGGTGTATTTGTTCAGGTGGTCCTTGTAGAATGTTTCCGCCCGGATAGTGACCATCGGGTTCACGGTCCAGTTCACGCCCACCTTGTAGTGACCGTGGTTGAGCTTCACGTTGTCGAAGCTCGTGACCGGCGTGGAGGCGATGCCGCCCGTACCGACACCGCCGCTCGAGCCGACCTCGTCGCCTGGAGAATAACGGTAGTCGATCGTGCTGTAGAGCGCCACGCCCTTGATGCCGCTGTAACGGACATCGAGCTCGGGCACCCACGATTTCTCATCCCGGCTCGCCGTGTTGGCCGCCGCGACGTTGACCGGCGTGACCACCCCGGTCGCCTGCACGATGCTGTTGCTCATATAGGTCACATGATTGTGGCCGTCCATACTCAGGTCTTCGCCCTTCAGCGCCAAGGTGACTTGGAAATCCTTCTGCGGCTTATAGGTCGCGCCGATGTTGCCGGTCAGAACAGTCTCCTCCGTGCCCCCGGCGGTCGTCTTGTAGGAATAGGGTGGACGGCCCGAGGCGCCGACGAAGCCGCCGACGGCATTCACGATGCCCTTGCCCGTGGCAATGTAGAGGGTCATCTGCCGGTCACCGCCGATGTCAGCGGAGGCATCCTGATAGCTGAGGCCGCCGAAAACGGTGAGTTGGTCGGTTACGCGGGTCTCGAATTTTCCCGTGTAAGTCCAGACATCGGCATCCGTCATCTGAGTGTCGTAGCCGGTCGTGAAGTTGTTGGCACGATTGCCCGCGACCAGGAAGGCGGGCTGGCCGGTCGAATACAGGGGGTAGGGTTTCAGTTCGCCGGGATAGCGGTTCATCCAGCGCGTGTCGTTGCTGTCGGTCTTGGTGTTTACCACTTCGAACGAGAGGTCGGTGTTGCCGACCGTATGCCGGACAGAGGCCTCGAAGGTCTTCTGCCGCTCGTCGAGCTGGAGAATGCTGGGGACAATCTTCTTGTTCGCCGAAATCGGATTGAGGCTGCTGACGTTGTAGATCGGGATGCCGGTGAGGTCGCTGTCGCCCCAGATGGTGGAGTCCTTCCGGCCGTTCCGGAGCTCGTTCGTGTATTTCAGGTTGAACACCGGCTTGTCGGGCAGCGCGATGGTGATGTCGGTCCAGAATTTCGCCCGGTCGGTGTGCAGTTCCTCCGTCCCCAGGGGCATCCAGGCCTTGTTCAGCGGGAAGAATCCGCCGATGCCATCATAGAACGTGCGGAAGCGCTTGTAGCCCACTTCCACCGTGCCGACCTCGTTCTTGGTGAGCTTGAACTTGCCGAGATAATCCTCGGCGCCCGTGAGCGCGCGGCCATCAACCTCGAGGGCGACGTCCTTGCTCAGATCCCTCGCCAAGTACAGTTCCTCGATGCCGTAGGAGCCGTTCTCGGGATTGCGAAAACGCTTGGCGTAGGCGGCCGGATTGCCGGTAACGTTGGGCGCCTGACCCGAGACCTTGATGTAACTGTCAAACTGCGGGAAAGCGTCCGCTTCCTTGACCGCGGCGCCGGCGAACGGGCTGCTGCCGCAGAGGATGAGTCCCGCAATGAGGCCGGCGTGCCGGCGGAGGGAGGAGGGAGTGGCATGCATGTTCGGTAGTGGGGTCAGGTGTTAATAACGCATGGCCTTGCTGGCGTTGGAGCCGTGGACATCTTCGTGGCAGCCGGCGACCCAGCAGGTACCGTTCTGCAAGCGGGTGCGGTGATCTTCGCCACCCACCAGGATGGTGCCGTTACCTTCGACCGCCGGATGCTCGAGATGGCACTTGAGGCAGAGGTTGGCGTCGCGGGCGACCAGCATCTTCTGGTTCACCGTGCCGTGCGGGTTGTGACAGGTCGTGCAGCCTTCCACCATGGCGTTGTGCTTGAAGAGGAACGGTCCCTTCTGCGCCGTGTGGCACTTTGTGCAGGTCTCGTTGGGCGTTTCCAGTTCGGCACCGGTGCGGGCCACGACGTGGCCCTTGTGCGGGTCGTGACAGTCGTTGCAGCTCATCTGGCCGGCCATGACGGGGTGCGCATGCGGCAGGTTGAACTCGCCGCGTTTGTCGAGGTGGCAGGTGAAGCAGGTCTCGGGCGATTTGGCGGGGTTGCTGATCGTGCCCTTGCCGCCGCCGGCCTTCACGTGAACCGAGCCGCCGCCGTGGCAGGCTTCGCAGCCGATGTCATCGCCCTTGACGTCCTTCAGGGCAATGCGGCTGTGGGTCGCGCCGTCAAAATGCTTGGTCTGGTCCTCGTGGCACTCCACGCACTTTTTGGTGCCAACGTAAGTCGCACCGGCGATGTTGGGCGGAGCGACGACGGTGCGATCGACCATCACGCAGCCCACGAGGAAGAGCCCCCATAGGGCGGAGCCGCCAAAAATCATCGTGGTCTTGGACCAGCTTGGTTTGAAGCTCATGGCAAAACGGAGTCTAGGGTTGTCGGGGTTTGGTGCGGGATTTCTGAATTCTTGCGCGTCATCATGTCAGAACATCGGCCAGACGGCTGCGCATCCGTTGCGACCACGTGCGCAAGCCTTGCCAAAATATGCGCGGTCGCATGCGACATCATCGGGAAGCCATCCAGCCCCCGTTCATTTCTCCACGGAAATCAAACGTGTGCGCACGGATCTTTCACGCCTCTGGCGGAACGCGTGAGCTGTTCGCCTCGCGCGCAAACGAAACGCTCCCGCATTCCGTTACTGCGGGCTGCGCGAGCCTGTTGTCTCGGCCTGAAATATCAGGGTTGGTGCGGGAAATCCTCCGCTCCATTCAGGTGAAAAAGGTGCAACCTCTCAGCCTCCAAGCAGGAACCAATTCTCCGCTACCGTCATCCTGAGCCGTGCAAAGGATCCAAGAGTGAGGACAGACCTGCGCCGATCTCGTGGCTCCTTCACACGGCTCATGATGACGGTAGCGGGCGCCTCGAGTTTTTCGTGAGTGGTCCGGCTACGAGTTTATTCCCTGTGGGTCGAATACCTCGGAGCTTCAGCCTTCGCCTGGCCTACGGCTGACAGGTGCTCCGACTTGGTTGGAGGCGGGGCTATCAGCCCCGCGTTTGGGAAAGAGCGCG
>DATCRM010000197.1:0-4512 GCA_036568985.1 Lacunisphaera sp. | reverse complement strand
CGTTGACGGAGCCGGTGATTAGCAGCGTGCCGCCGCCGTCCGTGGTCGATCCCGACCACGTCGAACCGTTGCCGCCGAGAACCAGCGTGCCCGAGCCCTGCTTGACCAGGTTCATCGTGCCCGCGCCGGTGATGGTGCCGTCCAGCTCGAGCGTGTTGGCGTTGACCGTGATGGTCTTGGAGCCGGTGGTGGCCGCCACGGCGCCGCTGCCGAGATTGAGCGACTGCGTGCCGTTGTAGGTGAAGTTGCCGTTGATGTTGATTGCGTTGTTGCCGGAATTGGTCAGCGAGCCGCTGCTGGTGTTGTCGAGCGTGCCGCCGCTGATGGTCAGCGTGCCGGTGCCGAGCGCCGCGGCGTTGGCGATGTTCAACGTGCCCGTCGTCAGGGTCGTGGTGCCGGCGTAGGAGGAGTTCGCCCCGGAGAGCGTGAGCGCGGAGAAGGTGCCGCTTTGCGTCACGCCGGTGACGTTGGAACCGATGGTCGAGCTGATGACGGTTGTGTTCGTGCCGGTGCCCGAGTTGGTGATCGTGCCCTGGTTGTTGATCGATCCGGTGGAAAGGAGGACGGAGCCGCCGCCGTTGGACTTGATGACCAGGTTCTCGGCGCCGGCGGCGCTGGTGATGCCGCCGCTGATGGTGAGCGTGGCCGTGCTGGCGGTATCGGTGATGGTCAGGCCGCCGGTGTCGTTGATCTGGAGCGGCGCGCTGATGATGTCCGCGTTGTTGGACGCCTCAGTGATGCCGGTGCCGGTGGTGCCGGCGGTGCTGCGGAAAATCAGGACTCCGCCGCCGGTGGAGGAAAGCGTGAACGTGTTCGCGGTGGAGGCGCCGATCTTCAGGGTGCCCGTGGTTTCGTTGGTGCTGCCCAAGTCGACGGTCACGGGGCCGGTGATGGCGTTGGTCAACTGCGCGGTGGCGCCGGCCGCGTTGGGGATGCCGCCCGTCCAGTTCCCCGAATTATTCCAGTCGTAAGTGCCGCCACTGGCCTGGCCCCATGTGCTCTGCGCCGAAGCATCGGATGCGACAAGCAAACTGAACCCGACGGCGGCAAGGGAGGTGACAAGGCAACGGCTGGTCGTGGAGATGGTGGCGTTTTTCATGAAGATTCCGCTTCGGGGGGTTAGAGCAGGCTGACATTGGAACACGTCTCGCGGCGCAAGAGCTTAAGACCCCTGCATAGACGTGATTGCATGTTTGAAGAGTAATGGATACACGGAAAAGCCGTTAGTTCATTACTGATCTAAAGTATGTCAATTGCTGACCGGCAACCTGCGGCGAATTCCGCCTGATTATTGCTTGAATTCAGGTACTTCCGCGATTTTTGTCTGTTTCGGTAAGGCGGCCTGAACGCTCTAGGGGAGGCTTGGCGAACAACCAAGCTTCAGCTCTCTAATTCATTTTATTGGTGAGTCAAGCTCTCAACCGCACGGCCTGCAACAGCTCAACGTCGGGCTGGCGCCTGCCATTTTCGTTCCGAACGACGGCGAATCCGCCCGCATAGTCCCACATGGTCCAGCCAATCCCATACTTCTCCAAGAGGCCGGTCACATCGTGCAGCCACGCAAGCCGGCAGGCTCGCGGCGCGAACATCTTGTAGACGCCAAACTCGTTGCACGTCAGGGCCAGTCCCCGCGCCCGTCCCCATTCGGCCGCCCGCGCGATCATCACCTCGTAGCGCGCGGGATTCCAGCCTTCCTCGGCGTAGGCTGCGATCTCGCGCACCGCTTCCGGGTCGTCCACGTTTTTGAGGAACTCACGGACGAAAGCCGGGTCGCTGGGATACGTCATGCCCTGGCACGACATAGCCCAGGGCGGCGACCATGTCGCTCCCTGGTGGGTGAAGGCGATCGGATCGTAGAGATGAAAATTCGCGATCAGGTTCCGCTCCTGCGGCAGCTCGAGCAGCTCCAGCATCGGCAATTGCGAGTAACCGTCGCCACTGGCGATGATCGTGTGCCGTGGAGCTCCCTTCCGGATTGCCGTGATGGCGCGGTTCTGGATCGTGTTCCAGCGCTTGGGATCGAGCACCTCCGGCTCGTTGAGGACCTCGAGAAACGTCCGGCTTTCATCGAATTTGGCCATGTGCGCGGCGAGTTCGCCCCAGAACGTCACGAAAGCGGCGCTGCCCTCCTCCGTCGCGATCCACTTCTTAAAGTTGACCTCCGGGTGCATGTCGATGATCACTGCCAAGCCCAGCGAGAGCAGCTTCTCCACGTTGCGGTCGAGCCGCGCGAGGTAGTCGGCGGGAAGATTGAGCATGGGCGCCGGGTTGACGGTGAAGCGCACGTGGTCGAAGCCCATTTCCGCAACCAGCTCGAGGTCGCGATCGGTCATGTAGGTCTCGAGATGGGCGGGCGTGTAGTCCGCGGGCGCGATCGCCTGCGCGTACCAATGGCTGAGATTGATGCCGCGGCGAAGATGCGCGGCGCGTTGCGTGACGAGCGGAAGCGGGACCGCCTCGGTGGGGTTCGACATGCCGCATTGATTCCGCTTTTGCTTCCCAAACGCAACAGCCATTTCGATAGGCCCTGACCGCAACTGGACATCTCGATCGGTGTTTCCAGAGTATAGCCGACGAAATAGGGCCCCAATCGATCAGCAAAAGACAAATTTATGGTCTGCCTTAGACTAACATGATGGATGTCATTGTACTAATTTACATTTCGGATATCTCCAACCGCCTCGTTCTTCCTCAAATACCCCTTATATGATTCACCCTCACCGACTCCTCGCCGCCGCCGTTTTGCTTCCGCTTCTCACCGCCTCCGTACACGCCCAGAACGCCGTCGGCGGAATGGCCCCCAAGGCTTTGTTCGACCCGAGCGCGAAGGACGCTAACACCCATTTCTCCAGCAACGACAACCAGGGCGGCAGCCAGGTTTCCGTCACGCCCGCGGCCAACGGCAGCGGCGTTGATCTCACCATTCAGCCAGGGGAGGCCGGTTATCCCGGCACGGCGTTGAAGCCCGCCAGCGGCGATTCGTGGGACCTTTCGCAGTACGGCGACATCACCGCGACGGTCACCAACACCGGCGCCAAGGCCGCGGGACTGAACATGCGCGTCGACCACGCCGGCGACTGGAAGGCAGGTCCGTGGAGCAGCGAGAGCTTTTACCTCAAGCCCGGCGAAACCAAGCAGGTGAAGGTGATCTTCGGCTACTCGTACGGCTACAAGAAAGACGCGAATGCATTCGATCCCTCCAGCGTGGTGCAGGTCCTCTTCTTCACCGGCAAGGTCAAGGACGCGCCCGCCACGTTCCACATCGACACGGTCGAGGCGAGCGGTTCGGCAGGCGAAAAACCGCCGGTCGATCCCAACTCGGTGCGCGTCGAGCCGGTCAACGGCTTCATTCTCGGCCCCGGCGTGACCATCGACGCGGCCAAGCAAATCTTCGCGAAGGGCGGCGCCACCGCGACCGTCAGCGACACGAGCATCAAGGCGCAGTTCACCGCGGGCAAGGATGAGTCGGTGACGTTCAAGCCCGCCGCCGGGAAGTGGGACCTCCGCCAGGCGCTCGAGCTTCGCATCAAGCTGCGCAACGACGGCCAGGCGCCGATCACCCCGAGCGCCTCGGCCCAAAGCGCGGGCGGCCCGACCGAAACGATCGCGGCGACGGCGCCTCTCGCTCCCGGAGCCGAGACGGAAATCGTCGTGCCTTTCATCAATCCCACGATCTGGCAGAATACGCCGCCCGCGATCACGGCGAATCCCGGCACCGGCAACAAATTCACGAACAACGGGGGGACTGCCGTCACCGTTTCCGCCAGTCCCGACGCCGCGTCGGCCCTGACCATCGAATCGATCCAGACCGGCGTGCCCGAGTATTCCGCGCCCGATTGGCTGGGCACGAAGCCGCCGGTCGATGGCGACTGGACGCAGACCTTTGACGAAAACTTCAAGGGCAACGCGATCGACGAGTCCAAGTGGAACATGATCGCCGACGATTACTGGGACAAACGCACCCACTTCACCAAGGAGGAAACCACCGTGGCCAACGGCGTCTGCACCCTGCGCTTCGAGAAGAAGAGCGGCCCGCCCGAAAACGCCCCGACCAAGCCGGCCACGCCTTACGCCGCCGGTTACCTCGACACCTACGGCAAATGGACGCAGCGCTACGGCTACTTCGAGGCCAAGATGAAGCTGCCGACCGCGCCCGGTCTCTGGCCCGCGTTCTGGCTCATGCCCGACCGCGGCGCGGCCCTCGGCCCGCAATGGAAACGCGCCGACACCGCGGTGCAGGACGGCACGCAGGGCATGGAATTCGACATCTGCGAGTATCTCTCCGGCTGGGGTCCGTTCCGCTACAACATCGCGATGCACTGGGACGGCTACGGCAAGAATCACAAGGCGACCGGCCAGACTGTGAACTACTTCGTCCCGGACAAGGATGGGTTCGTCACCTGCGGCCTGCTCTGGCTGCCCGGCCACGCCACCTACTATGCGAACGGGAAGGAAATCCTCAATTACGAGAACGACCGTGTGGCCAACACGCCGTGCAACATCATCCTGAAT
>DATCRM010000196.1:0-9764 GCA_036568985.1 Lacunisphaera sp. | reverse complement strand
CGCCAGCACCGCCGCCAAAAGAGGTAGGGCGGGACCGTTGGGCCCGCCGTCTTCGACTGCCTCCGACATCAGCAACTGAAATCCATGCTGCACCCCCGCGATACCACCCCAGATTTCGAAGAAGTCCTTCGAGGTTTTCATCTCCGGCGGCGATGGCGAATGATCGGACCCAACCGTCTGGATGTGGCCCGCGCGCAGCTCCTGCCACATCGCCAGGCGCCGCTTCTCGTCGCGGATCGGGGGGGCGCACTTGGCCGCCGCGCCAAGTTTGGTCACGTCCTTGTCATTGAGCAGAAGATAGTGCGAACAAGTCTCCGCCGACACATCCACCCGCTGCGCCCGCGCCTCCGTAATGAGCGCGAGGCCCTCCGGACTGCTGACGTGCACGATATGCAGCGCGCAGCCGGTTTCGCCGGCAAACTCCAGCGCCTGGCGGATGGCCGCCAGTTCGACCTCGACCGGTCGCGAGGCCAGCCACGCCTTCGCGTCGTGTTTGCCCTTGGCTTTCTGCACCGCGGTAAACTGCGTCGCGAGTGCGTCGTCTTCCGCGTGCACGGCGACCAGCAGACCGAGCTTGGCGGCGCGTTTCATGCCCTCGTAAAGCGACTTGGCATCCACGCGCGGAAAGCTGTCGATGCCGCTGTTCGACATGAACGCCTTCAACCCGATCGCGCCCGCATCGCGCAGGCCCGCCAGTTTGTCCAGGTTGCCCGGCACCAGCCCGCCCCAGAGTGCAAAATCCGTGCACGACTGCTGCTCCGCGATGGCGCGCTTCTCCCGCAAACCCGCCGCGTCGAGCACGGGTGGCTCGGAATTGAGCGGCATGTCGAAGAAGGTCGTGCCGCCTCCAGCGGCCAGGGCGAGCGAGCCGGACGCCAGTCCTTCCCATTCGGCCCGCCCGGGTTCGTTGAAATGGACGTGGGCGTCGAGGATGCCCGGAAACACGTAGCGATCCGTGGCGTCCAACTCGGCGTGCGCGCGATCCGTGATCTCGGCGGCTACGCGCACGATCTTCCCGTGCAGGATGCCCAGCTCGGCTTCGTGGATACCCTCGGGCGTGACGATCCGGCCGCCTCGGACGATGAGATCAAGCGTCTCGGGCTCGGGCGGCACGATGGTTTCGCGTTTCTTCGGCATGGTTTTCACAGGGCGGCCTGGATCGGTGGAGGGCTCAGCTCCTGCTGAGCCGCGGCCCAGCAGGAGCTGGGCCCTCCAGTGGTGCTATCATGGTTCTTTTGAATAATCCGTAGCCATCCTCTTCAAAAAATCCACCATCACCCGCAACGCCACATCAAGATCCTTGGGCGACGCGTATTCCGCGGGATGATGACTGAGCCCGCCACGACAGCGAACAAAGAGCATGGCGATCGGGCAAAGCGCGGACATCACAACGCCATCATGACCCGCACCGCTGACGAGTGACAGCGACTTGTTCTGGATCGCCACGACGCTGCGTTCGAGCAAGGCCGTGAGCGCCGGCGAGCAGGCCGTGGCGCGGTTGTCCTGGGTGCGTCGCCATGCCACTGTGAGTCCGCGTTTCCGGGCAATCTGGGCTGCGAGCCGCCCCAGTTGAAATAACGCCGCCTTCCGGGCGATATCGTCCGCATGCCGGACATCGAGCGTGTGCGCCACCGACCCCGGAATCACGTTGGCCGCACCGGGCGACACCGTAAGCGAACCGATGGTCGCAACCAATCCGGTCGAACCCTTCGCTAGTTCCTCCGCCACCAAAGCGAACTCGGCTGCGCCCATCAGCGCATCGTGCCGCAGCGCCATGGGCGTCGTACCCGCATGACCGGCCTTGCCTGTCCACGTGAGTTTGAACCGGCTCTGCCCGGCAATGGCGGACACGACGCCCACCGCCAGGTTCTTCGCCTCAAGCACCGGCCCCTGTTCGATGTGGACCTCGACGTAACCAAGCACGTCGCTCCGCGGATGCGCCGGCTTGGGCAGGTTGAATTTTCCGCCATTGAATGATTCCAGCGCCTGCCTAACGGTAACGCCCTTCGCATCGGCGAGCTTGAGCGATTTTTCTTTGAGCCGACCCGTATAACCCTCGCTGCCGAGGTAGGCGCTCGCGAAGCGCACGCCTTCCTCCTCGGAAAAACCGATCACCTCGACGTGAAACGGCAGCTTCACGCCGCGGCGTTTCAACTCGGCCAGCGCAACGATGGGCAGCAACACGCCGAGCGGCCCGTCAAAACGTCCGGCATCGCGCACCGTGTCGAGGTGGGAGCCAAGCAGAAGGGTCTTCGTATGAGGTAGGGCGGAGCGGCCCGCTCCGCCGCGGCGCACCGGGCCGGTGCGCCCTACCCTTTCGGACTCCAATCGCCCGATCACGTTGCCCACGGAATCCACGCGCACCGCAAGTCCGGTTTCCTTCATCCAGCCGCCCACAAGCGCATTCGCGCGCTTCATGGCCGGCGACAAGAAAGTTCGCGTCAGCCGGTCCGGCTCGTCCGTCACCCGACCGAGCTTGTCGAGCATGCGGACGAGTTGCTGCGCTGCGTTGGCCATCGCGATCAGCTCCCGCGATAGGTCTGGTACGCCCAGGGGGTCACGAGGAGCGGGATGTGGTAGATGGCCTTGGCGTCGGCGATCGCAAAGCGGATGGGCACGCGGTCGAGGAAGGGGCTGTCCTTGTGGTGCGTGACAAAGTAGTCCTTCACGAAGAACAACAGCTCGTAGGTGCCCACGGTCATGCCGGCGGAGGCCAGCAACGGCTCGTCGGTGCGGCCGTCGAGGTTGGTCACGACGGCTTTCAGCAACGTGGGCTTGCCGTCGAGGCCCCAGAGTTCAATGCGCATACCGGCGGCGGGCCGGCCCGTGGTGAGATCGAGGACGTGGGTGGATAATTTGCCAGGCATGGTAGGGAACCGTTTAACCACGGATTACGCGGATATACACGGATAAAGGTAGAATAGTGATGGAGATCATCCGTGCCAATCCGTGAAATCCGTGGTCAATTCCGCTTCAGAACATCCAACAGGCGGAGCCAGGCGATTTTTTCGATTTCGCCCAGCGCGGTGGCAAATTCTGCATCAGGTGAATTCCCCAGTCTGGCCTGCATCGCGGACAGGATCGCAGCCTTGGCGTTGAGGCGGGCGCAGATGATGAACGGAAACCCGAACTTCGCCTTGTAGGCGTCGTTTTGTCGCGTAAATTCGGCCAGCTCGGCGTCGGTCAACTGGTCGAGTCCGGCGCTGGCCTGCTCGCGGGTCGAATCCGCGGTGAGCTGCTTCTGCTGCGCCAAGCGACCGGCGAGATCGGGATGCGCGCGAATCAGTTCGAGCTGCCGATCGCGCGGCGCGGCGCGCATCGTGGTACAGAGCGCCGCGTGCAATGCCTCGGCGCTGGCGAAAGGCCGCCGCGGCCAGGTTTCCTCCGCCACCCACGGCGAGTGCTCGAACAAATGGCCGAGGGCAGCGACGAAAGTGCCGCGGTCGCAGGCGTTCAGAGCAGCGAGGGTGACTGGCATGGTGAGGAGCGAAATCCCAAAAGTCCAAACGCCAAAGAAACTCCAGTTTCGAAATCCGAAATTTGGGTTTTGGTCATTGGAACTTTGTTTGAGATTTGGCGCTTTGGCATTTGCAATTTTGCCCGCCGGGGGCGGGCCGGGATCGCCTGCAAGCAGGCCTACAGGGAACTCACGGAAGCAGCTCGTAGGCGGGCAGCGACAGGAACTCGTCGAATTCGGCGCTCTTCGACATGCGCATGAAGAGCTCGACCGCTTCTTTGAAGTGGCCGCTGTTGTAGCGCTCGTCGCCGTATTCGGCGCGAATCGTCGCCAGTTCGCCCGGCAACAGATCGTCGTAGAGTTTGGCCGTGACCGGCCGGCCGTCGTCGAGCTTCGCGCCGAATTTCAGCCACTGCCAGAGTTGCGAGCGCGAGATCTCCGACGTCGCCAGGTCCTCCATCAGATGATGGATCGGCTCGGCGCCGGAGCCGCCGAGCCAGGCCTCGAGATAGCGGACGCCGACGTGAAGATTCCAGCGCACGCCGGCCTCGGTGATCGGGCCGTGCAACGGCGCGAGCAAATCGGCGGCGGCAACTTTCACGTTGTGCATGACGTGAAGCTGGTTGGGCCCCTTCATGTGCTCGCCAAAGGCGTCGAGCGCGGTCTGCACGAGGCCAGGATGCGCGACCCACGTGCCGTCGTGTCCGGCCTTCACCTCGCGCGTCTTGTCCGCGCGGACCTTGGCGAGCGCCGCGGCATTGGCCGCCGGGTCATTGCGGATTGGGATCTGCGCGGCCATGCCGCCCATCGCGTACGCTCCGTGGCGATGGCAGACATTGATGACGTGGGTGACGTAGGCGCGAAGGAAAGGCACCTCCATGGTGATAAGCGTCCGGTCGGGAAACATGTAGCCCGGACGGTTGCGGAGTTTTTTCACCATGCTGAACATGTAGTCCCAACGTCCGCAGTTGAGACCGGAGGCATGCTCGCGCAACTCGTAGAGAATCTCCTCGGCCTCGAAACAACCGGTGATCGTCTCGATCAGCATCGTGCAACGGATCGTGCCTCGCGGCAGGCCGAGCGCGGCCTGGGCGTGCACGAACACGTCGTTCCACAGCCGCGCCTCGAGATGGCTTTCCAGCTTGGGCAGGTAGAAATAGGGACCGCTGCCGCGCGCGAGGAGTGCCTTGGCATTGTGGAAAAAATAAAGCCCCCAATCGAAGAGCGAAGCGGACACGCGTTTCCCTTGGAAATGGACGTGCTTTTCCTCCATGTGCCAGCCGCGCGGTCGCGCGACGATGACGGCGATCTTGTCCTTCAGCGCATACTTTTTCCCTTCGGGAGACGTGTAGGCGATGGTCAGGCGCGCGGCATCGCGCATGTTGATCTGACCATCCATGCAATTCTCCCAAGTCGGCGAGTTGGCGTCCTCGAAGTCCGCCATCCAGCATTGCGCTCCCGAGTTGAGGGCGTTGATCGCCATCTTGCGGTCGACCGGACCCGTGATCTCGGTGCGGCGGTCGAGCAGGTCGGGCGGGATGGGGGCAACTTTCCAATCGCCGCCGCGAATGTGCGCGGTTTCAGGCAGGAAATCGGGCAGGTGTCCGGCATCAATGGCTTGCTGACGCTCGATGCGCTTGGCCAGCAGTTCCAGCCGGCGCGGACCGAATTTTTCAAAAAGACCTGCCAGGAAGGCGCAGGCCTCGGGCGTCAGGACCTCCGCGTAGCCCGGGTTCATCGGCCCGCGGATCTCCAGGCCACTGATCGTGGGAAAGGCTGTCATGTTGAACGCGGACCGTAGCCGGATGTATGCCGGTGTCAGCATAAGATTGCCGGAGTAGCCTGATCCCGCAGCACCATCAGGCTCGCCTGATGGCCCGGGTCTTGCTTTCATGCGCGCCCAATGAAACCCGATGAACTCATGCGCGAAGCCATCAAGCTGGCCGACGAGGGCATGCATGGTGGTCGCGGCGGCCCGTTCGGCTGCGTCGTGGTACGCCAGGGCAAGATCGTCGGCCGCGGGCAGAACCGCGTGACGTCCACCAACGACCCCACCGCCCACGCCGAGGTCACAGCCATCCGCGACGCCTGCGCGAACCTCCAGACCTTCCAGCTCACCGACTGCGAACTCTACACGAGCTGCGAACCCTGCCCGATGTGTTTGTCGGCCATTTACTGGGCCCGCATCCCGCAGATCTTCTTCGCCAACACCCGCCAGGACGCGGCCGAGATCGGTTTCGACGATGATTTCATCTACCGCCAGATCCCGCTGCCCTTGGAAAAGCGCGCGATCAAAATCAGCCAGCTCCTGCGCGAGGAGGGATTGAAGACTTTTCAAGGCTGGACGAAGAAGACCGACAAGGTGCGCTACTGAACGCGACCACCATGGACGCCTACCTGCTCGACTACCTCAGCATGCTGGTGCGCTGGCTGCACGTGATCGCCGGCATCGCTTGGATTGGCTCCTCGTTCTATTTCATCTGGCTCGACAACACCATCGAGCCACCCGCACCCGACTCCGGCAACGCCCGGAAAGGCGTGGGCGGCGAACTCTGGGCCGTGCATGGCGGCGGCTTCTACAATCCCCAAAAATACCTCGTGGCCCCGGCAACGCTACCGGAGAAGCTGCACTGGTTCAAGTGGGAGGCCTACACGACCTGGTTGTCAGGCACGGCCCTGCTCGTGCTCGTCTATTGGCTGAAGGCCGGGGCGATGATGATCGACGGCAACGTTCGTGCGCTCACCCCGCTGCAAGCGGTCGGCATCGGCGCCGCCAGCATGGTCGGCTCGTGGATCGTCTACGATGGGCTCTGCAAATCCCCGCTCGGCAAACGCGACGGACTGCTCGGACTTGTGGTGTTCGCCTTCGTCACCGCGCTGGCGTGGGGGCTCGCACACACACTCGGCGGTCGCGCGGCATTCATCCATGTGGGTGCGGCCATCGGCTCGATCATGGCGGGGAATGTCTTCCATGTCATCATCCCGGGCCAGAAACGGATGGTTGCGGCGATGAAAGCCGGCCAGGCGCCCAACCCGCTCGACGGTCTGCGGGCCAAGCAGCGCAGCGTGCACAACAACTATTTCACGCTTCCCGTGATCTTCATCATGGTGAGCAATCACTATGCCTCGATGTATGCCCACCCGTACAATTGGGCGGTGCTCACGCTCATCATGGCGGCGGGCGTCAGCATCCGGCATTTTTTCAACCGGAAGCACAAGGGCGTCTACGCCTGGCAATATCCCGCGTTCGGTGCGGTGCTCCTCGGCATCGTGGCATGGTGGACGGCCCCACGCATCCAACCGCTCCCGCCTGTGCAGGGCGAGGTGACTTTCAACCGGGTGCGCGCCATCGTCGGCCAGCATTGCATCGCCTGCCATTCCCCGGCCCCGACTTTCCCGGGCATCACCACCGCACCCGCTGGCGTGCTCCTTCATACCTCCGCCGATCTGTTGCAAAATGCTCCGCGCGTCTACCAGCAGGTGGTGGTCACCCGCATCATGCCACTCGGAAATACCACGCAGATGACCGACCAGGAGCGCGCGGTCATCGCCGCCTGGGTCCAGGCCGGATCCAAGGCAGAGTAGGAATCCATTCTCCTGTAGCGGCGATCCATGGCCGTCGGGTGTTTCGACGGCGGTCATAGAACGCCGCTACAGGAAGGGCCGATCGCAGTGGGTTTCATGCGATAAGACCTCCCGAACAGAGAACTCGTCTTTTCTCCGAACCTCACTCATCAGTAGCCCGTCCATGCGCAACCCTTCTTTCGCCCCCCGGTTCGCCAGCGTGATCGCGGCGACTTTGTTCGCATTAAACTTGGTATCGTCCGTGCATGCGGACGAGCCCGTCAAAACGGAAGCCCCGGCCCCGGCCCCCGCTCCTGCTCCGGCTCAGGCTCCCGCCGAAACAACCGCAGCCGTGGAAAATTCCGTCGTGAAGGTCTTCTCCACGATGCGCTATCCCGACCCATACAAGCCTTGGACCAAAAAGGCCGCCCAGGACTCCACCGGCACCGGCGTCATTATCGAAGGCAATCGCATCCTCACCAACGCCCATGTCGCCCTCTACGCCAGCCAAGTGCAGGTGCAGGCCAATCAGTCGGGCGACAAGTTTTCCGCGACCGTCGAGTTCATCGCTCCCGGCATCGACCTGGCCGTGCTCAAGCTCGAGGATGAGTCGTTTTTCGCCGGCCGCCCCGCCCTGCCCCGCGCGCAAATCCTCCCCTCCGTGAAGGACGCAGTCATGGTCTATGGCTTCCCCGCCGGCGGCACGAGCCTGTCGATCACAAAGGGCATCGTGTCGCGCATCGAGTTCGCCCCCTATAACTTTCCCGTCTCCGGGCTGCGCATTCAAATCGACGCCGCTATCAACCCGGGCAACAGCGGCGGCCCCGCTCTTTCCGGCGACAAGATGATCGGCCTCGCCTTCAGCCGGCTGGGCGGAGCCGACAACATCGGCTACATCATTCCCTGCGAAGAGATCGAACTCTTCCTGAAGGACATCGCCGACGGCCGCTACGATGGGAAGCCCGCCCTGTTCGACGCGCTGCAGACGTTCGAGAATCACGCGCTCCGCGCCTACCTGAAACTCGACAAAAGCGCCGAAGGCATCCTCGTGCAGGAGATTGACGCGCCCGACGCAGCCTATCCGTTGAAACTCTGGGACCTCGTCACCAAAATCGGCGACACTCCCATCGACAACGAAGGCATGGTGAAACTCGGCTCGAACCTTCGCGTGCGCTTTCAGTATCTCATTCAGCAACTCGCACGCAACGGCACCGTCCCGCTCACCGTTGTGCGCGGACAAAAGACCCTGACCATCAACCTGCCCGTCCAAGCCGAGCACACGCTCCTGATCGAGGGTCTGGAAGGCAGCTACCCGCCGTATTTCATCCTTGGCCCGCTCGCCTTCACTCCCGCCACCTCACTCTACACCGCACCTTTTTCCAACAACGCCAAGGCCCTCAATGGCCTGAGCTTTCTCGGCAGTCCGCTGATCACCCGCCGGGGCGACAAACCCGCCTTCCCGGGGGAGGAGCTGGTGCTCGTCGCGGCGCCTTCCTTTCCGCACAAACTCACCAAGGGCTACGACAGTGCGGTCTCGCGCGCCGTCCGAAGCGTCAACGGCGTCGCGATCAAAAACCTCCGCCACCTCGTCGAGGTACTGCGCGACAGCCGGGACGAGTTTCTCGTGTTTGAATTCTTCGGCCGCGGCGAGACCCTGATTTTCCCCCGCAAGGAGATGATCGATTCCACCGAGGACATCCTGTCCGACAACGGCGTCCGCGACCAGGCGAGCCCCGAACTGCTGGAGGTCTGGAAAGCCAAGCCGGCCAAGTAAGACGCTCTCCCTGAAGCCCGAGCCCTCCTCCGACCACCTCGCTCTGGAGGCGATCCCCGGATAGTTCCTCAAGGCCCGGGCGTTTGCACCGATGGGAAGGAGCCGCCCTGTGAACAAAAACTACTCGCAAAACCCACCCACCGGTATTCCCTCATTTCCCATGTCCGCCCACAATCTCTCCCGCGAATACCAGAGCCCGGTTGTTCCCCGCTTCGACGACGATGATGACGACGAGCGCGAAGAAACGCCCAAGCCCTCGGTCGCGCCCGTCGGCGCCTTGATCCAAAAAAAGTTTCTGGAGCAGCGGAAAATCTTCCTTTGGGGCGCCGTTACCGACGAGACGGCCAAGGATCTCACCGAGAAGTTGCTCTATCTGGAGGCCACCGGCCCGGGCAAGCCGATCACCTTCTACATGAACACTCCCGGCGGCTCGATCACCGCCGGCATGGCCGTTTACGACACCATCAAGCTGATCACTTCGCCCGTGACCGTGGTCGTCACCGGCATGGCCGCCTCGATGGGCTCGATTCTGCTTTCGGCGGCGAAGAAGGGTAACCGCTACATTTACCCGCACGCGCGCGTGCTGATCCACCAGCCGCTCATCACCGGCCGCATGGTCGGCCCCGCTTCGGACATCAATATTCAGGCGAAGGAAATGGAGAAGCTCCGCACCGAGCTGAACCAGATCCTCGCCACCGCCTCGGGCCAGGACTACGACAAGGTTGCCAAGGATTCCGACCGCGATTTCTACCTCAACGCCGAGGAAGCCATCGCCTACGGCCTGGCCGACCACATCGTGGAAAAGATCTGAGGCGCACCAAACCACTCTTTGGTCACAGGGCGGGATCTGCCGATCCCGCCTTTTTCTTTGGCTCAGATGGAGGCGGGACTATTAGTCCCGCGAGGCAGGCGCATCCAAGCCGGTAGTTGTAGCGGCGCTCTATGAGCGCCGGCCTCGGCAATCGGCGG
>DATCRM010000195.1:0-7472 GCA_036568985.1 Lacunisphaera sp. | reverse complement strand
TCCTTCGAGATCCCGGCCGACTGGGCCGGCCGGGACCTCGAGCTGCACCTCGGCGCGATCGACGACATCGACACCACCTGGGTCAACGGCGTCGAAATCGGCACCACGTCGGGCTGGAATCAGCCCCGCATCTACCGTGTGCCGGCCGCCGCGCTCAAACCTGCGGGCAATGTGATCGCTGTGCGCGTCCTGGACACCGGCTTTGGCGGCGGTCTCTGGGATCCCAAGTTTCCGCTCTCCCTCGCTCCCGCCGACGGTCCTGGCGCGCCGCTTTCGCTCAACGGCCCGTGGCTCGCCCGCTTCTCGACCGAGCTCAGCCACACGAGCCAGCCGCCGGCCGATCACAGCCAGAGTTCTTCTGCTCCGACCGTACTCTTCAATGGCATGATCGCACCCCTCGTGCCCTACGCGATCCGCGGCGTCACTTTCTACCAAGGCGAAGCCAATGCCCCGCGCGCCACGCAATACCGCACTCTCTTCCCCGCGCTGATCACCGACTGGCGCCGGCTTTGGGGTCAGGGCGACTTCCCCTTCCTCTTCGTCCAGATCGCGCCGTTCAAGGACCAGCCCCCGGAAATCCGCGAGGCCCAGCTGATCGCCTGGCAAAACACGCGGAACACCGCGATGGCCGTCACCGTCGACGTCGGCGACGCCGAGGACATCCATCCGGCCAACAAGGGTCCCGTCGGCGCCCGTCTCGCGCTCACCGCCCGCGCCCTCGCCTATGGCGAAAAGCTTGAATACTCCGGCCCGGTTTACGCCGGTGCGAAATTTTCCGGCGGACGCGCCGTGCTGGCCTTCACGCATCTCGGCGGCGGCTTGGTCGTCCCCGGCGGCACGCTCACCGGCTTCACCATCGCCAGCGCCGATGGCGTCTTCCACCCCGCCACCGCCAAGATCGTCGGCGACACCGTCGTAGTTACTTCGCCCGATGTCGCTGCTCCCACCGCGGTGCGCTACGCCTGGGCGAACGTTGCCAGCGGCAACCTCTTCAACCGTGCCGGCCTCCCCGCCTCGCCCTTCCGGACGGACATCGATACGCACTGAGTTTCCGCCACAAAGAGGCGCCAGCCTCACAAAATGAAATGTCCGCATCCGTTCCTCTCTGGAGGCGGGACTATCAGTCCCGCGGGACACGCGGTGCGTATCCTGAAACTCGCGGGACTCATAGTCCCGCCTCCAACGAGGAGAGAAATTTTCCCCATTCGTGCCCGTCGGTTTACTCCGGACCTGATCTCCTGCCTCGGTCCTTTTGCGCTTTCTGTGCTTTTTGTGGCCATCTCTGCCTTGGTCTCCGCGGCTGAACCCGCGTCGCGCACCTTCGACCTCGCTACCGAAACCACCTTCACCTCTGAGCGTGGCCATGGCTTCGATCTCGGCACCGCGCCCAATGCCAAGGGGAAACCGTTCTTCTTTTCCGTCAGCGTTCCCGAGGGCAATCACCGCGTCGCCGTCACGTTCGGCGGCACCGCCGCCGCTTCCGCCAACACCGTGAAGGCCGAGTCGCGCCGGCTGATGATCGAAAATCTGCGCACCGCACCCGGCGAAACCGTCACCCGGTCCTTCATTGTCAATGTCCGCAACAGCACCGTTCCGCCGCCCGAGAAAAATGCCCCCGGCGGCAGCGCGGTCGTGCTCAACGAGCGCGAGCAAGGCTCTTTGACGTGGGACGACAAGCTCACGCTTGAGTTCAATGGCTCTGCACCCGCCGTCCGCTCGATTTCCGTTGAGCCGGTCAACGTCCCGACCGTCTACCTGCTCGGCGACTCCACCGTCACCGACCAGCGTTTCGAGGATGGGGCGAGCTGGGGCCAGATGCTGACGCGTTTCCTGCGCCCGGAGATCGCCGTCGCCAATCATGCCGAGTCGGGTGAAACGATGAAGTCGTTCATCACCGGCCTGCGCCTGGCCAAAGTGCTCGCGCAATTGAAGGCCGGCGATTGGGTGTTCGTCCAATTCGGGCACAACGATCAGAAGAAGCAATGGCCGCAGACGTACGTCGAGGCGGGCACCACTTACCAAGCCTACCTCAAGACCTTCATCGCCGAGGTCCGCCTGCGCGGCGCCTCACCCGTGCTCGTCACCTCGCCGCAGCGCCGGAATTTCGGCCCTGACGGAAAAATCCGCAACACCCACGGCGATTACCCCGCGGCGGTCCGCACCGTGGCCGCCGCGGAAAACGTCCCGCTCATCGATCTCGAGGCCGCGAGCCGCGCCTTCTATGAAGCGCTCGGCCCCGACCGCGCGCCGGTCGCTTTCAGCGACGGCGGCAAGGACATCACGCACCACAACAACTACGGCGCCTACGAACTCGCGAAGATTGTGGTCCAAGGCATTCGCAACGCCCATCTGCCACTCGAAGCTTTCGTGGTTGAAGACTTCACCGGCTTCGACCCCGCCAAGCCGGACAACCCGGCGACGTTCAATATCCCGGCGAGTCCGCTGAAGAGTTCCGAAAAACCACGGGGAAACTGAATTTTGATGGCAGGCGCTCTGCCGCGTAATCTAGCGAAGCGGTTCTGTCGGGCGGGGTCTCCGAACCCCGCTGTCTCTTTTCGCTGGAGGGCCGACCTCCCGGTCGGCCGTGGCCCAGCGGGAGCCGGGCCCTCCAAGGCGGGGTTCGGAAGACCCGCCCTACAACGGCCCAGTCCACTCGCCGGAAAATAGGCGCCCGTGTTTTACGTGACTGTAAAGCACGCCAAAGTTTCGATTCCTGCCGACGGCATGCAATGTAGCTCACTTCCCCAGCCTGCCACCGGCTCCCGTTCATTCGCCCCATGAAACTGCATCCTGTCCTTGTTCCCGCGGCGCTCGTACTGTCTACCTTCTGTTTGCCCGTACCGGCGCCGGCCGCACCGGACTCGTGGACCGCCGACAATGGCAACGGCACGTTCACCAACCCGCTGTTCTACGATGAATTTTCCGATCCCGACCTGATCCGGGTGGGCGACGACTTCTACCTCGCCGGCACGACCATGCATGCCATGCCCGGGCTCGTCGTCCTGCATTCGAAGGACCTCGTGAACTGGAAATTCCTCAGCTATGCCGCCGAGCGTCTGGATCTCGGACCGGAGTTCCGGCTCGAAGGCGGCAAGGAAGCCTACGGCCAGGGCATCTGGGCGCCGTGTATCCGATATCACAACGGCCGGTTCCACATTTTCTCCAACGTCAACGGCCACGGTCTCCAGGTCTTCGTGGCGGAGAACCCCGCCGGCCCATGGGAACACCGCAACTTCAAGGGCACGATCTACGACCTGTCCGTGCTCTTCGACGACGACGGCCGCGTCTATGCCGTGCACGGCTACGACGAGGTGAAGATCACCGAACTCAAACCCGACCTCAGCGGCATCATCGAGGGTTCCGACAAGGTTGTCATCCCGCGCGGCAACGCGATGGGTGAAGGCCACCACTTCTACAAGATCAACGGCAAGTATTACATCATCAGCGCCAACTACGCTCCCACCGGCCGCATGCAGGCCGCGCGCGCCGACCACATCTACGGTCCCTACGAGACCGTCGTCATCGCGGGCAAGGAAACCCTCGGCACGCAGCGCGGCTGGCTGCTGGATCCGATCGGCCTCGGGGCGACGGTGCCCGAGCCCGGCGCGACATTCCAACTCGGGGAGCCCGGCGGCAACCAGCTGGGCGCCGTGCCGCTTCATCAAGGCGGCATCGTGGACCTCCCCAACGGCGATTGGTGGGGATTTTCCATGATGGATTTCCGCTCGGTCGGCCGCACCACCTGCCTCTCACCCGTCACGTGGCACGACGGCTGGCCCTACTTCGGCCTGCCCGGCAACCTGGGCCGCTCCCCGCGCACGTGGACCAAGCCGGCGGTCGCAACCGCCGTCACACCCCACGGGCCGTATCGGCGCAGCGACGATTTCTCCGGTCCGAAGCTGTTGCCCGTCTGGCAATGGAATCATCATCCCGTCGACGATAAGTGGTCGCTCACCGAAAAACCCGGCGCACTGCGCCTGCACACCCTGCCCGCGCGCCAGTTTCTGTGGGCGAAAAACACGCTCACGCAGCGCGCGATCGGACCGGTCTCCACCGCGACCGTCGAGCTCGACGCCGCGGGCCTGCAACCGGGCGATCACGCCGGCCTGGCGCTGCTCAACATGCCGTTTGCCACCATCGGAGTCGTCCGCATGGACACGGGCTTCGTCCTCCGTTGGTATGATCAGTTGTCCAATCAAACCATTGAGCAACCCCTGCCTTCACCGCGCCTCTTCTTGCGCGCCACCGGCGACTACGACAACGACATCGCGCGTCTCAGCTACAGCTTGGATGGCCAGACCTTCACCGATCTCGGGGGCGAAATCCGTCTGCCGTATCAGCTGAAAACTTTCCAAGGCACGCGCCTCGCGCTCTTCGCCTTTAACACCGCGAACCGGGAAGGCGGTTACGCGGACTTCGACAATTTTCAGGTGAACGAGCCGCTGGCGGATCGCTCGCACAACGTGCCGCTCGGCCGGATTGTCACGCTGACCAATCTTGGCAACGGCAGCGTCGCGTGGGCCAACCCGCATGGCATGCTGCACTCCGCCCAACCCGGTTCCAAGCAGGCGACCGGTCCGGGGGCGCGCTTCCGGGTCCATGACCGCGGCCAGGGGCGCGTCGCGCTCGAGGCGCTGGACGGCAGCGGTTTTCTCACCGTGGTCGGCGGCGGCCTGTCGGCCGACGTGCGTCCGATGAAGCAGGAAACTGCCGGCAGCCTGTTTATGTGGCAGGATATGTTGCGCGACCGGCAGTGCATGCTGCTCTCGCTGAAAACCAATCGCTTCGTCGGGCTCGCCCCCGACTCGGGCGAACCTTACTCAGCCGACTGGACGGGCACTTCCCCCGATCGCAAGAACGGCGCCTGCTTCCGTTGGGACCCCGTGCCGGAGTGACTGCGAAACCACGGCTCATTCGCTCACCGTGGACCGCATTCAGCGCCACCCGCTCCGAACGTTCAACTCCATGACACGCCTCGCTCTTTCGTCACACGTCCTGTTGCTGGCCTTGGCCCTTGGGCTGACGGGGTGCTTCACGGTGCAACGCCCCGCGGACTATTATCGTCCACGTCGGACGACTCTCGCAGCTGATCGGGTCGAACTGCCAACCACGTCCCTCGACGAATATCTCTTGATCGAAACCCGGATCAATGGAGCCGGTCCGTTCCGGCTGTTGGTGGACAGCGGGTGCAGCAGCCTAGTTCTTTCCCCTCGCGCGGCCAAACTCGCTCACGTGCGGGCCAACCCTTTTTTGACCGAATACGTGAGCGTGATTGGCGGCAAGGGCCTCGTAAAGCAGTCCACCGCCCAAGTGGATCGATTGGAAGCAGGCGGTCTGACGCTGGAAGGCGTCAAGGCGCTCGTTTCCGGCAAGACCGCATGGGCCGAGGAGCTGATAATTCATCAGATGGCATTCGGGGAAGTTGAGAGTTTCGACGGAGTATTGGGCATGTCCGTCTTGTATGATGTGATCTTGGAAATGGATTATCCGACCCGGCAGGTCGCTGTAGTGCGGCCCGGAACCGGGCAACTTCCGGCTGATCGGGCCGTGCCATACAATTTGGATATTGGCGTTGGCTGGGTCACATTGGAAATCGGCGGCAAGCCCGTGCGTGCTTTGATCGACACGGGGTTCAACGGAGGTTTTAAAATTACAAGCTGGGAGGACATTCCTCTGCTTTATCCCCAACAAAAAGAGGACGGACTCGGAGCATACGGAGCGGGTGGCCAGGTCCGCCGCAGGGCGTGGGGGCAGCTTGAGGGTGAAATGCGCCTTGGTCCGATTACCTGGCAAAATGCGATCGGGGTAAGTAACGACGGGAAAGAAGCGGTGGTCGGCAGCCTTGCACTTAAGCCCTGGAAAGTGGTGTTCGATCAGCACGCGCATCAGCTTTATCTCCTAGGTGAACATGCGCTGGTTGCTTTGAAGAAAGTTCCCGCGCCGGACGTGCGGTTCAAGCCAGGGTATTTTTGCGAGCTTCACGGCGACGGCATTCGTCTATTGGAAGTAGATGCCGGCGGCACGTTCGAGCAGGCGGGGCTGCGGGTCGGCGATGTGATCTCTACCGTGGATGGGTTTAAGGCCGTGGATTGGGTGGCTGCGCGCGTGCCTTCCGAAGTTTTAAAGAAACCGAGCGTAAAGCTGAACGTTGAACGCGATGGGAAGCGGTTCGAAACGACGCTGGTTCAGGGACCGGATGCGCCATGAAACCGCGGCCATCGTGCGCCGGGAGCCACGAAGCCCCCGCCAATTCGCTCACCATCCTGCGCATCCCCGGCCGGTGAATCTGAAATCAACCAGTTGAAACGCGGAGGACACGGAGAGCGCGGAGATTTCCGGATGCAGTTTCGTTTCCTCCTTTGCGCCTTCGTGCCTTTGTGGTTCACCCGGCTCTGGGCGAAAAGGGAGCGCAATGCCAAGCAGGGATCGTTGCAACTGACCTTCCCCGGTTGTCTAACGGTAAACTGCCGCCAAGCTCCGTTTCCCTCACGCAAAATCCATAGTCCCTCTTCCCCTCGCGCCGGTTGTCATTCGTCATTCGTCATTCGTCCCCACCTCACCCAAATGATCCCCCGTCTCGCTCTCTTCTTGTGCATCCTGCTCTCCGTCTCCGCCGCCGATACCTGGGACACCCCGCACGCCGCCAACCCGATCCTGCCCGGCTACTACGCCGATCCATCGCTGGTGCAGCACGACGGGAAATTTTACCTCTACGCCACGCTCGATCCGTGGGGTGGCCGCACGCTCGGCTGCTGGGAATCGCCTGACTTCAAACACTGGACCTATCGCGAGCTGAACTGGCCCACGAAGGAAGCCTGCACGAGCCCGACCTCAAAAAGCGCGATGGTCTGGGCGCCTTCGGTCATTCATGCGCCCAACGGAAAATTTCTCATGTACGTCTCCGTCGGCAACGAAGTGTGGGTCGGCTCGGCCGACCATCCGCTCGGGCCTTGGAGCGACGCCCACGACGGAAAGCCGCTGATTCCGGAAACCTATCGTCCCGGCTACCACATGATCGACGCCGAGGTCTTCGTGGACGACGACGGCTCGCTCTTCCTCTACTGGGGCTCCGGCTGGGGCTGGAAGAACGGCCATTGCTTCGCCGTGAAACTCAAACCCGAAGGCAATGCCTTCGACGGCGAACCGATCGACGTCACCCCTGGCAACTACTTCGAAGGCCCGTTCATGTTTAAACGCAACGGCCGCTACTACCTCACCTACTCGCAGGGCGTGACCATCGCCGACACCTATCAAGTGCATTATGCGGTCGGCGACTCGCCGCTCGGGCCATTCACCGAGGCGGCCAACAGTCCGATTCTCGTCACCGACCACGCGCGCAACGTCGTCAGTCCCGGCCACCACGCGATTTTTTCCCGCGACGGCCGCACCTACATCCTCTATCACCGGCACAGTGTGCCGTACGAAAAGGGCAAGGCGTACCGGCAGACCTGCGTGGACGAGCTGCATTTCAC
>DATCRM010000194.1:0-2456 GCA_036568985.1 Lacunisphaera sp. | reverse complement strand
ACCTCCCTGCACTCTGCAGCACCTTGATGTAATTCGCCCGCTCGTGCGCCGCCGGATTCGGACAACGCTTCAAGTTGAGCGAACCGCGCAGCCGGTCGATGTCCTCAAAGCTATGCTCTTCCATCCACCGGCGCATGCCGGCGAGCAGAAGAGTCAACACCCGCGGTCCTTCCTTCAGGAGCAACGACACAATCTGCACCGTATGCGCCCCGGCGAGCAGCGCCTTGATGACGTCCTCGGACTTGTGCACGCCGCCGCTGCAACCCAGCGAACCTTTCAGGTGTGGCGACAACACCGCCATCCAGCGCAGACGCAGCAAGAGCTCGGAGGAATCCGACAGCTGCAAGTGCGGACGCACCTCCAGCTCATCCAGGTCAAAATCCGGCTGATAAAACCGGTTGAAGAGCACGACGCCCTTGGCGCCGGCCTTTTCCAAAGCGAGGGCGAACTGCACCGGAGCAGCGTGAAATGGCGACAACTTGGCCGACACGGGAATCTTCACCGCGCTACAGACGTTATGCACGGTTTCAATCATGTCGTCCTCGACCTGTTTTCCGCTCATCAGCGGATCGGTCACCAGGTGATAGAGGTTCAGCTCGATGGCGTCCGCGCCCGCTTGCTCCAGTTTGTGGGCATAGTCGGTCCACGCGCCCGGGCGGTGGCCATTGAGCGATGCGATGACCGGGATCTTCAGCGTGCTTTTCAGATGGCCAACCTGATCGAGGTAGGTGTTGGGCGTGAGCGGATAGTCCGAGTAGGCGGGAAAGAACTCGCGCACCCCCGACAGAATCTCTCCTGGATTCGTGTCGAGCAGGTAGGAAAGCGAGCGTTGCTGGTGGTCGATCTGCTCCTCGAACAGCGAGCGCATGACGATCGCCGCCGCCCCGGCGTCCTCCAGTCGGCGGGCGCCGTCGATCTCGTCGCAGAATGGCGACGCGCCGATGACGAGCGGATTCTTCAATTTCAGTCCGAGATACTGGGTCGCGAGATTCATGGGGCGTGGCTCGATGGGTTAATCCACACCCAAGTCCGGCTCAGGGGAATGCGAGCGGCCTGCGGCGTGGGAAACATGGGAACTCGGGTTGCGGTCCCATCATCGCACAGTCGTCCGCGGCGCACTATGCAGATCTTGGCTTATGCCGTCTGCGGGTTGGCGGCCTCGAGCCTATTCGGTCGACAGGTAGGCGCCCCGGCCCGGTGCGCCGAGAACGTGATATCGTCTTCGCGGCGGGGCGGGGCGAGCCGCTCCACCCTGCCTCCGGCAATGTAAGCGTCAGTCTTTTTCGCGTTCCAAGCTCAGGCGCGCCGCACCGGCCGTTCGACCTCCGGCAGAAAACCCGTCAGCAGTCCGAGCAACGGCAGGTAGGCGCACACTTTGAACACAAACCCGATGCTCGTGTGGTCCGCCAGCCAGCCCAACAGCGCCGAACCGACGCCCGCCACGCCGAAAGCCAGCCCGAAGAACAGGCCGGCAATCAACCCGACATTACCGGGCACCAAGGCCTGCGCATAGACAATGATCGCCGAAAAAGCGGACGCCATGACCACGCCAATCACCACCGTGAGCCCAATGGCGAGGGGCAGGCTCGCATAAGGCAACAGCAGCGTGAACGGCGCGATCCCCAGGATGGAAATCCAGATCACCCGTTTCCGGCCGATGCGATCGCCCACCGGTCCACCAATGAAGGTGCCCGCCGCCACGGCGAACAGAAAGACGAACAGCGCCCATTGCGAGGTCGCCACGGACACGTGGAATGTGTCGATCAGGTAAAACGTGTAGTAGTTACTCAGGCTGACGAGGTAGATGTATTTCGAGAAAACCAGCACGATCAGGATGGCGAGCGGGCCCGCGACCTTGCGGTCGAAAAAGCTCGCGCGTTTCTCCGTCCGCCGCGCCGCCTGCGCCACCGGATCATTCAGGTGGGCGTGATACCAGCCGCCCACCCGGGACAGCACATAGATGCCGATGAGCGCGATGCCGGAAAACCACGCGATGGATTGTTGCCCGTGCCCCACCACCACGGCGGCCGCGAGGGCCGGGCCGAGCGACGAACCGAGATTGCCGCCGACTTGGAAAAGCGACTGGGCGAAACCGTGCTGCCCTCCCGAGGCCAGACGCGCGATGCGCGAGGCTTCGGGATGAAACACCGCCGACCCCATGCCCACCATCGCCGCCGCCAGCATCATCACATGGAGGCTGCCCGCCCGCGAAAGCAGCACCAGCCCCGCCAGCGTGAAGCCCATGCCGATCGCCAGCGAATAAGGCTTGGGCCGGCGGTCCGTGTAGAGGCCGACCAAGGGTTGCAAAATCGAACCCGTCATCTGGAACGCGAAAGTGATCAATCCGATCTGCGCGTAGCTAAAGCCATAGGAGGTCTTCAAGACCGGGTAGATCGCGGGAATGAGCGACTGGATCGTGTCATTGAGCAGGTGCGAAAGACTCAACGCCCACAAAA
>DATCRM010000193.1:0-5795 GCA_036568985.1 Lacunisphaera sp. | reverse complement strand
GGATTGCTATCGGTTGTTGTGTCCGGCCGTGCCGGCGGCGCGGGCTTTCTGGTATTCCTCGACGAGTTTCTTTTCCTGGTCGGCGGGCAGTTCCTCGTAGTGGCCGAATTTTTCGCTGTGCAGGCCGCGACCCGCGGTGAGAGAACGCAGCACGGTGCCGTAGTGATGCAGCTGCGCCGCGGGGACCAGCGCCTTCACGATCTGCAGGCGGCCGGCGACATCCATGCCGAGGATTTTTCCGCGACGGCCGGATAGGTCTCCAACCACGCGACCGACGAATTCCTCGGGCACGCGGATCTCCAACTCATGGATGGGTTCAAGCACCACGGGTCGGGCAGTGGCGAAGGCTTCGCGAAAGGCGAAGTAGCCGGCGATTTGGAAGGCGATGTCCTTGGAATCTACGGGATGCATCTTGCCGCCGTAGAATTCGACCTTGAGGTCGGTCACGCGATAGCCCGCATGGATGCCTTCGGTGCCGGCGGTTTTCACGCCTTTCTCGACGGAGGGCACGAACACGCGATCCACATCCTGGCCGACGAGCGTTTCGCTGAACTCCAAACCGCTGTCGCGCGGGCCGGGTTCGATCCGGAGCCAGACCTCGGCGAACTGGCCGGCGCCGCCGGTCTGTTTTTTGTGCCGGTAACGGGCCTCGCCCCGGCCGCGGATCGTTTCGCGATAGCGGATCCGGGGGGCTTCGAGGGAAACGTCGACTTTATAGCGTCGTTTCAGGCGCTCGAAGAGCACCTCGAGGTGCAGCTCGCCCTGCGCGGCGATGATGAACTGGTGCAACTCGGGGTCGGTGTGGTAGGTGAAGGCATTGTCCTCCTCGTGCAGCGCAGCGAGGCCGGCGGCCAGTTTTTCCTCGTCGCCCGGCGCGTTGAGCTTAAGCGCGGCTTGGGTGTATGGCACCGGGTAGGAGACTTTGGGCAGCGAAACGACCTGTTTGGCGTCGCAGAGCGTGTTGCCGGTATGCGTGTCCTTCAGTTTCACGGCGGCACCGATGTCGCCGGCATACAGGACATCCACCTGAGTGCGGTTCTTGCCGTTGAGCCGGTAGAGCTGGCCGATGCGCTCGGTGATGCGCCGGTCGCTGTTGTAGAGCTCCATGTTCGTGTGGACGTCGCCGGAATAGACGCGGAAGAGGGAGAGATCGCCGCTCTGCGGATCGGTGAGGGTCTTGAAGACGTAGGCTACGTGCTCCTTGCCGGCGAGGCTCACGAGGCACGGCGCGCCGTTGGCGTCCACGGCGCCGACGGTTTGACGGTCTTCGGGCGACGAACCGTATTTGGCAATAAAGTCCATGAGGCGGGCCACGCCGACGTTGGTCTCGGCGGCGGTGCAGAGGAGCGGGATGAAGGCCTGGCGCTGGATCGCGGGATGGATCCCCGTGCGGAGAACTTCCTCGGAGAGTCCGCCCTCGGCGAAATATTTCTCGAGCAAAGTATCGTCGCTTTCCGCGATGTGCTCGATGAGTTCCTTATGCAGGGCGTCGACCCGCACTTTTTCGGACCCCGCGGCGGGTTCCTCGGTAAATTTGCCGGAGCGATCCGATTTGTAGCTGACCACCTCGCTGCGGAGGACGTCGAGCACGCGGTGGAAGCCGGGACCGGGATCGAGCGGTACCTGCATCGGAAACACCTGGGAACCGAACCGTTCACGGATCTCCGCCACGAGGGAGTCGAAGTCGTATTTTTCCTTGTCGAGGCCGTTGACGACAAGGAGGCGGGGAATGCCCAAGTTGCCGGCCTGTTCCCACATCAACTCGGTGCCGACCCCGATGCCGTGTCCGGCGTGGATGACGACCAGGGCGAAATCGGCCACGCGAAGGGCGTTGATGGCTTCGCCGACGAAGTCGAGGTAGCCGGGGGTGTCGATGAAATTGAAACGCCGCTCCTGCCATTGGCAATTGAGCGGCGTTCCATGGATGGAAATGTGCCTTTGTTGTTCCCCGACGTGATAGTCGGAGACCGTGGTGCCTTGGGGCACCGAGCCGAGGCGGTGGATGACGTCGCCGCAAAAGAGCATGGCCTCCGCGAGGGTGGTCTTGCCGCAGGTCGCGTGGCCGACGATGGCGAAGTTCCTGATGTCTGCCGGACGGTTGCCGTTCATGGTCGGGGTCTCCTGGAGTTGGAGGCCGGCCCGGCCCAGCGGGTCGCGCCGGTCATGGGTTGGTTGCGACCCCCAGCTTAGCCACCGGATGCGTCCGGTAAAGACGCAAGACTGTCCGTAAATTGGCCGGGGCTGCGCGTGCGTTGAGGAAGACGGCCGGGCTCGTCGCTTCCGGGATTGAGTTCCGGACGGGCTTCGCGCAGCGTGCGCCGTCGCGCGTCGCCAGATTCAACCCGCCCAATCATCCATGGACCGTCTACAAGGCCTGTTCGGCATCATCCTTATCCTCGGAATCGCCGTTCTGTTCTCCAACAACCGCCGCAAGATCAACCTCCGGTTGGTTCTCAGTGGCATTGCATTGCAGGTCGTTATCGCCCTGCTGATTTTCAAGGTGGGACCGGTGGCCAAATTCTTTGCGCTGCTCGGTGATGGCATCGGCAAGCTCGAGCAATTTGCCCGGCAAGGCGCGGCGTTCGTCTACGGCGGCATCATCGTCGACCAGTTCGGCAAAACGGGCAACTACATCGCGGGCGGCTTCGTCTTTGCCTTCAACGTGACGGCGACGATCATCCTGGTCTGCGCGCTCGTCGCGATCCTCTACCATTTCGGCGTCATGCAACGCGTGGTGGCGGTCATCGCGCGGGCGATGAATTTCGTCATGCGCGTCAGCGGGGCCGAGGCGCTGAGCAACGTGGCCAGCGCCTTTGTCGGCCAAGTGGAGGCCCAGGTGATGATCCGGCCCTACCTCGCCGGCATGACCAATAGCGAATTGCTGGCTTCGATGAGTGGCAGCCTCGCCTGCATCGCGGGCGGCATCCTCGTCGTCTACGCCAACATGGGGGCGGCGGCGGGCATGGACCTCGCGCCGAAACTCATCACCGCGTCGTTGATGGCTGCGCCCGGCGCGCTGGTGATCGCCAAGATTGTGTTTCCCGAAACCCAGGAAAGCCAGACCATGGGAACGGTGAAACTGGAGGTGAAGAGCGACTACAGCAACGTGATCGATGCAGTGTCGCACGGCGCCGGCGACGGTTTCAAGATCGCCATGAATGTCATCGCGATGCTGATCGGTTTCATCGCCGTCATCGCGTGCATCGACTGGATTCTGGTTTCGATCGGGCACCTCTTCAGCGCCGATTTCAACCTGACCCTGAATTGGATTTTCGGGAAGCTGTTCTACCCGATGGCCTGGGCGATGGGTGTGCCCGGCGAGGACATCAACAATGTGGCGACCTTGCTGGGGCAGAAGCTCACGATCAATGAATTCGTGGCCTTCCAGAACCTGACGAACAAGAGCGTGCCGATCGTCACCGAAAAAGGCCTGCTGATCCTCAGCATCGCCATTTGCGGCTTCGCCAATTTCAGCAGCGTTGGCATGCAGATCGGAGGCATTGGAGCGCTGGTGCCGGAGCGCCGTGCAGACCTGGCGAAACTGGGTCTGAAGGCTTTGCTCTGCGGCACGCTCGCCTCCTATCTCTCCGCGACCATTGCGGGCATTGTCATTTAACCGGGTGTATACGGCAGGCAGCCCTGCCTTGAGTCTTCTCTTACGCAGACATCAGCAGCACTGAAAATCAGGTGCTTTTAAAAATCGGCCGCCGTCGATTGGACGTTAAAATCGTCGCTTGGAAAGCCTCACTTTTTACGCGGGCCGCTTACACCTTTCACGCGGCTGCCAACCCGGGCAAGAGCGTCGGTTCTGAGCGGGGCCGACTGGCCGGCGTAAGCGGGCGGTTTTTCTTTCCCAATGGCAACCTGGTCTGACCTGCGCATCGCAGGACCACGCTCTCACGCGCAGCTACGGGAAGGGCGGCGGTGGTTCCGATGATGGATTAATCCCGGCCCGCAGGGACGCGGGCCCTCCAGGGGATTGGATCGGGGAAATGGGTGGAAAGGCCGGCCCAGCTGGAGCTGGGCCCTCCACCAAGTCGGCCGATCACACCAGCATCTTGCCGTTTTGATAGACGACTTTGCCGGAGACGATCGTGGTTTTCACGCGGCCGGTGAGGTTCTGTTTGTCCCAGGGGGAGTTGATCGACTTCGAGAACGCACCGTAGGTGTTGTAGAGCCAGGTCTCGTCAGGATCAAAAATGCAGACGTCCGCGGCGGCGTCGGGGGCGAGCGTGCCGGCGGGGAGCTTCAGGATGTTCGCGGCCTTGCGGGTCATCAGGTCGATGACGTCGCTGAGCTTGAACTTGCTCTTCTTGACGAGGACATCGAGGCACACGGGCAGGGCGGTCTCGAGGCCGATGATGCCGTTGGGGGCGTAGTCGAATTCCTTGTCCTTCTCCTCGGGCGCGTGTGGGGCGTGGTCGGTGCCGATGCAATCCAGGGTGCCGTCGCGCAGGCCGGCGATGATCGCCTTGCGGTCCTGCTCGGTGCGCAGCGGCGGGTTCATCTTGAAATGCGTATCGTAGGTGGCGAGCGCCTCCTCGGTGAAGGCGATGTGGTGCGGCGTGGCCTCGGCGGTGACGTTGACGCCGTCCTTCTTGGCCTGGCGCATGAGCTCGACGGAGTGGGCCGAGCTGATGTGCTGCATGTGGATGTGCGCGCCGGTGTAGCGGGAAAGGATGATGTTGCGCGCGACGATGATGTCCTCGGCGGCGTGCGGCCAGCCCTTAAGGCCGAGGCGCGTGGACATAACGCCCTCGTTCATGACGGCCTTTTGGGTCATCGACTCGTCCTGGCAATGATCGAGGATGGAGAGGCCGAACATCTTGGCGTATTCGACCGCGCGGTGCATCAGCTCGTTGGACTGGACGCAGAGGCCATCGTCGGTGAGGGCGACCACGCCGGCCTTCTGAAGGGAGCCGTGCGGGGCGAGGGCCTGGCCCTTCATGCCGACGGTGATGCAGCCGGTGGGATAGACGTGGACCGGCGCGACGGCCGCGGCGGCCTTGATGAGCGTGACGGTGCCGGCGTTGTCGACGACGGGCGAGGTGTTGGGCATGCACACCACGGTGGTGAACCCGCCCGCGGCGGCGGCCTGCGAGCCGGTGAGAATGGTTTCCTTGTGCGTCTGGCCGGGTTCGCGGAAATGGACATGGATGTCGACGAGGCCGGGGCACACCACGAGGCCCTTGGCGTCGATGACCTGGGCCTGCTTCTTCTGCGCGGGCGTGAGGGCCTTGACGAACTTGCCGTCGGCAATGAAGACGTCGCCGACCTTGTCCCGCTTCGAGGCAGGGTCGATGACGCGGCCGTTTTTGATCCAGAGGGAGCTCATGAGGAAAACTCCAAACGCCAAAGGCCAAACGCCAAACAAATCGGACTAAAGGCCAAAGGCCAAATCCCAGACTCCAAACAAACAGGAGACGGGGATATAACTGAGGGAAACGAAAGGGTCATTTTTTGATTCTGGAATTTATTTGGCCTTTGGGGCTTTGGAAATTTGGCGTTTTTCAGGTCACGGGCACCGTGACCGCCTCGGGTTGCCCGCCGGCGCAGAGGTAGAGGACGGCCATGCGGACGGCGATGCCGTTGGTCACCTGCCGGAGGATGACGCTGCGGTCGGAGTCGGCGATGTCGCTGTCGATTTCCACGCCGCGGTTGATCGGACCGGGATGCATGATGATGGCGTCGGGCTTCACCCAGCTTGCGCGGGTGTAGTTGAGACCGAACATGCTGGTGTATTCGCCGATCGACGGGAAGTGGCTCACGCCCTGGCGCTCGTGCTGGATGCGGAG
>DATCRM010000192.1:0-3433 GCA_036568985.1 Lacunisphaera sp. | reverse complement strand
CGCCCTCGACCCATCGGGCCGGTTGTGGGTGGTCACCAAGGGTTCCGTGCATGTGTTTGAAGGGAAACGCGGCCAATGGCACGACCTCAACGAGCCGATGCCGCCGGGTTTCATCCCCTACGCCTTTACCTTCGAAAAGAGCGGGACCGTCTGGTTTCACAGCTCGCGCCGGCTGGTCCGCTTTGATCCCGGCCGGCCGGCCGCCCCGGTCGCGCCGTTCCGCGCCCTGATCAGCCATCTCAGTTTTCTTGCGAGCGGACGCACCGAGTTTCCGACGACGGCGGAGCTCGCACCCCTGGCCCACAACGACAATTCGTTCTCGGCCCACTTCGTCGCGCCGAATTGTCCGTTCGTGTCCGCCGTCGACTTCGAGGTGAAACTGGATGGAGCAAACCTGCCGTGGGCCTCGACGGGCGCCGGCGGATCCACCACCTTCAACCACCTCAAGCCCGGCTCGTACATCCTGCGGGTGCGCCCGCGCGCCGCCGGCGTCGTGGGCGGCGAGGCCTCGTTGGGATTTACGGTGCGCCCGCCCTGGTACCTGACCGGGTGGGCGTATTTCGGCTATGTGGCGGGAGTGATCGCCCTTGCGACCACCATCATCCGCACGGTTTCGGCTCTGCAGCGCCGGGACAAGATCCGGCTTGAACGGCTCGTTGAGGAGCGGACGCAGGAACTCAATGCCGGCATCGAGCGCCGGCGCCGCCTGGAGGCGCAATTGATGCAGGCCCAGAAGCTGGAAAGCCTCGGCACGCTGGCCGGTGGCATCGCGCACGATTTCAACAATCTCCTCACCGGCATTCTGGGCAACTGCGAGCTCGTGATCATGACCGTGGGGAACGATCCCGCCGTCAGCACCGAGCTGCGACAGATCATGGCGGCGGGGAAGCGGGCCCGCGACCTCGTTACGCAAATCCTCACCTTTTCCCGTCAGCGAAACGTCGCACTTTCGCCGGTCAATCTGGCGGTACCGGTGGCTGAGGCCATCAAGCTGGTCCGCGCCTCCACGCCGGCGACCGTCGAAATCAGTTCCCGCCTGTCCGATGGCATGGTGCAGGCCGATTCCACCCAGATTCACCAGATCGTGATCAACCTCTGCCACAACGCGGTCCAGGCCATGAGCGGACACGCCGGCCGGATTGAGGTCGCCCTCGAGCGGATTGAAGTCACCGAGGCTTTTGCGGCGGAACTGCCGGGGCTGGCGGCCGGCGCAGCCATGCATCTGAGCGTGAGTGACACGGGTTGCGGCATGAGCGCGGCCACCCTGGAGCGCGTCTTCGATCCGTTCTTCACCACGAAGGCTCCGGGCGAAGGCACCGGTCTCGGACTGTCGATCGTGCAGGGCATCGTCCACGGACACAAAGGCGTCGTGCGCGTTCGCAGCCAGCCGGGCCAGGGCACGACCTTCGATCTCTACTTCCCGGTCACCACGGAAGAGCCCGACACCCCGCCGGTCGCCGGCAAAGTCCCGCGGGGCCGGCAGGAAAAAATCATGGTGGTGGACGACGAGCCGTCGGTTGCCTCCTATGTGGCCAAGCAACTGGAGCGGCTCGGTTACAGTCCGACCGTCTTCACAGATCCCCATGCGGCGCTCGCGGAAGTGATTGCCGCCCCGCATCGGTTTCAGGCGATCGTCACCGATCTGACGATGCCCAAGCTCAGCGGAGTCGAGCTCGTGGAACGCTGCCGCGCGGCGGGCGCCACCATGCCGGTGACGATCATCACGGGCTACGGAACCGACGAACTGCAAGCCACGCTCCAAACCTTCACGCGCTGCAAGGTGCTTTCCAAGCCATTCGAAGGCGACGACCTCGCACGGATGGTCCATCGCATGCTCCAGAACGAGACGAATCCGCCGATGTGAAGGGTCGTGACTGTTGTTCCTTTTTGCCATCGCGAGGGCGCGTAGCGCACCGCGGCGATCCGGCTGGATCAGCCTCCCAGAGCGGTTTAAATTAAGATGTAGCCTCTCAGCTTCCGAGCAGGAACCAAACCTCCGCTACCATCATCCTGAGCCGTGCGAAGCATCCAAGGCTCCCCGCATACACCCGTCGGCCAGGCAGGATCAGTCCGGCGTGACCAACGCCACTCGGTGCACCGTAACAGATTAGGCGGTCAGGCGCTCGCGCGCGCTGGTGATTCCATTTCGGCGACCCACGGTTCTCTCCACGCCCTCTTCTCATTCCTACCGGTTCGGTTTTTCATTTCGCGTAAACTCCCGGCAAAACCATTACCACTTCAGACCAGCTTTTCGGAGAATACAAGAGCTCAACATGCCGATTTCGCCGATTAATTTTGAGCGGAATCTCAGCTGTCGTGCCACGATCCATCGGCATCCTCAGAACGACACTTTCACCATGTGCCTCCCATCGACCTCTCCACAAATCTCCGACATCGGAAAGTAACGGTATCGACTCGTAAATCGCAACACCGTCGGTCTTGAGCGTGATCCGCTCGTGCGTATCGAATGACATCGTGATCTCGTATACGCCCGGAAGATCGGCGTGCGCCACGGGTCGAGACGTCGCACAACCCGCGATAACGAACAATCCAATCGAGCAAATCAGGAGCGCATCAAGAGTACGCTTCATAATTTTTGCCGATCGACTCAGATCACCCATGCCCGGCGGGCGTGGGTGCCGCCTCTTTGGAAATACGGGGCCATGTTGAGCGGAGATGACATGGGCAATTCAGTGAGGGCAAGGGCGTTGTGCTGTGGCTGTTGATCGGCTCTTCAGTATGGGAGCAACAAATACTTTGCGGTCTCACGATTGAGAAATGTCCGGCTCGCGACTGCCTCGACCGGCGAACCGACAATAAACAGAAGCTGCGGCTGGATATCAGGCTTCTCTTCGAGAAGGCGGTAGTATGCAGCTTCTTCAATCACCTGGCCGCGCCCGTCCATAAAATAGATCCGAACCTCGGCGCCCTTAGAATTCATACGGATAAGCTCCGTCAATCGAGCTTCTTCATTTTCATTCGTAGCGGCTGCCAACTGTCGGACATAGCTCGCCACCTCCGCCGATTTCCGATTCTCGCAACCAGAAAGGAATGCGACGGAGACGATCAGGATCGCGGCCAGTGCATTTTTCATCTTCCGCCGATCGACTCAGATCAGCCACGCCCGCCGAGCAGGCAAGCCGTCTCTTTTGAATAACTGGGCCATACTGAGCGGACGGAGCCCGAAAGGGCGGAGATGGTCAACGGCGAAGCAGTTGGCCCCGCAGGGGCGAGCGATGCGAGCAAATGACATCATCGAATCAGGTGAGATCAAGGGCGTTGCTTCTGTGGCTGCTGGATCGGTTTCCGGGCGAACATCGAACACAGGGTTGGAGCCAGCAAAGTGATCGTAAAGGGTAGCCATGCAATGCGGACAAAGCGGCCGATGGAAGAGTCCGTCGAGGATGGGGAATCTTCCCCTGAAACATACGCC
>DATCRM010000191.1:0-4094 GCA_036568985.1 Lacunisphaera sp. | reverse complement strand
TGCTGTAGCCCCACTCGTTGTCGTACCAGCTCACGAGCTTGAAGAACTTGCTGTTGAGCTCGATGCCAGAACCGGCGTCGAAGATCGAGGAGTTCTTGTCGTGGATGAAGTCGCTGGAGGCCACTTCGTCCTCGGTGTAGGCGAGGATGCCCTTGAGGTAGGTCTCGCTCGCCTTCTTCATGGCGGCGCAGATCTCCTTGTAGGAGGTTTCCTTCGTGGTGCGGACGGTGAGGTCAACCACCGAGACGGTGGGGGTCGGCACGCGGAACGACATGCCGGTGAGCTTGCCCTTGACCTCGGGGCACACGAGCGCGGTGGCCTTGGCGGCGCCGGTCGTCGACGGAATGATGTTGATCGCAGCCGAGCGGCCGCCCTTCCAGTCCTTCTTGGACGGGCCGTCCACGGTCTTCTGCGTGGCGGTGTAGGAGTGGATGGTCGTCATGAGGCCTTCCTCGATGCCGAAGCCTTCCTTGAGGAGTACGCTGACGATCGGCGCGAGGCAGTTCGTGGTGCAGGAGGCGTTGGAGATGATCGTGTGCTTGCTCAGGTCGAGCTTGTCGTCGTTCACGCCGAGCACGACGGTGATGTCCTCGCCCTTGGCCGGAGCGGAAATGATGACCTTCTTGGCGCCGGCGGTGATGTGGCCCTTGGCCTTCTCGGCTTCGGTGAACAGACCGGTGGACTCGATCACGAGATCGACGCCCAGCTTGGCCCAGGGAAGCTCAGCGGGCGACTTCGCGCTGACGACGAGGATGTCCTTGCCGTTCACGACGAGCACATCGTCATCAGCCTTGTCGGCGGCCGACTTCTTGGACGACACGGTGCCCTGGAACTTGCCCTGGGTGGAGTCGTATTTGAGGAGGTAGGCCAGGTTGTCCGCCGGGACGATATCGCCGACGGCGACGACATCGAGCTTGGTGCCGAGCAGACCCTGCTCGACCAGCGCGCGGAAAACGAGGCGGCCGATGCGGCCGAAACCATTGATTGCTACTTTGACTGCCATATTAGGTGTGGGTTGATGACGTGGACGTTAAGAATCGTCACTGAAGTGCCCGGCATGCGCTTTGGCAAGTGCGATGCTCAAAATGTGCCCTTATCCGCACAGCAGTGGCCAATATTTGCGTAATAAACAGAGCTGCACGCCGGTTGCCCCAGGATTTTACCCGTTAATCCACAAGCTGCAGCCCAAGCCGGGGATGAATACCCCATCAAGCGACAACATGGACGGCATTGGCCGGCTCTCGGAGTAAAAACATTCATGGTCCGCCAGCAATTCCCAAGGCTGCTCGGCGTGTTCCCCGATCATGAGCGTGGTGTCGTCGGTGTGGGGATTGACGGCGAGCATCAACTGCTGGCTGCCTTGGCTCCCATCGGCGTTATAAATCGCGACCAACGCCGGGTGACCGTCGCGACGGAAGCAGCGGAAGAAGCCTTCGGATGGACGCGACCACTGTCGCAACAACTGGCCGCGCGCCGACCGCCGGAATGCGATCCAGTCGGCAAAATACTTGTGCGTGGCCGGGAATCGCGCGAGCCGGCGGTAGTCGAGGGCGTTCAGATCGCCGCGCTGATAAGTATTGTTCACCCCGTGCTTGGAGCGCAGGAAATCCTGCCCGGCGGCGACCAAGGGAATGCCGACGGAGGAGAAAAGGATCGCCGCCATCAGGTGCGTACGGAGGCGGTCGTTCTGGGTTGGCCGTGAGCCGTTGTGCCCGGGATTTTCGGTGATGTCGTCCAACCACGTGCGATCATCGTGCGACTCCGTGTAGTTGACGGTCTGCGCGGGCCAATAGGCAAAATGCCACGGCGAACCTTTGAGGAAGTATTCCAGCGAATCGGCGCCCCCGCGACCATGCACATAATCGCGCAGGAAATTCCGGTAATTGTCGTTCCACGACGCGAAGCCGGTGGACCGCAGCGCCGCGGCGATGTGTCCGCGGAAACTCCATGGCTCGGCGATCAGAATGACGTCCGGCTTCACTTTCTTCACGGCGATCTCGATGTCCTGCAGCACATCGACGCCGATCAGCTCGGCGAGATCGAAGCGGAATCCGTCCACGCCGTATACCTCGATCAAGTGCACCAAGCTGTCGATGATCAGGCGCTTGGTCATCGCCGAACGGCAGCGCAGATCGTTGCCGCAGCCGCTCCAGTTCGTCAGCGTGCCGGCGTCATCGAGTTCGAAGTAGTAGAGCTTGTCGATGAACAGCAGATGCGCCGGCTCGCCGACGTGGTTGTACACGACATCGATGACGACCGCCATGCCCTGGCGGTGGAATGCCGCCACCAATTCCTGAAATTCCCTGATGGCGGAGCCGTGAACTGGATCCAACCCGTATGCGCTGGTGGGGGAGAAGAAATTGGAGCTCATGTATCCCCAATGGTATTCTTCCCGGGTCTTGCCGTCCGCCTGATGGATCGGCTGTAACTCCACGCAGTTTACGCCGAGCTTCTTCAGATAGAATTCGGGGCTCTCGACCCACTTTTTCAGCCCGGTGAATCCGAGGCGGTCGTCGCTCCCGAGTGCAATGGGCGCCTGAGCCACCAGGTCCCGCACGTGCGCCTCGACCATGACCAGATCCTGCCACGCCGGAGTCGAAAACGAGCGATCTCCCTGCCCCACCCAGATCGGATCCAGCACGATGCCCGGTCCATCGCGTCCCACCGCCGCGCGGGCGTAAGGATCCAGAATCTTCTGGCCGGGATGAAAATGCCCGAACACGTCGTGCGGGCCGCTCACGGAATACCAGTAGTACCAGCCGTGGAGGTTGCGATTCAGATGCGCCTCCCAAACGCCCTTCCATTCATCTTCCTCCATCCGCCGGTCGAGCTCATAGCCAAAGGCCTTGCCGACTTCCTCCAGTTTTTCACAGACGAACAACCGCACATGCTTCGCGCGCGGGGCAAAGAGCCGGAAGGTCGTCTCTCCGCGCCCGACCAATGCCCCCAACGGCAGATCGCTGCGCAAGGCGTGGAAAAACTTGCCCATGCGCACCCGGGTTTTCGGCGTCTCCCGACCGTCCCGGCCGTGGATGACCGAATAGGTCTGGTTGAACAGCACGGGATAGACCGTGGAGAATTTGAAGAGATTGCGCCCCGTACGCTGGCGATGAATGACGCGGTTGTAATGTCCCTGCCCGTCTGACACCGCATTGACGGCATCGGGCGGAAGCGCGAGCCAGCGGTTGTCTCCGGTCACAAACTTGAAGGACTGCGGCGGCTCGGTCAGCAGCGGCGTCGCCGGCTTGCGCAGTAGGAAAACGCTGCGGCCGTTGAGTTCGCCGGGCACCATCATCCAGTCGAGTTTGCCCACCGCCGCCTGCCAGCCGTTGAAATCCCCGGCCACATAAACCGGCATCGTCGAGAAATCGATCCAGCTGTGCTCAGCGGGGTCGAGCATGAACACAATCTGCCCGATATCATCCATGTAGTAAGCGGCCTCCTCCGCATAAAGCGACGGCTCCGCCGGACTCAGATCGGAAAAAGCAAAGGCCTTGTCGCCCGGCGCGAGCAGCGGCAGCGAGGCCGCCGTCCAATCCGCTCCCATTTCAATGATGCCCGACGACGCAGAGGTGAGCCACGCACGGGAAATGCGGTGGGCTTGTTCGGGATTGAAAGGAGTGCGGGTGTTCAAGGCGACGTAGGATCGCTATACTCCAGCAGTTGTCGCGCCACCGCAAGTGCGCGTTCGCCGGCAGCAATGACGAAGCCCAGCGCCTGAATTCGCCGCACCGCCAGATGGCCACGGTTCCAGCCGTTGGACTTTTTCCGTGTATTCCGTGTGTTCCATGGTTTTCCTTACCGTCATGTCCCGTCAGCGCATTCTCGTCGCCATGTCCGGCGGAGTCGACAGCTCCGTCGCCGCCCTGCTGCTCAAGCAGCAAGGACACGAGGTCGTCGGCGCCTACATGAAAAACTGGATCAACGAGGACAACGTCATCGGCCACTGCCCATGGATGCAGGACATCGACGACGCGCGGGCCACCGCCGAGGCCATCGGCATCGAATTCCGCGTCGTCAACCTCATGCAGGACTACCGCCGGCTGGTCGTTGACTACCTCCTCGACGGCTATCAGCGCGGCCTCACGCCAAAC
>DATCRM010000190.1:0-6641 GCA_036568985.1 Lacunisphaera sp. | reverse complement strand
GCCTTCTCCTCATGGACCATCAAGGTCGGCCTCGCCGTCGGCGGTGGCGCGGCGGGCTACGTGCTCACGTACACCGGATTTGACCAGGCCCTCGGCGGGAACCAGGCGGAACACACCCTCACCGCGATCCGGCTTTGGTTTGCCGCGATCCCCATCTTCGGCGCCCTCGTCGCCAGCATCATCCTGCTGCGCTACCCGCTGACCAAGGAAGTCATGGCAGACATCCGGACGCAGCTCGAGGCCCGCCGCGGCAAGGTCTGATTTACCCCGTCCCCACCATGTCCAACGACTCGACCGGAAAACTCAGCCAGCGGGAGAAAATTTCCTATGGCTTTGGCGACTTCGCCTCGTGCCTTTACTGGAAATCGATTTCCGACTTCCTGCCCATCTTCTACACGGACGTCCTCGGTATCACCGCGGCCGCCGCCGGCACCTTGCAGGGCGTCAGCCGTTCCTTCGACGCCATCTTCGACATTGTCATCGGCATGCTTGGGGACCGCACGAAATCCCGCTGGGGCAAGTTCCGGCCCTACTTGCTTTTCACCTGCATTCCGATGGCGATCCTCGGCGTGCTCACGTTTTTCGTGCCGGATTTCGGCGCGAAAGGGAAGCTGACCTGGGCCTACATCACCTACAACGCGCTGATGCTGATCTACACCACGATCAACATTCCCTACACCGCGATGCTCGGCGTGCTCACGCCCAACACCGCGGAACGGGCCACCCTCTCCTCCTACAAATTCATCGGCGCGTTCGGCGGCGGCATCGTGGTCACCGCCTGCCTGATGAAATCGACCAAGGTCGGCGGCTGGCTGAACGCCACCACGCCCGCCCAAGGCTGGTTCTGGTCCTTTGTCATTGTCGGCGTGATCTCAACCCTTTCGTTCCTCCTCGTATTTTTCAACACGCGGGAACGGGTGCAGCCACCCAAGGCCCAGCAGACCTCCGTCGCCCGCGATCTCGGCGATCTCTTCACCAACCGGCCCTGGTGGATCCTCCTCGCGACGACGATCACGTTCATCTTCTTCTGCTCGCTGCGCGGCAGCGTCGAAACGTACTACTTCAAGTACTACGTGGGTTCCCAGACTCTCCTCGGACGGACGTGGGATTGGGAAAGCCTGGTCTCCATCTTCAAGACCAGCAACCAGGCCCTCTCTCTCGTCGGCGCGTTCTTCGTGCCCTTCATCGTCCGCCGGCTCGGCGGGAAGCCCACCTTCGTGCTCCTGTTCGCCATCGCGATCGTGTCGACCGCGTCCTTCGCCTTTCTCTCGCCCAACCAGCTTTGGCTCATCCTGGGCATCAATGCCATCGGCTCGATTTCCGGCGGCCCGCTCAGCGCGCTCATGGCCGCGATGTACGCCGACACGGCTGATTATGCCGAGTGGAAGACCGGCCGCCGGGCCACCGGCCTCGTGTTCTCGGCGTCGATCTTCGCGCAGAAATTCGGCTGGGGTTGGGGCGGCGCGATTTCGCTGATCATGCTCAACTCCGTCGGCTTCGTCGCCAACCAGACCCAGACTCCGGAAACCCTGCATGGCCTCGTACGCCTGATGAGCCTGTATCCCGCCGCCTTCGGCATCCTCGCGGTCCTGATCCTGGTGATATTCTATCCGCTCAACGAAGCGAAGATGACCCAGATTTCCGCCGAACTTAAAACCCGCCGCGAGGCCGAGGCGGGCAAACCGGCGTAAAGCCAACTCAGAAAACCAGGGACGTCGGGAGCTCGCGTCCTGCGCTTTCCAGCGTTTGCCGCAACGCGTTTCAGTCCGGCTACAAGACAGCCGAAACCTTGGCTGGGCTCATGACTCACCGGCCGCCCGACTCGATCGATCTCAGGATCGAAACCCTCGGTGTAGCGGACCGGCCTTCAACCGATGTATTCGCCATCGTAGATCGCAGCGTCGCGACCGCGCTGAGTTATATCCGACAAAAACGCTGCATGAGGCTCAACGTCGATGAGGTAGTCAAAAACGCTTTCACTTCGCGCAGCCAGCTCGAGAAAAAATTCCGGAAAGCCTCGGCCGATCACTCATCGGAGATTCGCCTGGAGCCTTCCGGCGAAATACTCAGAAATGAACTCAGCCATGAGGTAATTTCCTTTGCTGAAGATGCTGCCAATAATAGAATTATAAGAAATAAATGCAGCAATATATATTAAGACTGAGGTAAGAAATCTCATTCCCTGAGCCTGTTCTCCGAGGTATATTATCCGTATCGGGAAGCCACCCCCTAAATGGCTCCCGATAACGATTCATCAAATCGTCTTCACCCCTAACCCAAACATGACCATGAAACTCCGGACGGTGCGACCGCGCTTTGTCTTGTTTCCCGCGGCGCCTTGAGGCGCAAACTATCGCCCCGCAACGGGCCAACGCGGCCCGCTCCACCGCCAGCGACAAAGGATTCGCCGTCAGCTTCTGATTCGCCTCGGCGACAAGCGTCAGCCACCAGCGATAGGGTGCGGACTGCCAATTTCGCGTGGTTCGCCACCGTGGGCATACGTCACTCGCCGCAGCCGCCAGTCTCCCGTCACCAGCATTCGCTGCGTCTGCATGATCCATTGGTAACTGTCGTTGTTGTGTTCGGAAGCAATCCACCAGCGATGGTTCCCGGCCCAGCCGGTGAGACGATAACCCGAGGATTTGTTGGCGAGTAGGGAGCTTCATCAAACGAAATAACAACGGAAAAACCTGATCCCAAGGCCGACTTGGCGCCGCCAAAGGGCAAGCACCGCGGGGCCTCGACGATTGCCCGCCGTGCTCCTGCTTGACTCACTCATCCCGGGGGAAATCCTTTCTGCAACCCATGTGTGCTCCTGCTTTCCCCCCCGGCCGGATACCTTGGGTCGGACGCGCCCGTGGGTGGATATTTGGCGCCTTGTTCGCTTCATTCCTGGGTCAGCTCGCGGCGGAGAACGGACTCACCGCCCAAGCGTTGGCGCAAGCGCCGGGAGCGGCGTCCGCCAAACTTTTTCGCGCCGTTCCGCCCGCGCAAAGCGGCATCGTCACGGAGAACGCTTACGCCGATCCGCGCATGTGGGCCGGCCGCTATCATGAGTTCGAGGTCGGCCCCATTGGCACCGGCGTTGCCATCGGCGATTACGACGGCGACGGACGCCCCGATGTTTTTGTGGTGAGCAAAACCGGACCGTGCCGCCTGTTCCGCAATCTCGGCAACTGGCAATTCGAGGATGTGACGTACAAGGCCGGCTTCGCCAACGCCGATGGCTGGATGCAAACGTCGCCGCTGCCGCGTTCTCCCGTGGCGGAAGATCTGGCCGGGGTTCCTGTCGAGGAATGGAAGCAGGGCGTCGCCTTCGCCGATGTGAACAACGATGGCCGCCTCGATATTTATGTCTGCCGCTTCGACGCGCCCAACTGGCTCTTCATCAACCAAGGCGACGGCACCTTCAAAGAGGAGGCCGCGGCCCGCGGTCTCGCGGTCAGGGACGCCAGCGGCATGGCTTTCTTCTGCGACTACGACCGCGACGGCTGGCTCGATGTCTACGTTCAGACCAACCTGCTCAGCTCGGAGAAATCCCCCGACGGCCAGCGCGATTATCTCTTTCGCAACAATGGCGACGGCACCTTCGCCAACGTCACCGATGCCGCCGGCATTTCCGGCCTGACCCAGGGGCATTCCGCCACCTGGTGGGACTATGATCGCGACGGCTGGCCCGATCTGTATGTCGCCAACGACTTCGCCGTGCCCGACCAGCTGTACCACAACAACCGCAACGGCACCTTCACCAACACGATCGATCAGGTCGTTCCGCACATGCCGTTCTCGTCCATGGGCGCAGACACCGGTGATGTGAACAACGACGGCCTCATTGACTTCTACGTCGCCGACATGGCCGCCACCACGCACGAAAAGGACATGCGCACCATGGCCGACCATCGCGGGAAATCCAAGGACTACCCCGAAGATGGCAGCGCCCCGCAATTTCTCCATAACGCGCTCTACCTGCAAACCGGCGCCATCCCCGTGCTCGAGGCCGCCTTTCTGGCCGGCCTCTCCGCCACCAACTGGACCTGGGCGGTCCGCCTGGAGGATCTCGATAATGACGGGCGCCTTGACCTCTTCTGCACCACCGGCATGCACCGCGAGTCGCACAACGCCGACCTCATCCTGCGCGTGATGACGGCCGACAGCGCGGTCGAGCGCATCCGGCTCATGAAGGCCAGCCCGGTGCTCAACGAACCCAACCTCGCCTTCCGCAATCTCGGCGACCTGCGGTTTGAGAGCACGGGAGCCGCCTGGGGCCTGGACGAGTTGGGCGTCAGCTTCGGCCCGGCCTTTGGCGATCTCGATGGCGATGGCGACCTCGACCTGATCTACACGAACTTCGGAAAAGGGGCCACCGTGCTGCGCAACGACTCCAGCGGCAGTCACCAGCTGGTGGTCGCTTTGGAGGGCACGCGCTCGAATCGTTTCGGCATCGGCGCCACTGTACGGATCGAGACCGCGGCAGGTCCGCAGATCCGGCAGCTGTTTCCCGCCCGCGGCTATCTGTCCAGTTCCGAGCCGGTCCTTCATTTCGGCCTCGGCCCTCAGACCAAAGTAAACCGCCTCATCGTTTCCTGGCCCAGTGGGCACGAACAAACTTTCACCGACATCGCCGCCGACCAGAAACTCACCATCACCGAACCCGACCCAACGCCTCCGGCCTTTCAGCCCGCTGCGCCCGCCGCCGGACAGTTCACCGAAGTCAGCCAAGCCAGCGGACTGTCGTTCGCCGTCCATGAGATTCCCATCGACGAACTCATCCGCCAGCCGCTGCTCCCCTTTCGCCAGAACCGCCGCGGCCCGGCACTCGTCGTCGGCGATCTCACGGGTGACGGTCAGGACGATGTTGTGCTCGGCGGCACGCCGCGCGACGCCACGCGCATCCTGGTGGCAGACGCCCCCGGTCATTTCACCGCGGTCGATGCCGCCGGCCTTGCCCAGCAGGTGACGCTCAACGACGGGCCCGCCCTGCTCTTCGATGCCGATGGTGACAACGCGATGGACTTGTTGCTGACCCGCAGCGGTGTTGCCCTGCCCGGCAACGCCGCAGAATACCAGCCGCGTCTGTTTCTCAATCACAACCACACCGGCCTGCAACCCGCTGCGGCCGACGCCGTGCCGCCGCTCCCCATCAGCGCGGGAGCCCTGGTCGCCGCCGACTTCGATCGCGACGGCCGCCTCGATATCTTTCTCGGCGGCCGGACGCAGCCCGGGCAATATCCACTGCCGCCATCCAGCGCCCTGCTGCGCAACACCGGCGGACGCTTCGAAGATGTCACCGACCAGCTCGCACCGGGACTACGGAAGGTTGGACTCGTGACCTCTGCGCTGTGGACTGACGTGGACAACGACGGCTGGCCCGATCTGCTGATCGCTCTTGAATGGGGCTCCATCCGCTACTGGCATAACCGCGCCGGCCAGGGCTTCGAGGACATGAGCGATTCAGCCGGTTTTGGCTCGGCCGGCAGCGGTTGGTGGAATTCGCTCGCCGCGGCGGATTTCAACCGCGACGGCCGGCTCGACTACGTCGCGGGCAACCTCGGTCTCAACACGCCGTACCGCGCCTCACCCGCCGAACCCGCCGTTCTCTATCGCGGCGATTTCAAAGGCACCGGCGGCAGCCAGCTGGTCGAGGCTTATTATGAGAACGGCCGGCTTTTGCCCCGGCGCAACCGCCGCCAGCTCGGCAGCCCAATTCCGGCGATCCTGAAAAAATTTCCCGGCTTCGACAGTTACGCCAAAGCCAGCCTCGAAGAGATCCTCGGCGCCGACAAACTCGCCGCCGCCAGGATTTTCACGGCCACCGAGTTTCGCAGCGGGGTCTTTTTGAGCCAGCCGGATGGACGCTATCGCTTTGAGCCCCTGCCGCGCCTGGCGCAGATCTCGCCCTTTCAAGGCGTCGCCGCCGGTGATTTCGACGGCGACGGTTATGCCGACATCCTTGCCGTACAGAATTCCTTCGCACCCATTCCGTTTATCGGCCGGTTCGACAGCGGCCTCGGACAATTGATCGCCGGCGATGGCAAAGGCGGCTGGACCCTACGCAGCCCGGTGGAGAGCGGCCTGCTCATCCGCGGCGACGCCAAGGCTCTCGCCGTGCTGGATCTCGATCGCGATGGCTGGCCGGATTTCGCCGTCAGCCGCAATAACGACACGACGCTCGCCTTCCGCAACGGCGGCGTGGCCGGTCGCCGCTCTTTCGGGGTTCGGTTGCATGGCGCGGCTGGCAATCCCACCGCCATCGGCGCCCGCATCACGGTCGAACTCACCGACGGCTCGACCCAGACCGCCGAGGTGCAGGCCGGCTCCGGCTATTTCAGTCAGTCCAGCGCCACCTGCTTTTTCGGTCACTCCGACCAGACGCCCGTGCGCAGGATTATCGTGCGCTGGCCCGATGGCATCGCCACGACCGCCGAATCCCCGAAGCCGGTAGAATTGATCACGCTCTCTCATCCCTGAGCATGCTCCACAGTCTTTTCCCTCTCTTGCTTTTGTAGGAGCCTGCTTGCAGGCGATCCGGAACGTCCCGCAACGGATGCAGGCTGGAATCGCCTGCAAGCAGGCTCCTACAAAAGCAAGTGAGGGGAAAGACTGTGGAGCATGCTCAGGGATGAGAGAGCGTGATCAATTCT
>DATCRM010000189.1:0-16808 GCA_036568985.1 Lacunisphaera sp. | reverse complement strand
GTCATGACCTGGCCGGTGACCATGCCCATCAGCATGTCCTCGGCCGAGGCGATGTGTTCGAGTACCTGGGCGACGGACCAGCGCTCCGGGGCCGGTTTGAAAGCCAGCTGGGCGTCCGAGAGCCCTTGGGCCGCCGCGATCACGCCGGCCTGGGTTTTTTCGAGATAGGCGAGACCCTTGGCGCGATCTTCAGCGGTGACGTCCTGGGCGTGAAGGCCGCTGAGCGCGAGGGTCAGCAGGCCGAGGAGGGCGAACAGTTTTTTCATGGGGAACGGGGGTTGCGCAGCACGCTATTCGTTCGATCGGCGGTCACAAGGGCGAACTCGTCCGGCTGAAGGACCAGAGGCTAAAGCCTCATGGACATTTTCGTGGCGTCCGGTTTGATCGGCGGGGTGCAAACGACCCGGTGTGGCTCCCTGACAGATCGTGCAATGCGCCTCGTTCCGCTCGCGGGAGTGATGCTCGGGTTGGCGGGATGTGCGACATCAACCGGCGGACTGAGCCTCGGCCCGGCCAAGGTTGCCACCTTGGAAGTACAGAAACCCAGCCCGGAAGCCTCACCCGCCAGCAAGGAGATCCCCTGCCAGATTCAGATGATCGATGGGGTGATGGTCGGTCGCAGCGACACATTGAAGCCCGGACACCACCGCCTCGTCGTGGCGCTCGGTCAGCAAGAAGGAGAGCACACCGGTGACGTGGACCTGATCATCCCTGCCGCAAAGGATTACCGCCTGAAGGCGGAGCGGGAGGACGACACCTTCACGCTCTCGCTCGTGGAGACGGAAACGTCCACCACCGTCGCCGCATCCTCGGCCGTGGCCGGCCAGTTGATGACCTTCCGGGTATTCGTGATCCAGAAGTAAGGCTTCACTATTCAGGAGGCCCTTATCTCGTGCCATCATTATGGTCCGTTGAACGGATCACTTTCCGACCCTACTCCGTCCGGGCGTGCAGGCCGACCAGCGCGCCGGTGAAGTGGAGACCGCCGCCGGCGGCTTGAACACTGAGGGGATAGGAGTCGGTTTTGGAGAGGAGGGGCTGCCAGTCGCCGGGCTTCAGGGCGTAGTCGAAGGATAAGAACTTTTCGTCGCCGGTGAGGCGGAGCTCGATCGATTTGGCGTCGGCGGGTAGGGGTGCGGTAACGACGGTTTCGGGTTTGGGGCCGTTCCATTTTTCGAGGAAGAGGCTCAGGCCGCCGGTGGTGCGCTGGACGGCGAAGTAGAAGTGATGAGTTTCATTCTGGATGGCGACGAGGCCGGCCGAGGTGCCGGTGGTCGCGGGAATCTGCAGCTTCGTGGAAGCTTCGAATTTCGAGTGCTGCAAGCGGCGGCCGTAGAAGGATGGATTGCCTTTGCCGGAGAGACGATCCGCGCGCGGAGCCAGGCTGAGTCTGCCATTGGCGAGCGACCACCAGGTTTCCTTTGGGGCACGGAGCATGATCCAGAGCGGCGAGAGCGCGGGCTGGTCGAACTCGTCGGTCAGGGTGAAGTTGCCACTGAGTGGAATGGGTAGAGCGGTGAGTTCCTTCGGCGCCGGTTCGGCGCTGAGCGGAGTCCGCGCCCTACCAGGGGACTTCACCACATACGGTACGCGTTCGCCGGGCGGAAGAATCTGCGGCCAGCCGTCATCAGTCCAGTTCACCGGTAGAAGGAAGGTTTCCCGGCCCGTGGCCCAGCGGTCGGGCGCATACGGACGGCAGGCGAGAAACACGGACCACCAGTTGCCATCGGGTCCGATCACGAGGTCGGCATGACCGGTGCAAGTCACGGCTTGAGGAGCGCGGCCATCGAGATCGCGCTGGGTGAGAATGGGATTCCGATCCCACGGCACGAAGGGCCCGGTCGGCGATTTGCCGCGGAGGATAACCTGCGAGTGCTGGGTGGAGGTGCCGCCCTCGGCGCAGCAGAGGTAATACCAGCCGTCGCGTTTGTAGAGATGCGGGCCTTCGATCCAGACGGGTTTTTTGGCGAGGTCGGCACCGCCGTTCACAATGATGCTGCGCGGGCCGGTCAGCTTTTTGGCCGCGATGTCGAATTCCTGGATCCAGATCGCGCGGTGGCCCTGATAGAGCGGTTTGTTGTCGGGAGGGTTGCCGTTGTTGACCATCCAAGCCCGGCCATCCTCGTCAAAGAAGAGCGACGGATCGATGCCGTCGAAATTGAGCCAGATGGGATCGGACCAGGGTCCGGCCGGGTTGGTGGCGGTCATCAGGAAGTTGCCGCCGCCGTCCACCATCGTGCAGACGACGTAGAAGGTGCCGTTGTGCTGGCTGATGGCCGGTGCGAAGATGCCGCGAGTAATCCCGAGATTGTCGTAGTTCAACTGACCCGGCCGGTTGATGACGTGGCCAATCTGTTCCCAGTTCACCAGGTCGCGGCTGTGGAAGATCGGAATACCCGGGAAGTGGGCGAACGAGGAGTTGATGAGATAATAATCTTCGCCGACGCGGCAGATGCTCGGGTCGGGGTAATAGCCGGCGAGGATGGGATTGCGGAAATGTCCCGCGGGTAGCGGTGTCTCGAAGGCCGTGTCGCGGCCCGTATAAGTGAAGGACTCGAAGGCGACGGGCTCGGCGGCCAAGGCAACGGAGGCGAGGGCAAGAGTGAGAGGAAGGAGTTTCATTGTGAGAGGGGAATCATTCTCGCAATCGTACTCTTTCTCGTTCTCTCGGTTTCCGGAGAAGGATTAAGAGAATGATTACGAGAAGGAGAACGATTGGTCACCGGTGCCCGGGCATGTTGCGGAGCACGCGTGAGGTGTAGTAGTCCAGCGGATGGGCCGCTGCTTCGACGCCGGTGGGGAAAAGGCGTTTCGAGAATTGTTGGAAGTACAGCAGGCAGGCGTCGCGCCATTCCCGGGCGTCGAGTTCCTGCCGGGCGAAGCGTTGCTGCACTTGGGTGAAACGCTCGTTGTCGATGCGGCCCTTGAGCGAGTCCCAATCCCGCTGCAGGGCGCGGACCTCGGCCACGCCCTGTTGATAGCGCAGGCAAAGTTCGTCCCAGAGTATTCGGCCCGACTTCATCTTGTAATCCCACGGTACGTGGTGGAACCAGAGCAGGAGGTTCTCGGGGCAGGTTACCGGATCGCCCCAAAGCTTCTGCCATTCAGGGGCGTATTGTGCGAGAGCATTGGAGCCGGTGGCGGTGCGGTCGAAGCCGATGCCTTTTTCGTTGGCACGGTGATAATAGACGGCGGTCCAGTCGGCGCGGCCGAGCTTGTCCACCCACGGGCCGGGGCCGTAGTGGTGGCCCTCGGCCATAATGTGCGTGAGGCCGAGCGGCATGGAGTAGTTCACGACAGTCTCACGCGAACTGAGGAGCATCTTGCTGATCGTGGCCACGACGGTGGTGTCGGAGCCGAAGGTCAGGCGGGTCCACTCGTCGGCGATCTGGTCGGAGCTGAGCGCGTGGTCCCACGCCAGGCGTCCGAACGCATACCAGTTGGCTTGGGCGAGGAGATGGCCGGTCCAATTGCGGTCGGTGCCGGTGTTGGCGACACCGGCGATGACGGAAGGATGCTGGAGCTTGGCGCTGCCATCCACGATGGAGGCCACGGTGGCGCCGGATTCGGCGAACTCATTGCGCGCATGCGTATCGGCGTCGAGGGCCTCCTTCCACAAGGGAGCGAGGTAGGCGAGCTGGGTGGATTGTCCGAGATACTCCTGGGTGATCTGCAGTTCGGCCGCGAGGCGGGTTTTCGGCATGTGCCCGAACAGGGGCGAGAAGGGTTCGCGCGGCATGAAGTCGAGCGGTCCGTTCTTGATCTGCACGATGACGTTCTGCCGGAACTTCCCGTCGAGCGGAGCGAACTCGGTGACGGCCTGCATGACCCGGTCGGCGTTGTTGTCCGGCGAATAAACGAACGCGCGCCATATCACGATGCCGTTGTAAGGGGCGAGGGCGTCGGCGAGCAGGTTGGCGCCATCGGCGTGCGTGCGCTGGTAGTCCTGCGGCCCGGGCTGGCCTTCGGAGTTGGCCTTCACAAGGAAGCCGCCGAAATCCGGAATGGCGCGGTAGATCTCGGCCGCCTTGGCCTGCCACCACGCGGCGACGTTGGGATCGAGCGGGTCGGCGGTCTTGAGTCCGCCGATCTCGATGGGCGCGCTGAAGCGCGCGGTGAGATAGACGCGGATGCCCCAAGGGCGGAACTCGGCGGCCAGGGCGGCGACCTTCGCGAGATAGGGGGCGGTGAGAATCTCGGCGTTGGCGTTGACGTTGTTGAGGACGGCGCCGTTGATCCCGATCGAAGCGCAGGCGCGCGCGTAGTCGCGGTAGCGCGGGTTGCGGATTTCCGGCAGAAGGAACCATTCCCAGAGGGAAAAACCGGCATAGCCACGCTCGACGTGGCGGTCGAGATCGTCCCAGTGATTGAGCAGGCGGCGCTCGATCCGGGGGGCGCTGATGAGATTCAGGTTCTCCAGGGACTGCTGGGTCTGAAGATGGCGAAGTAGGGCGAATGCGCCGTAGAGCAGGCCGGATTCGCGATTGGCGACAATGAGCGTGCGGTGGCCGCCCTCATGGGCAATGCGGCGCACGATGTAACCCTCGACGCTCGCCGCGCGCAGGTCGGCCTCGCTGACCACGGAGGCGATCCAGGGATCGCGGGGAGTGGCGAGAATGAGGGAATTGTCCCGGGTGGCCGAAGCGGCCACCGGCACCGTGACGCCTAACAGGCCGCTGAGGCCGGTGACAAGTTCGTCGCGCGCCGAGACGACGAGTGGCCGCGGGTTCTCCGGCACGATGATCTCGGAGATGGCGGCTGCGTAGGCGACGCGCAGCGATTCATCGGCGATGGGGTCGTAGCGCAGCCAGAGGCGGTAACCGTCTTCGGCGCGGAGGGCGGAGGAAAGAGTGAGGGCGAGACCGAAGATAAGGGCGAGAAGGGCTTTCATGCGGCGTATAGCGCTTATGAGGTCTATAGGGCCAATATGATTCAAGGACCCACCGGCCCGTAGATGCGGAAGTTTCCGCTCACCTCCAGCAAAGCGAGCATGGTGAGCAGGCCGTCGTAGTAACGGCTCCGGCCCTTGGGCATGGGCATGTCCCACAGGCGCTGGACCCAAGGCTGGCCGATCTCTCGATCGGCCGCGAGGGCGGCGACTGCGGCCATGGCCATCAGGCCCTCGGTGTTGGTGTCGGAGGAGACGGGCGTGCCATCGAGCTTGAAGCGATCGGGCAGGTTGGCGCCATGCGAGGCGAGGAAGGTCAATACGCGATTGCTTTGCTCAACCTGCCAGGGATCTACCTGCCACCACGACCAGTCGATGGCGGGGTTGCCAAGCGTGCGCCACGCGTCGTAACGGAAGTCGTCATGGTTGCCCCAGGGTGCCGTCCTCGGTGTGCCGTCGAAATTGGAATAGTCGGGCATCAGGCCGGTTTTCGGGTGGGCGGCCCGGCGAAAGAGCTGCCGGCTGGTTTGCGTGACCTCGGCGAGAAAGGCGCGATCGGCCGGGTCGGCAGCCCAGCGGGCCCAGAGTTCGGAGAAAGCGGGCAGGTGATAGGAAGGGTCGGTGAAGGCGTTGCCCGGCGGATGGGGCGTGAAATTGATCTGTCGGGCGGCCCGGTCGAACATGGGGGTGATTGTACCGCGGCCGGGTTCCTCGTCCTTGTGGATCATCGTGCGAAGCAGCGATTGCGCCTCGGAGGAATAATTGAAGAGGCCTTGGCCGTCGCCCCAGCGGTGCGCGGCAAAAAACAGGGCCATCACAAACCATTCCTCGCCGTCGGGTGCCGGCCCGGCGCTCAACCGGCGACCATCGTAGGCTGCATGCCAGGCAAAGTACCCGCGCAGCGGACCGGCGTCGTGATACATGTAATGCTTGGCGAACTTCCAGATCCGGTTGAACTCTTCGCGGTGGTTCAGCTGGACGGCGATCATCATGCCGTAAGAAAGACCCTCGGTACGCACGTCGTGGTTATTGATATCGGGGATGTACGCCATCCCGCCGGCGACCGGGTAGTAGAGCGCCTCGGAGTTGGGATCTCCGGCGAAGAGCTGGTGCCACGCACCTTGGATGCGCGACTCGATCTCGGCGTCGGTCTTGCCCAGGTATTCCTTGAAAAGGTTCCGATATTGTCCGGAGGCCGCGGCGCCGGTGGCGAAGGCGCACGGGCACGCGACCAGGAAAGCAAGCGTGAGACAGAGGCGAAGGCGCACGGCGGGCGTCAGTCGAAGCGGCGTTGTTCGCCCAGTTGGCGGGCCCAGCTGGCGAGTTTGCCGTCCTGTAGTTGCAGGACGATGGTCTGGACCACGGTTACCTGCTGCGGGGAAAACACCGGATCGAGCACGGTTCTGGGTACGCCACTCACCGGGTCCACGGCCGGGATATGGTCTACGCCGGTGGCTACCATCCGTTGGGTGGTGAGCACGTCGAAGCGGTAGACAAGAATGGATTCTCCGGGGGTCTTGCCGGCGTGGACGGCAATGGGCTCGCCCCAAACGGAACGGATTTCCTGCTCGGTCATGCCCCGGCGGAGGTTCCGGTTGGCGGGCACGGATGCCGGTGTGTCCGCGACGGGCTTGGGGGCGCGATTGGCCTCGCGCGGGGTCGAGGCACAGGCGGCGAGCAAAAGGACAACGAGTACGAGCGGAGCGGATGAGCGGAGGGGAGGCATGTTCACGGTGAAGGGGGCAAGTAGGCGTGAAAACGGCCGCCGGCTTGGAGCAGACCGAGAAAATAGAGCAGACCGTTGTAGTAGCGCCACCGGCCCTCGGGCAGCGGGGCGTTCCAGAGTTGTTCGACGAAAGGCCGGGCCAGCGCGGGATCGGCGGCTTGGCCGGCGACGGCGGCCATGGCGATGAGACCGATCGACGTGTCGGTGGAGAGAGGTTTGCCGTCGAGGGAGAACTGGTTGGGCACGGCGGGCGCGTGTTGCCCGAGAAACCGCAGCACCCGGTTGCTTTGCTCCACCTGCCAGGGATCGGCGCGCCACCAGGCGTAATCGAGGCTGACGTTGGCCAGCGTGCGCCAGGCGTCGTAGCGGAAGTCACCCTTGCCTGCGCCGAACGTGGTCGCGGTGAAAGGAGCGCCACTGAAGTGGGCATATTCGGGCATGAGGCCGGTTTGGGGGTGCGCGGCACGGCGGAAGAAGGCCCGGCTGGTGTCCGCGATCTCGAGCCAGGTGCGGCGGTCGCCGGCATTTTTCGACCAACGGGCCCAAATTTCGTAGAACGCGGGCAGGTGATAGGATGGATCGGTGAAACGGCTGGCTTCGGGATTGGGCACGAAGACGACCTGTTTTTCCTGTCGGTCAAAGATGGACGTGACTTCGCTCGTGGACTGCTTGCGCAGCATTTCGCGGAGAAGGGCCTGGGCTTCGGCGGAATAATTCAAGACCCCTTGGCCGTCGCCCCAGCGGCAGGAGGCGAAAAGAAGGGCGGTCGCGAACCATTCTTCGCCATCGCTGGCCGAGCCCGGGTCGAGTTGAGTACCGTCGAATTTGCACTGCCACGCGAAATAGCCTTTCCGCGGACCGCCGGCGTGGCGCATGTGCTGATCGGCCCAGCGCCAGAGACGGTCGAACTCGGCTTTTTTGTCCAGCTGCACGGCGAGCATCATGCCATAGGACATGCCTTCGGAGCGCACGTCGTTGTTACCGGTGTCGGCGATGTACGCCTGGTCGGCTCCGGCGGCGTAATAGAGCCGCTGGTGGTCGGCGTCGCCGGCGAAGAAGTGCCGCCACGCGGCGTCGAGTTTCGCGTCGAGTTCGGTCTCGGATTTGCCGAGCAGTTCGCGGAAGAGGTTGCGGTTCGAAGGGCTCCCGGCAGGCGTGCGTGCGTCGGAGAATTCCGCCCGCCCGGAGTTCAGGCTCAACCCGAGCAGGGCCACGAGCAACGGGATGAAGCGAAGGAATCTCATGGCTTGTCAGGGTGGGAGGGACTTTACGTCCCGACAGCTCCGGTGATCCTTTGTCGCGACGTAAAGTCGCTCCCACATTTAAAGTCAGCTTGGCGCGATGGTTCAGGCGGCGTGCGCCTTGCGTCGTCGTTCGGCGAGTTCCTCGGCCATTTGCAGGGTGGTGCTGCGGTTCAGCTTGCAGGCGGCCACGGAAAGCACGCAGCCCACGAAGAACAGGCCCACGAAGATACTGGAGCAGGCGCGGAAACCGGCGATGGCGTTGGGGGCGTCGGGGAGATGGGTCTCGTAGCCGAAGACCCCGGCGAGGACCCAGAGCAGGCCGGCCGAACCGAGGGCGAGCCCGGACTTGAGGGAGAAGCCGATCGTGGCGAAGACCATGCCGGTGAAGCGGCGGCCGGTCTGCCACTCGGAGTAGTCGGCGGCGTCGGCGTACATCGCCCACATGATGGCACAGGTCGGGGCGTACACGACGGACCCGGCGACGGCGAGAGCGACCATGCCCCACGTGGCGTCGGGTGGCAGCAGATACATCGCGAAGGCGTTCACGGCCGCGAGCGAGAAGCAGACGAGGGCCACGTTTTTGCGGCCGAACTTTCCGGATAGTCCGGAGGACAGCATGATGAAGAGGATCGTGGTGCCGGTGCCGATCATGTTGACGATGCTGTTGAAGACGTCGGCCGCGTTGGTGGCGGTCTCGCGGGTGCCATGGACAATGTAACCCATCCAATCGGCCAGGCTGCCGGTGGGGGCCAGGTCCGGCGTGGTGAGGCCGAGCTTCGCGACCCAGTCGAACATCGCGCCCTTGTCGGCGTAGTGGTGATAGTAGTTGTAGTGAGCGCCGCCGCGGAAGGTGAGCATCGCGAAGTGGAAGGCGGTGTAGATGAAGAGGGCGATCCAGGGTTTGTTTTTCAGCAGGTCGAGGAAGTCCTGCTTGGGGGAGGACTTGGTTTCAACCACGGGTTGGATGCGCTCCTTGGTGGTGAAGAACGTGACGAGAAACAGGATGAAACAGAGGACGGCCCAGATAGTCATGGTCATCTGCCAGCCGTGCTGGCGGTCGGAGCCCTGGGCGAACTTGGCGACGAGGGGAAGCGTCAGGCCACCGACGATGAACTGCGCGATGTTGGCCGAGATGAAGCGGTAGGAATTGAGCTTGGTGCGTTCGTTGAGATCGGCGGTCATGACACCGCCCAAGGCGGAATACGGCATGTTGTTCATCGAATAGAGCGTCATCAGGATCGTGTTGGTGATGCCGGCGTAGGCGATCAGCGCACCCGTGCTCCAACCCTGTGGCGTGGTGTAGGCCAGGATCATAACCACGGCCCAAGGCAGCGAAGTCCACAGGACCCACGGGCGGAATTTGCCCCAGCGGGTCTTGGTGCGGTCGGCGATCACTCCCATGATCGGGTCGAAAGCGGCGTCCCAGAGGCGCGGCCAGAGGAGGATCGCGGCCGCTGCGCCGGAGGAGAGACCAAAGACGTCGGTGTAGAAGCTGGTTTGGAACAGCACCATCGACATGAACACGAAGTTCGCGGCGGCGTCGCCCGCGCTGAAGCCGGCTTTTTCAATGAAGGAAAGTTTCTGAACGGGTGCGGTCATGGGGTGGGGTTGGTGGGGCGGTGAGGGAAATTATTCGAGCAGCCAGAGGCAGGCGGTGACGCCGCGCGGATAGTAGCGGCTGCCGCAGGATTCGCCGGAGTCACTGCGGATCTGATCGCACATGGCATCCTTGCCGCAGCCGGGTGTGCGCTGCCAGTCGGCGTGCACCTTGTCGGCGGCGCGGGCGAGGGGGCTCATGGTCTCGGGGAAGAGGCGGCGGACGACGTGCTGCGCCAGGGCGATCTTGGAAAACCAGGTGTTGGTGCTCGTGCTGCTCATCTTCCATCCGCCGCTGCCGGCGTCGAGGCAGACGCCGGGCTGAAGAGCCTGGCCGATATGCCGGCGGAGCTGGTCGAAGAGGGTGGCGAAGCGGCCCGTGGGATCCGTCGCGTCCTTATAACCGAGGAAGAGTGGATAGACGAAACCCTCGACCGCCGGCAGGATGCGGGAGTGGTTGTCTTTCTCGAACACGGCGGGAAAAAAGCCGGAGTCGATCTCGAACTTGGTGGTGAGCGTGCGCGCGAGAAGGTCCGCGGTGCCGCCGGCCGCCGCCGCATCCCTCGTCAGGCCAAGATCGGCGAAGGTGCGTTCGAGCAAAACCCAGGCTCCGAGGGTTTTCACCGCGAGGTAAAGATTGTTGCGGGCCTGGCCGAGGCTGACGTCGAGGCTGTCGTACGTCGTAATCTCGGCGCCGGCGCCGACGCGCGAGCTGTCGTGTTTGAGGATGCCGTCGCGTTTCTTCGGATCGGGGTCGTCGCGGCGACGCAGACTGTCGGCGCAGGCGAGGAGAATTTTTTTGTTGGCCCGGAGCCAGGCCCGGTCCCCGGTGTGGGCGGCGTAGGTGCATGCGCACAGGACCCAGTTGAGGAGCTGCTCCATCGTCATGTGCGAGAAACACCCCTCGACGCCGTCGCACTCGTAGCTCGAGCGACCAGGCGGGGTGAAGAAATCATTCACCCCCATGTCGTGGGTGAACGACAGCCCGTGTTGATCGCGGTAGGAGTAGCGTTTGACGAACAGATCGAGGGCGTTGCGCATGGCCCATGGTTGCCAGGCCAGCTCGAAGAACAGGTGGTCCACCGTGAGATCAAACGTGTTGATCATCCGGTATTCGCCCTCGTTGACGACCCAGAGCGGTTTGCCCCGGTGCCAAAGCAGCTGGGAGCTGCCGAGATAACTGTGCGTGGCCTGCGCGATCAGGAATTGCTGGTCGGCGTCGAGTCGGCTGCGGGCGAGTTCGCGGTCGCGTTGGGCGGCGAGCTTTTCGTAACGGCGGTATTCGCCCAGGCCATGGGTCAGCACGTCTTCCAGGTTTGTGAAGACCCGGGTGTAGGCATAGGTGCTGTCGATGCCGCTGGTGACGGGGCCAGCCGCGTAGAAACCGAGCACGAGCGGAAACCGTTTCCGCTGGCCGGCCGGTACGGTGAAGACCAGCGCGGTTTCGCCGGCGATCACATGCAGGCGGCGGTAGTCGAAAAATTTCGGATTGAGGATGTCGAAGCCTTGGCGGAGCGAGACAGCACGGCCGGGTTTGGTCGCGTAGCCGAAGCGACCGCCGCTGGCGAAACCCGCGAGCGATGCGCTCGTGTCGCCGAGGGGGCGGAGCGTGTCGTCACCGTGGCCGACGCCGAAGATCAGTTCGACCGGGGCTGCGCCGTGGCGATTGTCGTATTCGATCCAGCCGGTAATGAGGGGTGCGAGATGAAAGCGGGAGGCGTTCCGGTTCAGCTTCGCCGGGTCCGGTACCTCGCCGAACGGAGAGAGCAGCGAAAAACCGAAACGATCGCTGTCGGCGCGCCAAGTGTCGCTGGCCCAGCCGAGGGTGCGCTGGTAGTTGTCGGGGCGCAGCGCATGAAATCCCCGCGGTGGCTGGACCACGGTCGTATCGCCCGTGAAGGCGGCCTCCTGGGATTTCGGCGGAGTGAGGAACGGCAGCAGTTGCCATTCCGGCCGGGCCGGGGTCCGGTAACCAACATAGACATTCTGCCGCGCCGGACCGCGCAGAGACTGACCGAAGCCTCCCGGCGAGTCCACGAGACCGACGGTGAAGCTCGCGAACGCGCCAAACGGGGAATGCTGGGCGTGATAGCTTTCCTCCTCCGACGCGGTCGCACTGTTCATGGGGGCGGGGTAAGCGAGGGAGGACAACCAAACGAAACCGGTGCGACGGGACTCGCCGCACCGGTCAAAACGTTCAGTCGTGGAGATACTGCATCAACAGGTTTTCGAGATATTCCTGCTTGCCCGACTTCGGTACGGGTTCGCCGAGTTTCGTGAGGACGAGCTTCTCGAGGGACTTGAAGGTCGCCTTGCCGGTCTCGATGTCCTTGCCGTAGCCGGTGTCGAAGGACGAATAGCGGTCGGTGACGAACTGCTCGAACTTGCCCTCGGCGAGGATGCGGCGGGCGAGCTTGAAGGCGAGAACGTAGGCGTCCATGCCGCCGATGTGGGCATGGAAGAGATCCTCGGCATCGATGGAGGGACGGCGGAGTTTCGCATCGAAGTTGAAACCGCCCGAGCCGAGACCGCCGGCCTTGAGGATCGAAACCATGGCGAGGGTGAGCTCGCGCACGTCGGTATTGAACTGGTCGGTGTCCCAGCCGAGCAGCTGGTCGCCGGCGTTGGCGTCGATGGAGCCGAGCGCGCCCGCGGCAGCGGCTACCTCGATCTCATGCTGGAAGGTGTGGCCGGCGAGGGTGGCGTGATTGGTCTCGATGTTGAACTTGAAGTATTGCTCAAGGCCGTACGTGCGCAGGAAGGCGATGCCGCTGGCGACGTCGAAGTCGTACTGGTGCTTGGTCGGTTCCTTCGGCTTGGGCTCGATGAGGAACTGGCCCTTGAAGCCGATCTCCTTGGCGTAGGCGACGGCCATGTGGAGGAAGCGGGCGAGGTGATCCTGTTCGCGCTTCAGGTTGGTGTTGAGAAGGGTCTCGTAGCCCTCGCGGCCGCCCCAGAAGACGTAGTTTTCGCCGCCCAGCTCGAGGGTGCACTCAAGGGCCTTCTTCACCTGCGCTGCGGCGTAGGCGAAGACATGGGCGTCGGGATTGGTCGAGGCGCCGCACATGAAGCGCGGGTTGCTGAAGAGGTTGGCCGTGCCCCAGAGGAGCTTCACGCCCGTGGCTTTCTGCAGGCTCTTGGCATGGGCCACGATCTTGTCGAGGTGCTTGTTGGACTCGGCGAGCGTGCGGCCCTCGGGGGCGATGTCACGATCGTGCCAGCACCAGAATGGGGACTCGATCTTCTGGAAGAACTCGAAGGCGGCGTCCATGCGGGCCTTGGCGACGGACACGGGGTCCTTGCCGGATTCCCACGGGCGGTTGATCGTGCCGGGACCGAACGGGTCGGAGCCGACGCCGCGGAAGGCGTGCCAGTAGGCGATGGAGAAGCGCATGTGCTCCTTCATCGTGCGGCCATCGACGACCTCGGCGGGGTTATAGTGCTTGAAAGCGAGCGCGTTCGCGGAACGCGGGCCTTCATAGGCGATTTTGGCAATCTTCGGGAAGTGAGTATTGAGGGATTTCATACGGGGGACAATTCTCACCAAGTCAGAGACTGTCCTGCGGGGTAGCAAGGAACAGTTTCGGTTATCACCCATTCTGCGCTCAAGGGGTCGACCATACTAACAATAGACTTGTGTTGTTGGCCCGGCTGGGCTTCGTATGCGCCACCCCATGAGCGAACGCCGAGTTACCCTGTCGGATATCGCCAAGAAAGCCGGTGTGCATGTCACCACGGTTTCCCTGGCGATGCGCAATCATCCCCGTTTGCCGGAATCAACCCGGCAGCGAATTCAAGCCCTCGCCCGGCAGATGGGCTACACGCCCGATCCGCTGCTGCGCGCGCTCGTGGCTTACCGCGGCGGGGTCATCGAACGCCGTAACACCCCGACGCTGGCCTACGTTACCAACTGGGCGACGCGCTGGGGCTGGAAGCACGTGACCGCCCACCCTGATTTCTACGAGGGCGCCCTGGCCAAGGCGAAGGAGCTCGGTTACGTGCTCGAACATTTCTGGATGCGCGATGAGGGCATGAGCCAGGAGCGGCTTGGCCAGATCCTGTATTCGCGCGGCATCAACGGCCTGATCATCGCGTCGCACGGGCGCGAAATGGGCGACGCGCTCCAGTTCAAGTGGGAAAACTTCAGCGCCGTTAAGATCGACTACTTTCCGCACCAGCCGGCACTGCACAACGTGACCAACAACCAGTGCGACATCGCCCGGCTCGCGATGCAGAAGGTGCTTGCGGCGGGCTACCGCCGGATCGGTTTCGTGATGCACCGGGGCTGGGACCACGCCGTCGATCACCTGTGGACGGCCGGTTACCTGTGCGAACAGCAGGCGCTGACCGCGCGCGAGCGGATTCCCGCCCATCTTTTCCCCGAGCCGGAGCCTGTCGAACGCTGGTTGAACGAGAGCAAGTCCGAGGTCTTTCCCGAGCCGGAGGCGTTCATCGAGTGGTTCGAAAAATACCGGCCCGAGGTGGTGATCAGCAAAGCCTCGTTCGTGCTGCCGATCTTCAAAAAGATGGGACTCGCGGTGCCGCGGGACGTCGCCTTCGTGGACGTGTTCCTCGACGATTTTTCCGGCAAGACGGCCGGGGTGAAACAAAACCACACCACGGTCGGGGCGCTGGCGGTCGAGATCCTGGCGGGCCAGTTGCAGCACAATAAATACGGTGTGCCGGAGATTCCGACGACCACCTATGTTGAAGGCACCTGGCACAACGGTGCGAGCTGCCCAATCCCTGCGCCGGACCGTCCGACCACGGCCGTGGCCGGTGCAGGCTTGCGCAAGCGTGGTTCCTGAGTCTCCTCGGCCTGCCCTTCGTCATGACCAGCTACACCCCCGCCGCCAATCGCTACGAAACTCTTCCTTATGCCCGCTGTGGACGCAGCGGGCTCAAACTGCCCCGGCTCTCGCTGGGACTCTGGCACAACTTTGGCGGCGTGGACCCATTGGAAAATCAGCGGGCGCTGTTACGCCGCGCCTTCGATCTCGGCATCACGCACTTCGATTTGGCCAACAACTACGGACCACCGCCCGGTTCGGCCGAGGAAAACTTCGGCCGGATTCTCCGGGAGGATTTCGCCGCGCATCGCGATGAACTGATCATCTCCACCAAGGCCGGTTACTACATGTGGCCCGGTCCTTATGGCGAATGGGGCTCGCGCAAATACCTTCTTTCGTCGCTCGACCAGAGTCTGAAGCGGATGGGGCTGCCGTACGTCGACATCTTCTATCACCATCGTCCCGATCCGGACACGCCGCTGGAGGAATCGATGACCGCATTGGCGGACGCCGTGAAATCCGGTCGCGCGCTCTACGCCGGCATTTCGAATTACAATGCGCCCCAGACCCGTCAGGCCGCCGCCATCCTCAAGAGCCTCGGCGTGCCGCTGCTGATCCATCAACCGAAGTACAACATGTTCGAGCGCTGGGTGGAGCCGGAACTCCTGCCGACGCTGGCGGAGGTGGGCGCCGGGTGCATTCCGTTCTCGCCGCTCGCGCAGGGCCTGCTCACCAACCGTTACCTGCAGGGCCTGCCGGCTGATTCGCGTGCGGTGAAGTCCGGTGTGTTCCTGAACGCCGAGAAGATCACTCCCGCGATTCTCGAGAAAATCAAGGCGTTGAACGAAATCGCGCAGAAGCGCGGCGCCACGCTGGCGCAATTTGCCGTGCTTTGGCTTTTGCGCCGACCGGAGATCACCACGGTGCTCATCGGTGCGAGCAAGGTCTCGCAGATTGATGACATCCATGCCGGCTTGAAACTGTCGCCGCTCTCCATTGCGGAGCAAACGCAGGTGGAGAAAATCCTCGCGGGTTGAGGGAGCCGCGAGCTTGGCTTTCTGGATGTGGGAGGGGTTTCACGGCAGCGCCCGGCCGAATTGCTGCTGGAAGGCGCGACGCAGGCCATCCACCACCTCGGGCGGAGTTTTGGACTGGCGGCGAACCTGTTCCCATCGGCGCAACGCCTCGGCCTCATCCTTGAGGCTGATGGCATAGAATGTGAGCGTTGCCAAGGCCATGGGGTGGGCGGGCTGGCGCTCAAGGGCCTGTTCGAGGGCGGCGACGGCCTCCGCGTTGCGGTCGACCGCAAAATAGGCGCCCGCCAGTTCGACGAGCGGCGATGCGTCGCTCGGACGCAGTTCGTAGCCATAGCGGAATTCTGCGATCGCTTCGTCGAGCCGGCCCGCGGTCTTCAGCCAGCGGGCGTACTCGAGATGCAGGCTCGGGGATTGCGGGCAGTGCGTCAGTCCGCGCAGCAGTTTGTTCACTGCCTCCTGTTCGCGGCCCAATCCGCGGAGCGCGGTGAGCAACAGCAGCCAGGCGTCGGAATCGGTCGGATTCAGAGCGACCGCTTTTTCCAAATGCTGCTTGGCGCGGGAAAAATCCTGCCCATTCAGCAAAATCTGACCGGCCTGCCGTTGGTAGGAGCTGGCCCCGGGGGCGAGGGCGATGGAACGGTCGAGCAGTTCTAGGGCCTTGTCATGCTGACCGGCGGCGTTGGCGACAGCGGCTGCGACGCTGAGGCGGTACGCGTCGAAGCAGACGTCCGCCAGATCGTCGAGCCAGGGATCGGGCAGGTCGCTGAACTCGCGCCGACCGATTCTGGTCTTGAGAGCTTCGGCGGTTTCACTGTCGCCCAAATGTTCGCTGACCGTAACGAGGAGCGAGAGCGCGCCGATGAAGTCCGGGTTTTTCGCGATGGCCTCGCTCAGGCGATTTTGGGCGCGGGTCCAGTCGCCGGCGGCCAGATCGCAGCGCGCCAATCCGAGCAGGGCATAGGGATCGCCCGGCGCGAGCCCGAGTGCCGCGGTGTAGGCTTTGGCGGCTTCGGCGTACCGGTTGGTTTTCAGCAACACATCGCCCAGTCGGAGGCGGGCCGGGAGATAATTCGGGGCGAGCGTCACCGCCAGTTCGCGCAGGGGCAGGGCCTCGTCCATGCGACCATAGTTGGTGATGATACAGGCCTGCAGGTGCGGCCAGCGGGCATTGTGCGGGTCAACCTTGAGCAAGCCCGCGTAACAGAGCAACGCCTCGGGATAGAAGCCATTGGCGTGATAGAACCGGCTGACCTCGGCCAAACCGGCGGGCGCGTGACGCCAGGAGCGGGCGAGGGTTTCGGCTTCTGCAAGGCTTTCGCTCAGCACGGGAGGTTGGGATCCGAGCTCGGGCATGGGGGGAAGGTGATGCAGGACGAGCGCACGGCGGGACTGCAGCTGCCAGCCATGCCAGCCTGCGGTGCCGAGCGTGGCGACGAGGAGCAAGGCGATGAGGAGGCGGGCGCGAGTCATGGCAAAAGTGGCGGCGGTCTATGACCGCCGTTTGGCATGCGACCGGCGGTCATAGAC
>DATCRM010000188.1:0-5868 GCA_036568985.1 Lacunisphaera sp. | reverse complement strand
CCGTGAAGGGGCTGTAGGGCAGGATCGCTGATCCCGCCTCTTTCGTTGACCCAATCTTCCCCTCGGATACCAACAACGTCACGGGCCCAACTATAGTTATCAACCCCATGAAGAAATCATTCGCCCTCCTCGCCGTTGTCTTGCTTCCGCTCACTGTCATCGCCCAGTCCAGTTCCGACGGGGAAGAGGAAGCCGTAATCCTCAGCCCGTTCCTCGTCTCTACGGACCGGGATGCAAGCTACAGCGCGGTCTCGAGTCTGAGCGGAAGCCGGCTTGCGAGTCCGGTGGTGGACATTGCGGTGCCCCCGCCGGAAGTGCCGATCTCCGTCGTCAAGAAAGCAGACGCGGTCGTCATTCAGTTCGTCCTCTCGAATTCTGCCGACAAGCAGGAGATTCGGAATCAGGAACTCTATTCCTCGGTGCGCGGCATTCAGACCGCAGTGCAGAAGGTCCCCGGCTTGCGGATGGAGCAACGCGAGGTGCGCTTCGCCAGCGGTAACCGCAAGATGCTCTCCTTCGGCAAGGGAGCACAGACGTCTTACGCCAACATCGTGATTTTCGCCGACATCGACCCCGCCCTTCGCCTCGCCGATCGGACCAAGCAGGTCCGCGATCTGCTAGACCAAATCAAATTTCCCGCCCAGATCAAACTCGTGGACGGCAGCGTCGGACTCTACCTCAAGAACTCTTCCTCCTATCGCCGGGAAATCCTCCAGAAGATCTTCGAGGATCTGGAATTTCTAAAAAAGGGGCTGGGACCCGAGGTAGAGATTCTGCCGTCGGGACTAAACCAAGCCGTGCGCCTGCGCGCTTGCTCGGAAACCGAAGTCGAACTCTGGATCGACTACAGCTTCACCACCTACTCCGTCCGCGCGCTCACAAATCCGAAGAAGTGAACCGCTTCGCCCCCCTCAAACCCGGCGCCGCGCCGAGCATCTCAAATCTCAAATTTGAGATCTCAGATTTGCAGCTTTCCTGAAGGGCCCACGCCTGCCAGCCATAGGCTTGGCGACGGCTGGTCCCCTGCGGGCCGGGATTGAACTTCAGGGCGGGGCCAAGCCGGAGAATCAGGTTTCCCATTTTCCACAAAAGGCGAAACCCTCAAGCCGCAGTCAGGGCACAACTTCGCTTTTCGGATGGTCGGCAGAATCCTGACCACCCGGCTTCCGAAATCAGGAACCGCTTCGGCCTGGCGAGGGTCATCTCTGTCGGGTGAAAGCCACGACACACGCCTTGTTACCGGTCTGCACCATCCCGGAAGACCGTCCGCTGGCCTGCCCGTGGTGCGGTCAGTTGCATGCCCGCGTCGCGTTGCGTCCGGGCGATCACTGCCAATGCGTGCGCTGCGGGGCCCAGTTGGCGACTGGGCGCGCTTCCAACTGGCACGCCACTCTGGCGTGGGCGCTCACCGCGCTGATCCTGTGGGTTCCGGCCAATTTCCTGCCGATCGTCGCGGTGTCACAGCTCGGCAACGCCCGTGAAAGCCTGCTCTTCACCGGCGTGCTCGGCCTCTGGCACCAAGGCCTGCCGTGGGTCGCCGTGCTGGTCGCTCTCTGCGGGATCGTCGCGCCGCTGTTGCTGCTGCTGACCCTCACCGCATTGCTCACGCCGATCGTCCTGGGCCATCCCGTCACCCGGCTGCGCTTCCTCGTGCGGTGGCTGCATGCGCTCGAGCTGTGGTCCATTCCCGAGGTCTACCTGCTCAGCGTGCTGGTCGCGTTCATCAAACTCGGCGACGTCGTCCACGTCACGCCCACCGCCGGCCTGTGGTGCCACGCCGGGATGTCGCTCGCGTTGTTCATCGCCTGGCGGCGATTCGACCTCGACGCGGCGGCGGAGGTTCTCACCGCTGGCCGGGTCAAGGGAGCGGTTACCTGATGGATCGCACCCTCCATTGTCATGCCTGCACCCTGGCCTTGCCGGAGGCAGCCCCCGCCTACGAGGCCACGCCCTGTCCCCGCTGTGGCACCCCGCTGCGCCGGCGCCAGCCGCACGCGGTGGAGCGCAGCGCCGCGTTCGCCCTCGCGGGACTCTTCATGCTCGTCCCCGCCAACGTGCTGCCGGTCGTCAGCACCATTCTCATGGGCCAGGCGCGCACCGACACCATTTTCTCCAGCGCCCTTGCCCTTTACCGCGACGGCCTCTGGGGCATCGCCCTCATCGTGTTCACCGCGAGCATCCTCGTGCCCCTGCTGAAGCTCGTGAGCCTCGGCTGCCTGCTCCACGCCGTCCGCACGCGCTCGGCCCGCCGGAGTCGCGGACTGACCAAGCTCTACGCTTTCGTGAAATTCATTGGCCGCTGGTCGATGCTCGATGTGTTCCTCGTCGCCTTCCTCACCGGAGCCGTGCAATTCGGCTCCCTCGCGACCGTCCGCCCGGAGCCGGGCGTCATCGCCTTCGCCGCCGCGGTGGTGCTCACCGTCTTCGCCACGGAGAGCTTTGATCCCCGCTTGTTGTGGGACGCCAACATCGATCTCGCCCACGACCGGGCCATCACCCCATGAGCCACCCACCCGCCCCCACCATCGTCCGCCACCGCCGGTCGCTTCCGCTGATCTGGGTCGTGCCGCTCGTCGCCTTCCTCGTCGGCGGCTGGCTCATCGCCCGGAGTTACCGTGAGCGCGGTCCCGAAATCACCATCCGTTTTCAAAACGGCGCCGGCATCGAGGAGGGCAAGACCATCCTCGAGCACAAGGGCGTCGCCGTCGGCACGGTCGAAAACGTCCAGCTCGACGAGAAACACGACTCCGTCTTGGTCAAGGTGCGGCTCGTCAAAAATGCCGCCTACCTCGCGCGGGCCGACTCCGAGTTCTGGTTGGTACGGCCGGAGATCGGTTTCTCCGGGATCAAGGGCCTCGACACGCTGTTCACCGGCGCCCGGCTGAAGGTTCGCCCCGGCACCGGCGGCCAGCCCGCCACGGAATTCACGGCGCTGCGCCGCGCCCCGCTGCTGGAAACGTCCGGCCGGGGACGCTCCTTTGTGCTGCGCGCCGACCGGCTCGGCGCCCTGAATTCCGGTGCGCCTGTTTTTTTCCGCGAAATCAAGGTCGGGTTTATCGAGGCGCACCGACTGACGCCGGACGCGGACGGCGTGCTGGTGCGGATCCGCATCCGCACGCCCTACGACCAGCTGGTCCACGCCGACACGAAGTTTTGGAATTCCGGCGGCGTGTCGGTCAAGGTCGGCCTCCTCGGCGCAGAGCTGCGCAGCAACTCGCTCGAGTCCCTGGTCACCGGCGGCATCAGCTTCGCAACGCCCTCGGCGTCCAACAGCGCGCCCGTGACGGACGATACGGAATTTCTGATTGCCGACGAGGCGGACAAAGAATGGCTCAAGTGGAAACCGAAGATTCCGATCCAGGAATCCGTCGAAGACTGGGAAACCACGCCGGAAGCCGAGCCATCGCGATAGGGCGGCAAGTAAAGATCCTCGGGGCCAGCCCCGAGGCATTTCAGAAATGGAGGCAGGACGATCAGTCCTGCGAGGCGCAGGCCGCGCTCCTTCCCAAACGCGGGGCTGATAGCCCCGCCTCCAACCAAGTCGGAGCACCTGTCAGCCGTAGGCCAGGCGAAGGCTGAAGCTCCGAGGTATTCGACCCACAGGGAATAAAACCGGAGCCCTCTAAAACTGACGGAAATATAAATCTCACGCCACCGTCATCCTGAGCCGCGCGAAGGATCCATGCGGTTTCGGCATTTTTCATCCCCTTGGATCCTTCGCGGGACTCAGGATGACAGCGAGAGATGCTCCGAGAATCTTAGGCCGGGTTCGGTGAATCGGCGCGGAGCGTGCCTTGGTCAAGATCCCGGCCTCGTCGCCAGTTCCAGCCCTGTCAAATGCGCCAAGGCCTCGTCCCGGTTCACTCCGCACATTTCCTGCGTTGGCCGCAGGCTGGCGCAAAACGCCGGACGCTCGGATCTCCCGAAGATCGCGCACCGCATGTCCGGCAGCAATTGCACGCAAGGGATCCCCGCCGGCTTGCCGTGCGGCATGCCGGGTATCGGCGAGGTGATCGAGGGCGCGATACAACACGCGCCGCACTGCGGACGACATTCCATGCCGAGGTTCAACCACGGATGACACCGATCTGCACGGATAAATCCGGAACCAAGGCAGGTGGCGGCCACCAAAGGCACAAGACCGAGATCGCGATTGCGCCCCTACCGAATAACTCCGGCGGATTGCATGGTTCGAGGGGTCAAGCATCAGGCCGGCTGTCCTTCCTGTCCGTGTTCATCCGTGAAATCCGTGATCAAGAGGATCGAGGTTTCCTTCACGGCCGCGAGGATGCTCAACGATACAAGTGCCGCCGGCATGGCCTTCCGTCGCCGCCTGGATCCATTTTCTCCATCACCCTTTCCACCATGAATCGTCGTGATTTTCTCGCCGCGGGCGGCGCGCTCGCCGCGCTGACCGCCCTGCCCCGCTCCCTTGCCAGCTGGGAACCGAGCCAGCGCTACCCGGACCCGCTCATCAAAATCGTCGACCCCAGTTTCGCCCGTTACCGCATCGGCAGTGCGAAAGTCGAACGCCTCGCCACCGGTCAACGCTGGAACGAAGGACCGGTGTGGTTCGGCGACGCCCGGTGCCTGCTCTGGAGCGATATCCCGAACAATCGCATCATGCGTTGGGACGAGGAGACCGGCGCCGTCAGCGTGTTTCGTTCGCCCGCCAACAACGCCAACGGCAACACCCGGGACCGCCAGGGCCGCCTGCTCACCTGCGAACACCTGACGCGTCGCATCACCCGCACCGAGTACGACGGTTCGATCACCGTCCTCGCCGATCGCTTCGAAGGCAAACCGCTCAACTCCCCCAACGACATCGTGTGCAAGTCCGACGGTTCGATCTGGTTCACCGACCCGCCGTTCGGCGTCCTCGGCTACTACGAGGGGGAAAAGGCCCCGGCCGAACTGCCCACCAACGTCTATCGCTGGGACCCGACCACGAAGCAGCCGGCCGTCGTCGCGGGTGACATCGTGCGCCCCAACGGCCTCGCGTTCTCACCCGACGAATCGAAACTCTACATTATCGAGGCGGGCCTCAGCCCGCGCGTGATTCGCGTATACGACGTGACCGACCAAGGCACCAAAATCGCCAACATGCGCGCTCTCATTACCGCCGAGGCCAACGGCACGCCCGACGGCCTGCGCGTCGATGTCGACGGCAATCTCTGGTGCGGCTGGGGCATGGGCGCCGAAGGCCTCGACGGCGTCTCGATCTTCAACCCCGAGGGCAAGCTGATCGGTCGCATCGACCTGCCCGAGCGCTGCGCGAACCTCTGCTTCGGCGGCCGCCACCGCAACCGCCTCTTCATGGCCGCCAGCACTTCGGTCTATTCACTCTTCGTGAACACACAGGGCGCCACTGGCAGCTGACCCGCAGCAAGGTGGAGGGCCGGTCTGATTATCAGACTCCCGGTTTGCTACTATCCGATGGGCCGAGCTCCCACGAGGCCGCGTTCGACATCATAGCCGGCCTCGCGGGAGCTCGGCCCTCCAGTGGTTTCCGACCAGACGGGAATTATTCGAGAGGGCTCTCAGGCCTTTCCCTTTTTGGGATCTTTTCGTGCCTCTTCGGCCAAATGAATCGGATCCTCACTGCAGCGACAGGAACACCCGCGGGCCCTTGTTCTCCTTCGCGGCGGCGTTACCCGAGGCTAGAAACAGCCGGTCGGCGGAGATCTTGCCCTCGTTGAGGAAATAATCGCGCACGCGCTGCGCGCGCGCGTCGGCCAAGGCGCGAAGATCGTTGTCCGTCACCTCCATCGTGCCGGTGAGACGGCTGGTCATTTCCTCCAACGTGGGGCCGGTGAGGGCCGCGTCGGCCGGGGGCGCGACAACCTCCGCCGCCTTTTTCGGCGGAGG
>DATCRM010000187.1:0-40476 GCA_036568985.1 Lacunisphaera sp. | reverse complement strand
GGGCGCATGCCACTTGAATCCAATCTCGGCGGGCTGATGCGCTTGCCCGGGTCGTGTCGCCAGCCGGGAGACGTCAATGGGCACGTTGCTCATCAAGCCGCACTTGACGTAGCGCTGGTCAGCGGGGGTGGGAAAGAGGGGCGAGGACATGGCTAGGGGAGTTGATGGTTTGATCGGGTAAATTCGACGGTTTTCTTGATTCCAGCTTCCAGCGAGATGGTTGGAGTCCATCCGACCGCTTGCGACAATCTCGTTATGTCCGCCTCCAGCCACATCACTTGATCCGGCCGGTAGGGCACCACCCCAAAGGCGGGCGCCACGGTCGCCCCCGTCTCCCGGTGAATCAATTCCACGATCTCGCGCAGGGAACGCGTTTGCCCGGACCCGAGATTGAACACCCCGGCCGCCCGGGTCTCGACGACCTGCGCCACCGCGCGGGCCGCATCCGCAACATACAGGTAGTCCCACATCTGCTCACAAGCCGTGAGCCGCGGCCCACGCCCGGCCAGGAACTCGCGGGTGACATACGGGATGAACCACGACGGGGCATCCCCCGGGCCATACGTGGAGAAGACCCGGAGAATGGTTGCTGCCATGCCCGCGGCGCCGGCGTAAGCCAAGGCCGCCTCCGTCGCCAGCAGCTTGGCCTTGCCGTAAAGCGTAGTGGGTTTGGTCGCGCAGGTCTCCGCCATCCGGCAGTTCAGGTTGCCGTATTCCGCCTGCGACCCCAGCCCGACCCAGTGTGTGCAACCGGTGTTTTTCGCCAGCTCAAGCGCGTCCATCGTCAGCCTCAGGTTGGCCGTGATCTGCCACGCCTCGTTGCGCTCGGCTCCGCCCACGCCTTGCCAGGCACAATGGACAAACGCCTCGGGGCCATGCCGCCCCAGCTGGTCAGCCATTTCGGGCGCCAGCCAGGAACCGCACTCCAGGCCCTCCCACCCCCCGATCCCGCGCAACCGCTTCAGGTCCGAACCGGGCCGCACCAGCGCAACAACGCCATGCCCGCGCGCGGTCAATTCCTCGACCACCGCCGAGCCGATAAATCCGGTAGCACCTGTCACCACCACCTTCATCGGGAGCCTTTGCGTTGCGGCCGGACAGAATGACGATCTGCCATGGGACTAGCCGATGGACCAACGCATGCCTTGAGCCTGGGCCGCCGCTTCATAGGCCTTCAACTGTTCCGCCGTCTGCGCCCTCGCCCCAGTGGGATCCGCCTCCACGTTACGGTACCAGGCGACCGTCGCCGCCACAGTCTGCCCAAACGCCCACGTAGGTTTCCAACCCAGCAGATGGAACGCCTTGTCCGTGCTCAGGCCCAGCAAGGTTGCTTCATGCACCGCCTTGGCCTCGCTCCGGTCAACCCAAGCCCCGGGCCAGCTCTTGAGTATCTCCTGCACCAGCTCCGCCACGGTGCGGTTTGAATCATGGGCCGGGCCAAAATTGAAGGCGCTGGCATACCGAGCCGGTTGCGCCCCCCCCGCGCGCGCCGGGTCGGCCAGCACCGCCCCCAGCCAAAGGTACCCGCTCAAAGGCTCCAGCACATGCTGCCAAGGACGGGTCGCCACCCGGTTGCGAACCGGGACGGGCTCCGACCGCCGCAGCGCGCGGATACAGTCCGGCACGATGCGGTCCAAGGCCCAGTCGCCCCCACCGATCACATTGCCCGCCCGGGCCGTCGCGAGACGCACGCGCGAATCCGGCCCGCTGAAATAAGACCGCCGGTAGGCCGCTGTCACCAGTTCAGCCGCGCCCTTGGAGGAGCTGTAGGGATCATACCCCCCCATCGGGTCCTCCTCCCGGTAACTCTGCTCCCATTCCTTGTTCTCGTAGCATTTGTCCGTGGTCACGACGACCACGGCACAGGCGATGCCGGCCTGGCGCACCGCTTCCAGCAGGTTGACGGTGCCCATGATGTTGACCGCATAGGTTTCCACGGGTTGCTCGTAAGACAGCCGGACCAGAGGTTGCGCGGCGAGGTGGAAGATGAATTCCGGCCGGACCTGCCTCACCACCTCCTGTAACCGTGCGGGGTCGCGCACATCGCCCAGCACGGAGCGCATGCGATCTCCCAGCGCCAGTTGATCAAATAACGCCGGGGTCGTCAGCGGCGGTAGGGCAAAGCCCGTCACCTCCGCCCCCAAGGCGAGCAACCACTCGCATAGCCAAGCGCCCTTGAAGCCCGTATGCCCGGTGACGAGTACCCGCCGGCCCAGATAACTGCTGAGAAATGACATCGGTTATATTACTTCCAAAGCCTCCAAGGTGCATTGCCCGAGGCCCACAGCTCTTCCAAGAGCATTTTGTCGCGCAACGTGTCCATCGGCTGCCAAAAACCCCCGTGGCGGTACGCCGATAACTGCCCACTGTTGGCCAGGGCCTCCAGCGGCGCCCGTTCCCAAACCTCTTCATCGGAGTGCAACAGGTCAAAAACCGCCGGCTCCAGGACAAAGAAACCTCCGTTCACCCAAGTGCCATCACCCTGCGGCTTCTCCCTGAATGTACCGATCCGGTGATCCTGCTTGATGTCCAGGGCCCCGAAGCGCCCGGGGGGCTGGACCGCCGTCAACGTGGCATGCCCCCCCTGCGTTTTGTGGAAGGTTACCAGCGCGCCGATATCCACACTGCCGACCCCGTCGCCATAAGTGAAGCAAAAGGTGGAATCTCCAAGGTACTGCCGGATGCGACGCAGCCGACCACCGGTCATGGTCGCTTCGCCTGTGTCAACGATGGTCACTCGCCAGGGCTCGGACCGCCGTTCATGCACTTCCATCCTGTTGCCCGACATGTCGAACGTCACATCTGACATATGCAGGAAGTAGTTCGCGAAGTACTCCTTGATCACATATCCCTTGTAACCGGCGCAAATGATGAAGTCGTTAATGCCATGGGCCGAGTATATCTTCATGACGTGCCACAAAATCGGCCGACCGCCGATCTCGACCATGGGCTTGGGCTTCAAGTTGGTTTCTTCACTAATTCTAGTACCAAGTCCACCTGCTAATATTACTGCTTTCATGAGATTGGTATCAAACGCTGGCATTAGCATAGCTTCGCCCCATCGCTTCCTGCTGAAGAACGATCAGAGGGCGGGACACTGTCCTTAAAATCACGGCTGTGGGATTTTCAGAATGGTTTGGACGACGGGAAGAATCCGGCCAAGCTGGCGGTGCCAGGTTTCCAGTTGCTTGATCCGTTCCACCTGAAATTTGTTCTGCACGCCTCTTGCGACTTCAGCATGTTGTTTGAGGCGGACTACAGCCCCTCTGGTCTCTCTCGCCAACGGCTGGATTCTTTCCTGAATCAATCCACTCGCCAAGCGACGCAAGCCAAGTTCTGGCTCGAAGAATTCGCGCCGATCACCGGCAATTTCCACCAGTTTCACCGCTCCGCTTTGCCGCAAGAATGCTAACCCTTGGCTGGCCGAGCCCTTACTTACCTTCAATTTCTCCACGATCTGCGTAAAACAGAGGGGCGAAGGAGAAGCAAATAGCAACCCGTAGATACCTCCGATGGATTTTGGCACACCCAATACGTGCAAAAACCCGGAAAACAGAGCGACACATTGTTGTTCAAATAGCTGGTCCGATTCGGACCGTGAATTGATGGCTGTCATGCTGGCTAGCAATGCATCCAACCAAGGCGGCAGCCCGTCTTAGTTCAAGAAAATATGAACCAAGCACCTTAACCCAGTGATAGGGATGGGCAAATATGCGGGGAATCACCCCGGGCATCAAGAAATCGAGTGCGCACTCTGCCATGCATTCCTTTCGTGTACGACGTAGGCAGTACCCGACTTGCCCTTCGCTACTCCCCCCGCCTACGCCTTCCTTCCGTCACTACCAACATTCCGGTATTGAACAGAAATCGTTAGACGTATTCATCAACACGGTTAACCCCATCGTGTCCGATATCCCGCATCCTGTTTCTTCCTCCTGAGCCTCCCTTTCTTACTTCCCATGGCCAATCCCCAAACCTCCCAACCTATCGAAGATGATGCGATCGACTTCGCCGAGCTGTTTGCCCGCCTGCGGCGAGGTTTCCTCCTAATCTTGGGACTCGGCCTGTTGGGCTTGGCCGTCGCTGGCACCCTTTCTTCTTTCGCCGGTCTGTTTCTCAATGTCACCACGACCACCCGCGTCGTCTTCAGCTTCACCGGCTTTGAAAAAGGCGAGTATCCCGACAAGTCCAAATTCTCACCGGATGACCTGCGCTCACCCGAGATCGTGGCTGAGGCGCTCAAACGGAAGGGGTTGGACACGACCGAAGAGACCCAAAGCAAAGTCCGCGCCGCTCTAAGCATCGAGGGTATCATCCCCGACTCGATCATCAAGGAACGGGACAAGCAGCGTGCCGCCGGGCAGACACCCCGGCTCTATGTGCCAGACGAATACATCTTCTCCTTGTCGCTCCCACGTGAGTTTCCCATGACTTCGCGTCAGCGTGAACTGTTGCTGAGTGAAATTGTGAGTGTCTATCAGGAAAAGTTCACGCGCACCTATGTCTCCATACCGCTTAATTTCGGCAAAGCGTTCGATGCCCTCAGTGACGCTGACTACTTTGACTATGAACTGGTCCTGAATCAGGAGAGTCAGAATATCGCCACGTTTCTCACCGAAGCATCGGCCATTGCCCGATCCTATCGTTCTCCTCGGAGCAATCTCTCTTTCAGCGACCTCCTCAAACAGAATCAGCTTTTCACCCAAATCCGCCTGAATGAGACCCTGGGACTCATTCGCCAGAATGGATTATCCAAGGACCGTCAGGTCGCTCTGCTGAAGATGGATTATTACCTGAAAACCCTGGGCGATGAGGAAAGCAAAGCCAGCGAAGAGGAAAAAGTCGTGCAAGCTCTCCTGAAGCAAACCCAAGAGCGTATGCAAAATTATGTTCTGGGGGTAAAGTCCCAGGCTGCACAACAACGAACTGAGTCTCTCATCGTGGACCAGGGCCTGGTCGATTCCCTGCTGGCCAATGACGCCAACAATTTTCTCGTGAGGAAAGCCTTGGATGCCAGCCTGAAGACCCGAAACATTCAGTCCCAAAAAGCCATTTTACAGGAGCAGCGCAACAATATGGAAACCTTCATCAAGAGTGATCTTGCCCAGAAAACCGACACCTTGGCCCAATTTCAAAAATCGCTGGATACTTTGAAAAAATCCTATGAGAGCCTGATCAACAACATCCGGATCACGTATGAGGACTATCAGCGCCAGCAATTCGGCGATGCGATCCGCATCAGCATGCAGGCCAAGACAAGCAGCTTCTATCGTAGTCTCGCCATGGCTGGCATAGCCGGCCTCGGGATTGGTGCGGCCTTCGGGGTGGGATTGAGTTTGCTCGGGATCGGTTTCGGAAGCCGCAAGGCGTAGCCAAAAGAGGGAAGCCGGAGTCAGGAGATCGGAGACTAGAGCCAGCACGCCCTCGTTCAGGGGCGGGTCAGCTCCACCTGCCCAGACTTCCCCTTCATCTGGAGCTGGAGCGGCTCAGGCCTTGCCCCATGCTCCCTGCTCCATTCTCCTCGGGTTCTCGCAATGACCACGTCCTCGAATCCACCCCACGTTGAACCACCCGAACCCACCAGCTGGCTCGGGCCGTCATGGCGAAGACTGACTTTTGCCGCGTTGCTGGCCGTCATCGCCTTCCTTCTGCCCCAGGAGGTCCCGCTCGAGTGGTACCCGCTGAACAATCCGGGCACGGATATTAACTATCTGGAAATCTCCTGTGCGTCGGACAAAGTGGGTGAGGTACAGATTTTCTACAACCTGAGTACCGGTATCACGGAACTCAACTCGATCAAGTTTCCGATTTCGCCGACCGAGCAGACTTACACCTACACCTTTCCGCTGCCGGATGCTCCCATCACCGAATTGCGAATTGATCCCATCGCCCAAGGTGGCGCCCTGACCATTCGGCAGATGCGAATCATCAACCGCCGCGGTGAGGAGATCCGCCGTTTCCCTCGCGACATGTTCCGCCCTCTCCATGAGATCGCAGCAATCAGCCCGCTGCCTGACGGCTGGAGAATTATTTCCACCCCGACCGCGAAGGATCCCTACGCCCGCCTCGAGTTGATTGCGCCCATCGTCCCGGTAGGCATGAACCACCGCAATCTTCTGCGCTGTCTGCTTTCCACTGGCTACCTCGCGATGATGTTGGCGATCCTTTTGCTGGCGGTGCTCACCGCAACCTACCGTCCACAAGGGTGGCGGGATTTTTTTGTTCATGCCGGTTTTATGGCGGGAATTGCGCTGTTATTCGCGCCGGTCGGCAATCGTGGCCTCATCCGCAATTCCCTCCATTACGCCCGCTTTGAGGCCCCGGCGCTGTCGCCCGGCCTGAGTCTCGAACTGGACTTGGCAACCAATCGCCCCACCCAAGCCCAGCTATTTTGGGACAAAGGACTGGGTTTCAACGAAGCCGACAGTCTTCGCGTCGCCTACGAGGACCAACCGGGCCTGCAGACCCTCCGCTTCCCTCTCCCCCCTCAGCCGATAAAAGCGTTGCGTTTCGATCCTCTTGACGGCGTAGCTCGCCTTCAAATACGCGCCATACGCATTGTAGATTCGGCGCAGAACACCCGTGTCAGCCTTCCTCTGGTTGGTTTGGTTGCCTCCCATGAGATCGCGACGCTGCGTCTTAACGATGAACGGCTGCTCTTGGAGACCAGCCCGAATGCTACTGATCCCGTCGTTGAGTTCGCCCCGGCGGCCGTGCCGCTGATTAACCGCGCACTGACTGCGCCGCTCAGTCGATAAAGTTCCGGCTGGCTCGGCGGCACCAAGGCTCTTTCTCTCGTACCGCGCATGTCATCCTCCCCGTCCATCGTCTTTGCGCCCGCCGTCTCGCTCCGGAGCGTCACCAAGACCTATACTATCTGGAGCGATCCAGCGGAACGTCTCGTGCATGCGGTCCGTCATGCGCTCGGTCTTGGTCGCACTACTCCAACTAAAATCTTTCACGCCATCCGGAACGTGAGCCTAGAGATAGCCCCGGGCGAATGCCTCGGCATCATCGGTCGTAACGGCGCCGGCAAGAGCACGCTGCTCCAGATGATCGCCGGCACCGTTCAGCCGAGCGAGGGCACCGTCGCCATCCGGGGCCGCGTAGCCGCCCTGTTGGAGCTGGGTAGCGGTTTCAATCCCGATTTCACTGGCCGCGAAAACATCCTCATGAACGCCGCCATCCTCGGCCTCGACAAGGCTGAGATCGCCGCCCGTTACGATTCCATCGTGGAATATTCCGGCATCGGGGAGTTCATCGAACAGCCAGTCCGTACGTATTCCAGTGGCATGACCCTGCGTCTGGCCTTCGCCGTCTGCGCCCATGTCGATGCCGACATCCTCATTATCGACGAAGCGCTCGCGGTTGGCGACGCGCGCTTTCAGTTTAAATGCCACGCCACCCTCGACCAGATGCTCAAGGAGGGACGCACCATCATCTTCGTCTCCCACGACACGAACGCGGTGAAACGGATGTGTCGCACCGCGGTTCTGCTTGAACGCGGGGAGATCCTCATCAAGGGCTCGCCGAACGATGTTACCAACATCTACACCAAACTGATCACCAGCCCGCACGGGCTGGAAGCCATTCGTGATGATCTGGCCGCCTTGCAAGGCAAGCGACCCACGTTCGAGCAAACGGATACCGCCGCCGAAGCAGTGAACCCTGCGCCTGGCCTGCTTTCCTCGTCGTTGACCACAGAGAATCAAGGCACGAAACTCCTGGCTGAGGAACGGACCCATCAGCAAATCTCAGACAAGGAATATGCCTATGGCGGCGACGACGGTCAGATCACCTCCGTTATGCTGAGCGATGAAACCGGCTCGCCGCGATTGAGCTTCCTGACGGGCGACACCCTCTGCGTTCGGATCAAGTGCGAAGCCCGGAAGAAGATCACCGGCCCCATCTACGCTCTCACGCTTAAGGATGTACGCGGGCAGGAGATCTACGGCACCAACACTTACTTTCAGAATCTGACCCCCGCCGATGTGCCTGCCGGACGGACTGCCGAAGCAGTCTTCTCCCTAGAACTCAATGTGTTGCCTGGGGTCTATTTCATTTCCTTGGGATGGGTTCGCTTGGTCAATGGCGACGTTCAGGTCATCCACCGGCGCTATGACGTTCTCCGTTTCGATGTTTTGCCATCAGACAGGTCTTTTGGGATTGCTTGGTGCCCGACAAAAATCTCGGTTGGTGATGTCCGGTAATCGTTAGGTCACCCCTCATCCTCAATGCCACGCCTCTGCCTCCTTGCCTGGGCGGCGCTTGCTTTGCTTGCGCCCGTCCATGCGACCGATGGTCAGGAAATCACCTGGACCATGCTTAATGTCACGCCGAACCAAGGACAGGCAGACTGTCATTTGCTGGAGATGCCTGACGGAGCTAAGATACTGATCGATCCCGCCGATGCGTGGGATGCCCCGGGGGCTGCTGTAGCAGAGTTGACCAAACGAAATATCCGAGAGCTTTCGCTGGTCATCATCAGTCATTTTCATCGCGATCACTATGGCCGCTTGATCGATATTCTGGACGCGGGCATAAAGGTGAGGTTGGTCGCTCTTAACGTTCCCGACAAAGGAAGTGCAGATCGTGAAATCCCTTGGGGCTGCGACTGGAACCACGTTCAATCTGTTCTGGCCGAGCTTAAGCAGAGAAATGTGCCTTTTTATACCCCCAAAGCAGGGGAACGAATATATGAGTTAGCTTCGCCCGACGGCACATTGTCCGGCATAGATGTCATCTGCCTGTTTGACGGAAAAGTCAGCCCGATCGGCCCGACCGATGTCAATGACACGAGCATCATACTCCGCGTGTTCATTGGTGCCACCACGGTACTTTTTACCGGCGACCTCAATCACAGTTTGGGGGAATATCTGGCGAGATCCGGCTATGATCTGCGTGCCGACATCCTGAAGGCGCCCCATCATGGTACCGAAGGCACCGCGCCCAACGAATTCTACGACCGGGTTGGCGCCAGCGCGGTGATGGTTTCATCGCCCAAGATCCTTTGGGAATCTGCGCGCAGCATGCGCACGCGAAACTATTTCATGGAGCGCAAAATTCCCGCCTACGTGACGGGCATCAACGGTTCGGTGAAAGTCACGCTGCGGCCCCATGGCTACACAGTTGAAAAGGAACGCTGAGTCTGTCCACAATATCGGGTGCCCATCGCGCTCAAGCTAGATTTCAACCACAAGACCCAGCCCAAGACACTTGAAGGTGGCGGATATTTCTCGCTACCCCGCGAGCATGGTTTCCGCGACACCGCCACGTCCGATCTTCAGGCCCTGATTACTGAAATCGAAGCAGGCCGGCCTTGGCGGGAAGCGGTCGCTGGCAGGTATCAGTCTTCCCGGCCTTGGTTATACCGCATCATCACCGAGGAATGCCGCACCGCCTTTTTCGACCAAATCCTGCCGGCCGGCTCCGAGCCGGTACTCGATATCGGCTCCGGCTGGGGGCAGATCGCCCGTCCCCTGGCGCAACACCGACCGGTCGCAGCCCTTGAGCCGGTAGCTGAACGCATGGCTTTCATAAAGGCCGCCGCGAAGCAGGATCAGGTGTCAGATCACATGGGGTTTCTGGAGGCCGATTACTTCGATCTTCATTTCCACACCCGCTTTTCGGCGATTTGTGCCATCGGTGTGCTCGAATGGGTCGGAGCCTTTCAGGACCACACTGATCCCCAAGTTCGACAGCAGAATTTCCTGCACAAAGCCCGCAGCGAACTGGCCCCCGGCGGCACGCTCATCCTCGGCATCGAAAACCGCACCGGATTGAAGTATCTGCTGGGCTGCCCCGACGACCACATCGGCGTGTCCAATATCGCCTGCCTGCCCGCCCTGCTCGCCAGGCAGCGCTGGCATGAGACCAGCGGCCATTCCCTGAAAAGCTTCACCTACTCCTACCCGGAGCTGGAACAGATGCTCCGCTCGGCCGGCTTCAAGAAGATCGAGTTCTTCGCCGCGTTTCCGGATTACAAGCTCCCAGCGAACATCGTCCCATTCGGTGGGGCGGGCGGCAGCTTGAACGATTGGCTGAAGACCGCTCAGTTGCCTCCCGAGCACAATGGTTATGATGGCTCTGCCCTGGGTTCCCAGCTCCAAGAAACCCTCCAAGCCCACTATCGTGACTTTGCCAGCCAAGGGATCGCACACCACTTCGTGCCAAGCTTTTTCGTGGCCGCCCAGCCATGAGTGATCTTCTTCCGCCGCTGTCCGCGCCCGAAGCGGAGGCCATTTTCGGCCGATGTTCCCTGGCTCCGCGCACCCCCGGTTGGCATCTGGAACCCGTGGTCAATCTGCGCCGCAATCCCCGCGCCCGGCAGCAATTCATTCTCTATACGGACCGGCCCACCGGATTCCTGACCATCGGGATCGACTTGTCGGATTTTCTGCGCCGGGTTGAACTCTTTTCCACGCATTATCCCGATCTGGCCGCTTCCACTTTGGGCATTACAAGGCAAGATGGTCACACTCTCCTGCTGCAGTCCTTCGTACCCGGCGGGCCTTTGCTGGAAACGTTTGGATCTGATCCAGTCGGTCTCGTCGCCACGTTGAGCAAACTGGAGCAAAAGTTCGCGGCCAGCCTGAGTCCTTCCACGCCAGCTGCCGCGGCGACCGAGCTGCGTGAGATGGGCGAGAAACTTTGCGCCCTGACATTGTGGACGGACAACGACCGCGGCTTCATCCGCTCTTCGCTCCTGCCGTGGCTCGAAAACCGGCTAATTCCGACCGCCCCGAAAATGCGGGTCTCGAACGGGGATTTCCTCTCGCAAAACGTGCTGACCACGGCGGACGGCACTGTACACGTTATCGACTGCGAAAATGCGGCCGTCACTCACTTTTACGCGGAAGACTGGCTTCGGTTCGGGCATTGGGCTGAGCTTCCCGTGGAGGCCCGGCAATTCATCGGCGCGCTGATTTCCGATCTCCCGGCCTGGACCGTGTATTTTGTCTGCCGCCAACTGCTCTTGGAGGCACAGAACCACGGCGCGCGCCGCTTCCGGCTCGATGCACCCGGCTGGTGCGCCAAGATCAAATCTGCGCTCGCGCCTGAACCGGAGCTGGCGCCCGCCTTGGCCGCCTGGCCGGAATTCACTTCGGCAGCGCCGATGATCGGTCTGCAATTGTTCTGGAAAACCGATTTCGGCTGGAGCGAACCCGCCTCTCAAATCATCGAGGTCCAACCGGGCGCACAAGAGGTTGTTTTTGTCGTGCCGCCAGGGAAAATCCACCAGCTGCGGCTCGACCCGCTGGATGTGCCGGGTACCGCCGTCATCGAGGGCCTGCGCGTGACGGACCTGGGCACCGGCGAGATCCGGTTGGATTTTCCGGTCGGGCATCCATGGAACCATCTCACCCCCGGCGGTGAAGCCGTGCTGGCACCGGGGACGTACCCCCTGGCGCTGCGCGTAATTGCCCAAGGCAACGATCCCCAGTTGTACCTGCCCCCCTTCACCGAAGTCTGCACCGGGCCACTCAGTGTGACCGTGAAATTGATGGTGAACTTTGCCTTGTTGGCATCTGGCCGTCTGAATGGCAATGTCGAGCGGATCAGCCCGGAAGCACTGCTCGGCTGGGCCCATGACGCGGATCAACCCGCCGAGCCGGTGGCGGTCGACGTGCATGTAGGCCAACGACTGGTCGCAACCCTCCGGGCCGGCGCGTTCCGGGCCGATTTACGCGCCGCGGGACTGGGCGATGGACGAAAAGCGTTTTTCTTCAATCCCCGTCCCTACCTCAACCATGAGGACGCAGACATTCGCCTGACCTACGCACACACCGGAGAGTTGCTGCCCAACGGTTGCGGGCGGCTCCGGTTGAATCCTGACGAAGCGGTCCCGGACTGGGACCACAGCTTTCGCCTCAGTCGGGAGGAATCCCCTTTGGCCGACCGACTCGCCCGTTTTCCGCCCGAGCAGTGGCCGCTGATCTCAGTCATCGTCCCGGTTTATAACACACCGCTTCGCCACCTGGACAGTGCGATCCGATCGGTCTTGAACCAGACTTACCCAAATTGGGAACTCTGTCTGGTAGACGATGCCTCCAGCGACCCGTCGGTGCGCGCGAAACTCCAAACCTTCGCCGACACCGACGCACGCATCAAACTTCGATTTGAGCCGGACAACCGGGGCATCAGTCGCACCACTAACGCCGGCTTGGCTTTCGCCAGCGGCGAATTTGTCGCGCTGCTCGACCATGACGATGAGCTGGTTCCCGACGCCCTCGGCGAAATAGCGGCGCGGCTGTTGGCGGAACCGGACCTCGACGTCCTCTACAGCGACCAAGAGAAATGCGATGCGGAGGGGCGCAGCTTCCAACCGTTTTTCAAGCCCGACTGGTCGCCCATATATTTCCTGGGCGTGATGTATGTCGGACACTTGCTCGTGGCGCGCACTGTCCTGGTGCGCGAAGCGGGCGGGTGCGACCCTCGCTTCGATCGCGTGCAGGATTATGAACTCATGCTGCGTCTGAGCGAGCGAACCAAGCGTATCGGGCACGTGTCGAAGGTCCTCTACCGCTGGCGCACATTGCCCGGCAGTATTGCCCTTTCCTCCCACGCCAAGGGTCCGGTGGATGACCTCCAGGTGGCGGCAGTACAGGCGCATCTCGATCGACGCGGATTGGCGGTCAAGGCGCTAGCTCATTCCCGGCTCCCGCATCGGGTGCAGCTGGTTCCGGGGCGCGCCACCCGCCTTGGCAAGATCTCGATTATCATTCCTTCCAAGGACGCCCCTGGGCACCTGCAGCGCTGTCTGGAGAGCATCTTCACTCGTACGATCTACCCGGATTTTGAGGTTTTGGTCGTGGACACGGGCACGACCGATCCGGCGGCGCTCGCCATCATGGCGGCATATCCGATTCGCCGGCTCGAACAGACCGGCCCCTTCAATTTCTCCCGCGCCAACAATCTCGCCGCTCAAGCTGCCCAAGGGGATGCGCTCGTGCTGCTCAACAACGACACCGAGGTGGTCACACCCGACTGGCTGCAGATCTTGCTCACCCATCTATCCCTGCCGGGCGTCGGGGCGGTCGGCCCATTGCTGCTTTATCCGACCGGCACGGTTCAACACGCTGGCGTGGCCCTCGGATTGCGGGGCACTTGCGATCATCTCATGCGCGGCGGCAACCCGAATGATGACGGTCACGGTGGCGTGCTGGCCTGCTCGCGCGAGGTCTCAGCCCTTACGGCCGCCTGCCTTATGGTAAGGCGCGACCGGTTTGTCGCCGCGGGCGGTTTGGAAGAAGCCTACGCCCATATCTATCAGGATGCGGATTTCTGCCTGCGGCTGAGGAGCGATGGTCTCTCGTGCCTGTTCGTAGCCAATGTGGTGCTCCGTCACCACGAAAGCGTTTCCCGCGGCGGCGACTATGATTTCGTCGACCGGGCGATTTTCCTCGATCGCTGGGGCGAGGTCATCGCGGCGGGTGATCCCTATTACAATCCTAACTTCACGCGTAATCGCGCCGACTACGTTCCCCGTTGATGGCTATGCATGTCGTCTTTGTCAGTTACTACAGTTTCGCCTGCAACAGCGGGGGGCATATGGCCTGCCTGGGCAATGCCCTGACCAAGCAGGGCAACAAGGTAACCGTTTTTGTGCCGTTTAACCCGGCATCGGTCGCGTTGCACGGCCCGGTGGATTTTGAGTGTCGCGAGTTTGCCGAATACGAAGCCTGGCTCGCGGCCCATCGGCCGGATCCCCAACACACGCTTATTGTGGCTTGGACACCGCGGGAAATTGTCCGGCGCTTCGTCGGTACATTACGGGAGCGACTAACCTGCCCATATCTCGTCCATTTGGAAGACAACGAGGACGTACTGACCGCCGCCAACCTGGGCCTCAGCCGCGACGCACTGCTGCGCCTGCCGCCTGACGAACTCGACCAACGGCTCAGTGTTGACGACCGCCTGGCCCATCCGCACCGCTTTCGCGAGTTTATCGCCGCCTCGGCCGGCATTACTGCGCTGGCCGGTTCCCTGCGGAACCTCGCCCCGGCCGGACATCGACATCATGTTTTCTGGCCGGGTTACAACCCGGCGTTTTTTGGAGCGCGCGAGATCGATTATCCGGGGCGCCACGCCCTTGGCATTCCCGACGGCACCACGGTGCTCGTCTATCCTGGCAACGTACATAGCGCCAATGTGTCGGAAGTGCGCAGCCTCTATCTGGCCACCTGCATCCTGAACCGGCAAGGAATGAAAGCTCTGCTGATCCGCACCGGCGAGGACTACGTGCCGGTGCTAGACCACACTCTGCATGAGGTAGCCTGTCATTACATATCCCTTGGCAAGCTGGCCTCCCAAGCCGAAGTCGCCGCAGCTCTCGCACTGGCGAATGTTCTCGTTCAGCCCGGACACGCGGGGCCTTTCAACGATTACCGGTTTCCCAGCAAGCTGCCCGAATTCTTTGCCGTGGGTCGACCGATCCTTCTCCCCGCTGCCAACCTGGGACATCATATCCGCCCCGATCACGACGCGCTTGTACTGCAGCGCGGGGACGCACTCGACATCGCCGCAGCGCTGCGAAATCTGGTCGCAGATACAGATCGCTGCGCGCAGCTCGCAGCCAACGCCCGGGAATTCGCCCGGCGCCATTTTCAGTGGTCGGAGATTGCCGCCCGCTTGACGGGTTACTACACATCTTTCCTGTCCGACACCCGCTGAATCATGTCCACGCCCCCTCTGTCCGAACTAGCCCGCCAGCATCTGGACAAGATCCGGGATTACTACGACGGCGCTCCGACCGCTTCCTCGTGGACGTCGCGCGGCTACCGTCAACTGCTCGCCCATTACTACAACCTCCAGATCCCGACCGACGCCTCGGTGCTGGAGATCGGATGTGGATCGGGGGAACTGCTGGCCCGGTTGAACGCTTCACGCCGCGTCGGCGTGGATCTTTCCGCGAAACAGATCGAGGCGGCCCGAGCCCGCTTGCCCGGCGCCGAGTTCCATGTCCAGGCGGGTGAGTCGCTGGAACTGCCCGGCAGTTTTGATTACATCATCGTTTCCGACACGCTCAATCTCGCGGCCGACGTCCAGGCCTTGCTCGCCCGCCTCCATCACTGCACCCATCCGGGAACGCGGCTGATGCTCAATTTCCAGAATTCCCTGTGGCGCCCGTGTCTTTCGCTGGCCGTCGTGCTGGGGCTGCGTCACCCCCAGCCCCAAAGCAGCTGGCTCGCCACCTCCGACGTGCTGAACCTTTTGCAACTCGGCGGCTGGACGCCGATCAGTGCGCAAAACCGTTTGCTTTTCCCTCTGCCGGTTCCGTTGGTGGGCAGCTTCTGCAACCGCTGCCTCGCCCCCTTGATGCAGTGGTTCTGCCTCACCATCTTCATGGTGGCTCGCCCCACCAAAGCCACCGTGACGCAGCGCTCCCCCACCGTCTCCGTCATCATCCCCGCCCGCAACGAAGCCGGCAATATCGAGGCGGCCGTGCGTCGCACCCCCGAGATGGGCGGTGGCACCGAATTGGTTTTCGTTGAAGGTCACTCCCGCGATCAAACCTGGGCCGAGGTCCAGCGCGTGGCCCGCGAATTCCCCGGGCGCAAGATGACGATCCTCCGGCAGACCGGCCGGGGCAAGGGCGACGCCGTGCGCCTCGGCTTTGCCGCGGCCACGGGCGACATCCTCATGATCCTCGACGCGGACCTGACCATGCCGCCGGAGGAACTGCCCAAATTCTACGACATCATCGCCTCCGGCCACGCCGAGTTCGCCAATGGCGTGCGCCTTGTCTATCCGATGGACGAAAAGGCCATGCAGTTTCTCAATCTCTGCGCGAACAAGGCCTTCAGCCTCATCTTCACCTGGCTCCTCGGCCAGCCGGTCAAGGATACGCTCTGCGGCACCAAGGTGCTGCGCCGTGCCCATTACGATCGGATTGCGGCCAATCGCGCCTACTTCGGCGACTTCGATCCGTTCGGCGACTTCGATCTCCTCTTCGGCGCCGCCCGGCTGAATCTGAAGATTGCCGATGTGCCCATCCGCTACAAGGAACGCACCTACGGCAGCACCAATATCCAACGCTGGAGCCACGGCTGGCTGTTGCTCCGCATGGTACTGTTCGCTGCGCGGAAACTGAAATTCATTTGAGCATTCCCAGCCGACAATAGGCTTCACATCATTTCCGCCGAAGCTTGAACTCATGGTTCTGATGAATCCCGCCCCGTCTCCCTTCTCCGTATTATGCTGATCGTTCGCAGCCCCCTCCGGGTGAGTCTGGGCGGTGGCGGCACCGACCTGCCCTCCTACTATCGCGAACATGGCGGATTTCTCGTCGCGGCCGCCATCGACCGCTACGTTTACATCATTCTGAACCAACGGTTCACCGACAGCTTCCTGCTGAAGTATTCACGACTGGAGGAAGTTTCGACCGTGGACGAGATCCGGCACCCGATCATCCGCGAGGCCATCAAGACCGCCGGCATCACGCAAACCAACCTCGAGATCACCTCGATGGCCGATATTCCGGGCGGCACCGGCCTGGGCTCCTCGGGCAGTTTCACGACGGCGCTGCTGAAAGCGTTGCATACCCACCGAAAAAACATCGTTCATCCCGCCGAACTCGCCGAACAGGCCTGCGACTTGGAATTGAACAAACTGGGTGAACCCATCGGCAAACAGGACCAATATATTGCGGCTATCGGAGGCATCACCGCGTTCACCTTTCATCCGGATGGACGGGTCGAGTTCCGCCCCTGCAAGATCGCCGAAGAAACCCTCTTCAACCTCGAAGACAACCTGCTGCTTTTCTTCACCGGCTACTCGCGCTCGGCCTCGGCCATCCTCAAAGACCAGGACGACAAATCGAAACAGCACGATCCCGCGATGCTGGACAATCTGCATTTCACCAAAGAACTCGGCTACAAATCGCTCGTGGCGCTCGAAAGCGACAACCTCGACGAATTCGCCCGGTTGATGGATGTTCACTGGCAGCGCAAAAAAGCGCGCAGCTCGGGCATGAGCAACCAGCACATCAACGATTGGTATGACTATGCCATGGCCAATGGCGCCATCGGCGGCAAGCTGATCGGCGCGGGCGGCGGCGGCTTTCTCATGTTCTATGCCCGCGACAAGACGCGGCTGCGCCACGCCATGCGGGAGAAAGGCCTGCAGGAAGTTCGTTTCCGCTTCGACTTCGAGGGGAGCAAGGTCGTCGCCCAGAATTGATCCGCCATGTCGGTCCCACCAGAGGATTTTCCCGTCGCCCTCCTGGCCGGCGGCTTGGCCACCCGCCTCCGGCCCATCACCGAAAAGATCCCGAAGCTCCTCGTCGAGGTGGCCGGTGAACCTTTTTTTTCTCACCAACTCCGGTTGCTGAAGAAGAATGGCCTGACCAGAATCGTACTCTGTGCAGGACACCTCGGGGAGAGGATTGTCGAGCAATACGGCAACGGATCGAAGTGGGGGGTCGAAATCCAGTACTCCTTCGACGGCGAAAAGCTGCTCGGAACCGGTGGCGCACTCGTCCGCGCTCTCCCGCGGCTCGGCGACGCGTTCTATGTTCTCTATGGCGACAGCTACCTGCCGATCGATTACCGGGACGTCGGGCGCTCGTTTCTAAACTCGGGCCAGCCGGGCCTGATGACAGTGTTCGAAAATCACGGGGCCTTCGACACCAGCAACGTCTGGTTTGAAGATGGGCGCATCCGCCTTTATTCGAAAAAGGAGAAAACTCCGCAAATGAAGCACATTGACTATGGTCTCGGTCTGTTTCGCGCCGCCGCCTTCGCGGATTGCCCGCATGACACCGTCATCGACCTCGCCGACGTGCAAACCGCCCTATGCCGGCAAGGTCGCCTGGCTGGGTACGAGGTAAAACACCGTTTCTACGAGATTGGCTCCCCCGCAGGATTGCAGGAACTCGACCATTTGCTCCGCGCGGGTACTCTTGACCCTTGACCCCGGCCCGCCCATCCCCTTGCCCATGTCCTATTCCGCCCAGCATCTGAAGGAAACCGCCGAAATCGTCTCCCGGTTGAATCCGGCGGACTGCGAAAAGTGTGTCGGCGCTCTCCGCGACGTGCGCAACCGTGGCGGCAGGCTGTTCATTCTTGGCGTCGGCGGCAGCGCCGCCAACGCCTCGCATGCGGTGAACGATTTCCGCAAGATCGCGGGCTTCGAATGCTATGCCCCCACCGACAACGTCTCGGAACTCACGGCCCGCACCAACGACGAAGGTTGGGCCACAGTTTTCGTCGAATGGCTCCGTGGCTCCCGCCTGACGGACAGGGACGCCGTCCTTGTCCTCTCTGTCGGTGGCGGCAATCAGGAGAAGAACGTCTCCCAGAATCTCGTCCTCGCCTTGCAGTTCGCCAAGCAGACCGGTGCCACTATCCTCGGGATCGTCGGCAAGGACGGTGGTTATACCGCCAAAGTCGCCGACGCGTGCATGATCGTACCTGTGGTGAATCCGGCCAATGTGACCCCACACTCCGAGGCGTTCCAAGCGGTGATCTGGCATCTCTTCGTCTCCCATCCCGATCTCAAGGTGAACCAGACCAAGTGGGAATCAGTGACCCCCAAGCCGTGAACGCCGGTCGCGCCGCCGTCTTTCTCGACCGGGACGGGACCCTCAATATCCCCGTCATCCGCGCAGGCCTGCCCTATCCACCCGCGACGCTAGAGGAATTCAACCTGTATCCCGAAGCACGCTCCGCCTGCCGTGTCCTGCATGACGCCGGGTATTTGCTCGTCGTCGCCACCAATCAGCCCGATGTCGGGCGCGGCACGATGCCGCAAGTGGTGGTAGAAGCCATGCATCGACAACTGCAGCAATCGATCCCGGAGATTGCCCGCATCGAAGTCTGTTTCGCTCCGGGCCAAGGCCGGGAACATCCGGAAAATCGCCGGCGCAAGCCCGAGCCCGGCATGCTGCTCGACGCGGCGACGGCGCTGGGGATCGACCTCACGCGATCATGGATGATCGGCGACCGCTGGCGCGATGTAGACTGCGGCCACCGTGCCGGCGTGCGCACCATCTTCATCGACTTGGGTCATCGTGAAGAACTCCGCACGCAACCCGATCACACCGCCGCTTCCCTCTCCGCCGCGGCGGCTATTGTCCTTGCGCAAGCCCGGCCCTGATTGCTCTGCTGTCGCCATGCCCGGACTCTCCGACCTCAAGATCCAGATTTATGCCGACGGTGCCGACAAGGCCGGGATTCTCGACCTGTACGCCAAGCCCTACATCAAGGGCCTCACGACTAATCCAACGCTGATGCGCAAGGCCGGCATACGGGACTACGAGGCCTTCGCCCGGGACATCCTGCAAACTGTCACGGCCAAGCCTGTTTCCCTGGAAGTGCTCGCGGATGATTTTCCCGAGATGAAGCGCCAGGCGCTCAGGCTCGCGAGCTGGGGCTCCAACGTTTACGTCAAAATTCCCATCACTAACACCCGCGGAGAATCCTCCGTGCCGCTGATCCGCGAGCTTACTGTCGACGGCGTGAAGATGAACCTTACCGCCCTGCTCACCCTCCAGCAGGTCAAATCCGTCGCTGCTGTCCTCGACCCCAAACTGCCCGTCGTTGTCTCGATTTTCGCCGGCCGCATCGCCGACACGGGCGTCGATCCGGTCCCGGTTATGCGTGCCAGCCGCGAGGTGCTCTCTGATCATCCCCAAGCCGAGCTGCTCTGGGCCAGCGTCCGCGAGGTTTTAAATATCATTCAGGCCGAGCAATGCGGCTGCGACATTGTCACTGTCACCCACGACATCCTGGCCAAGGCCGCCAAGCTGCTTGGCATGGACCATGACGCGCTCTCCCTCGACACGGTAAGGATGTTCGCCAACGACGCCCTGGCGTCAGGCTATAGATTGTAGTCGCCCGAAGGCCCGGCTCCGTCGCACTGCAGCGGACCATATTAATCTTCACTTGGATCGACCGGACCTGTCACTTTCTGCCCCTAGCATGCCTGAGGCCTCTCCTAACGAAACGGCGATCACCGACCTCCAGCGTCAGTTGATCCTCGCCCAAGTTCGCATTCTCGAACTTGAGGACATTCGCGATGAAGCCGGCACACGGATTGCCGGACTTGATCGGCTCCTGGCGGAATTACAGGGCAAGGCCAACCAGGCTATTTCCGATCACGATCACCTTCAGGGCGCCCACCGGGAAATGCTGGCCCACCGAGACCATATCCAGCACCTGCTGCATCTGGCCAACCAAGCCCTGGAGGCAACGAGAAGCCAGGTGGCACAACTCACCGTTCAGCTCGAAGCCGGCACCCGACGCGAGGAGGAACTCCACGGTCAGATCTCAAAACTGCGAGACACGATCATGGACTTGGAGAAGAAAGCCGACGATCTCCAGGGCACCGTCCAGCAGCTCGAGAATCGGGAGCGTGACTTGGGCCACCAGATCGAGTCGCTGAACCAGACTGCGCAGGCCCGGCTGGAGCGCATCAACCAGCTGGATGCCGAACTGCGCGCCATGAAAAGCTCCCGTAGCTGGCGCTGGACCATGCCGCTCCGGACCATCGAGCGTTTCTTCCGCCGCAAATAGTCCGACATGAGGTCGCCGGTCTTTCACCATGAAATCGAAAGCAAGCTGCTGCGCGCAGACCGCGGTCGGCTGATGTTCAACGGCTGGTGTCTGGCCGAGGACGAAGCGGAAACTCCTTCCGTCCGGTTGACCATCGGCGAGAACATCCATTTCACACCGGCACGCCGGTTCGGCCGAAGCGATGTCCTTCAGACTTACCATGCGCCTGAAACCGCCGACCCTTGCGGCTTCGCCATTGAAGCGCAGCTCGCACCGGGGGCCCATGCCGCGAAGCTGGAGGCGGCGGTCGCCGGAGGTCCGTGGCGCACACTCAAGCGTTTCATCGTACTCGCTACGCCAGACGTGATTCAGTTTGGCATCGAGCAACCGGCACCGGGAAAGATCCTCGACGAAAGTATCCGTGTCATGGGCTGGTGCGCTCATCGCAATTATCCCCTGAAGGAAATCTGGCTGCACTACGGGACCCAGCGAATCCGCTGCTCCAGTGGATTGCCCCGCGAGGACGTCCCGCAGTTCCTGCCCGAGTCGCCGGATTCAGCCCGAGCCGGATTTATTTCCATCAAGAACCTGCCGGTCGGGCGCGGTCCCCTCCGGATCAAGGCCGTGACCGCAACCGGGGAAACGCTCATCGCGGACACCGGAACCTTCGTCGATATCACGCATGACGAGGATCACCCGCAGGGCTTTGTCCATGGAGACCGCCGGCCGGACTTGGGACCGGCTCGGCGTCCGGTCGCCGATGGCGAACGACCGCGAGACGCCCAGCCGCTGCGAATTCTGTTCGCACTCTACGGTGACTTCACCTCGAACAGCGCAATCCATGTCGTCAATCTCGCCGATCAACTGTCCGCGCGCGGACATGTCTGCACGATCGCCGTGCCCGGCAATGTCGAGACCGCCGACTATTTTCCCGCCGCCCGGTTCATCGCGGGCGACTTCACCAAATCGTTGGCACAAACTCCCAGCAGTTCATTCGATATCATCCATGCCTGGACCACGCGCGAAAATGTGCGCCTGTTTTGCCGGCAAATGCAGGCCCTCCACCCCTCCGCCAAATTACTGGTCCATCTGGAGGACAACGAACTCCATATTCTCGAGTCGAGCTTGGGCCGGTCGATTGCCGAGTTGACCGCCCTGCCCGACGCGCAGCTCGATCCGTTGATCCCGCTTACGCTCTCCCATCCGCGCCGCAGCCGGGAATTCCTCGCTCAGGCCGACGGCATCACCGTCATTCTTGATGCGCTCGGGGCCCATGCGCCGGCGGGCAAGCCGATCCACACGATCTGGCCGGCCGCCGAAGCCACCTGCTATTTCCCGCGACCGCGGCCCGTGGCCTTCCGCCACGCCCTCGGCTGGGCGGACGACCGGATCGTGCTCTTCTACCACGGCAACGTCCACGCCTCCAACCGCGCCGAAGTTCGCGAGTTGTACGGCGCGGTACTGGATCTCAATCAACAAGGCCGCGCCTGCACCTTGATCCGGCTCGGCCGCGACTCCTGCGATTTCTTGGGGGAAATGGAGCCGCTGGTTGTCCCCTATGTGATGAACCTGGGCCTCATCGAGCATCACCAGCACATCCCCGCGCTTATGTCGCTGGCGGACTATTTTGTCCAACCTGGCGAAGCCGACTCCTTCAACGACTATCGCTTCCCTTCGAAGCTGCCGGAATTCTTCGCGCTCGGACGTCCGGTGATCCTGCCCCGGACCAACTTGGGGCTACTCGTCCGCCATGGCACAGACGGCTACGTCCTGGACCGCGCCGATCGGGCCAGCATTGTGCGGGCCGTCCTCGAACTGGAGCTTGACCCCATCCTCCGCGAACGCCTGTCGGAAGGCGCGCTGACTTTTGCACGTAATCACTTCGACTGGGCCCGCAGCGCCGACCAGCTGCATGGTTTTTATCAAGGTCTCCTGACCGTAACTTGATGTTCATGAATTCCGCCGACCCGGCCGCATCCGACTCGAAATCTGTTCCGACCGCCGCGTGGGCCTTGCTGGTCGTCGCCGTGCTGGTGAATCTCTGGCTCGTGACCCGGCATTGGACCGACAACTTGCTGGATGCGCACGAATTCCGGCAAGTTCAGACGGCGATCACGGCCGATGCCATCAAGGATCACGGATTTGCGCTGGCCTACGAGACTCCATTGTTGGGTCCGCCTTGGTCGGTGCCGATGGAATTCCCGACCTACCAGTTGGGGGTGGCCACCCTGAGTCGGGCCACCGGACTGCCCCTGGAGCAAGCCGGCCGTTTGCTCAGCATCCTGGGCTTTTATACCGGCCTCCCGGCAGTATGGCTTTTGCTGGCTCGCTGGGGCCTCTCGCCGCTGGTTCGGATTTGCGCGTCGGCGTTCATCCTGACTTGCCCGATCCTCGTCTTCTACAGCCGCACCTTCATGATCGAGAGCACCGCCCTGTGCCTGGGGTTGTGGTTCCTCTGGAGTTTCTGGCGCGCCGTGGGGGAACGATCCTGGCGCACCCTGCCGTTGGTTTGGATTTTCGGAACGCTGGCGGGTCTCACCAAGGTCACCACCTTTGCTCTATTCTGCGTCGCAGCCGGTTTGGTGACGCTGGTCTCGACCTTGGGTTGGATCAATCGGCGACCGGCGATTCGTTCCTGGACCAGCGGCTGGATCGCTTTGGCAGGACTCCTGGTGCCACTGCTGGCCGGGATTGGATGGGTCGCCTATTCCGATCATTTGAAGGAGCTGAATCCCTACGCCGGTTTTATCATCTCCGCCAATCTGCACGAATGGAACTGGGGCACTCTCGCCCAGCGATTCAAACCCGACTTCTGGGATACGATCTATCGCGTCACGTCCCTCGATGTGGCCAGCGAACCCGCGCTCGTGCTTTTGCTGGCGACCTGCATGGGAGCGGTGAGCTCGATCCGATGGCGAATCATCATCTGCCTCGGGCTCTATCTCAGCGGATCCCTTCTCTTCGCAAATCTTTATTTCGTTCACGACTATTACTCCTACGCCACGGCCTGCTTCCTTAGCATTGCGCTGGGGGTCGCCGCAGGCTCCTTGCTCGAACAAGGCAAGGTGGTACGGAGAACCGCTTGGGCGTTCCTGATCCTGGCCCTGCTCGCCCAAGTGGGCACCTTCTGGCGGGGCTACGGCAATTTCTACAAGCGGCCCAATGCGTCGGCACCGGCATTCGCCGAGATCATCAAGCGCACCACCGCCCCCGCCGACGTACTGGTGGCCTTTGGCCTCGATTGGAATGGCGTCATACCCTACCACGCTCACCGGCGTGCGCTGATGGTGCCCAATCACATGCTCGACGACCGAGCGGCCTACAAGAAATCGCTGGCGGGATTCGGTGACCTGAAGACCGGGGCCTTGATTATTGCCGGGACCCTCCGGAACTCGCCTGAGTTCATCATCCCGCGTCTCCGGCAATTCGACATGGAGGATTTTCCCGTCGCTTCAACCGATGACATGGACCTGTACCTGCGCAAGGATCTGCATGCACGGGCCCGATCCGATTTGCGCGACAACCATTATCCCGGGGTGGTTTTCCAGCTGGAGCGCAAACCGGTGCATTTGGATGAATCCACGGCAGTCGCGCTGACCGGCGAGGATTGGCGGGGCAAATTCCCAATGTACCAGCCCGCACCCGATGCCTACCGCAGCCCCTTCCACCCCGTAACGGACGAGATCGACGGACATCCCGTAATCCGCACGCATGCTCCCATGGAATTCCTGTTCCGTGCGCCAACCGGAGCCAGGCAAGTCGAGGCGATTGGAGCCATGGTGCGCGAGGCCTACAACAATGGCAACGCGACCGACGGTGTGATCCTGCAGATTTTGGAGGAATTTCCCGACGGTCGCCGCCAGTTGCTGGCAGAGCGTGAACTGAAACCCATGACCCGACCCGAGGATCGCGCGGAAGTCACCCTTCAATACACCAGCCCCAAGCCGTACCGAGGCGTCATTGTGTTGCGGGTGGATCCCGGCCAAATGGGCGTCATCAACTGCGACTGGGGCTATTGGCGGTCAGTGAAGATCAAATGAACGAGCCGGGCAACCCCAGCTTCAGCCGCGCGGTGCGCGTCGCTTGCTGGCTGGCATTTGCGGCCGGCCTGCTGGCCAATCTCCTCGTCTGGTTGTCTCCTCGCGGCGCCAGCTTGGACAATGGCCATGCTTTCCGACAGTTCCAGACCGCGCTGACAACTCGTTACCTCGTTCGCGAGGGTTTCCGCTTCGACTACGAGACCCCCGTGCTCGGCCCGCCTTGGTCCATTCCGATGGAATTCCCGGTGTATCAATACACGGTGGCCGCGGCGGTGCGCGCCACTGGCGCGCCGTTGGAATCCGCCGGCCGCGCCGTCTCGATGCTTTATTTCTGGGCCGCCCTCCCCGCCCTCTGGCTGCTGCTGGGCCTATGGCGCGTCGCCCGCGAGACCCGCTTGCTCGTCCTCGCGTTGCTGCTGACCTGCCCGGTCTATCTTTTCTACGGCCGACATTTCATGATCGAGACCACCGCCCTGTGCCTCGGGCTCTGGTTCCTCTTGGCCTTTGTCCGGGCCATCCGGGACGGAAGCCTGCCGTTCGGCCTGCTGGCCGCCGCGCTGGGCATCGCCGCGAGTCTCGCGAAGATCACCACGTTCTTCAGCTTCGGCGTCGCCGCCGTGCTCGTCATGGCCGCCGAAATCCGCTCGCGCCCCCGAGAATGGCGCCGCCTCTTGGTGTGGTCCGCGCTAATCGTCCTGCCCGCGCTGGCCCTGACCTGGCTCTGGGTGGGCCATGCGGACGAGCTGAAGGGTCGAAACCCCATCGGCGGCTTCCTCGTCTCGTCCAAGCTGCACGAATTCAACTTCGGCCCACCGGGCCAGCGCCTGCAAGCCGGCACCTGGCTCAAGTTCTACGAGGTCACGCGCGCCAAGCTCGCAGCCGATGCCGTCCTCGTGCTCGCCCTCGTCGGCATGGCCCTGGTCTCGCGAGCCCAGCGCGGGCTCGCGGCCGCCTCCCTGCTCTGCTTCGTCACCGTGCTCGGTGTGTTCACGAATCTCTTCTACGTCCATGACTATTATTTCGAGGCGACCGCCGTGTTTCTACTCGTGGCGATCGCTTTCGGGCTCGAGGGTCTGCTGACGCACCGCCCGCTCCCCACGGCCCTGCGCTGCGCGCTCGTGGCCCTGGTCCTGGTTTTTCAAGGCGCTGGTTTCTGGCGAGAGTTCGGGATGCATTTCACCTCCCCGCCGCCCGGACCGCCTCCGCTCGCCGCACTGCTTGACCGTCTCACGGATTCCGACGATGTGCTCGTCGTCATTGGCCAGGACTGGAACTCGCGGCTGCTCTATTACTGCGACCGGCGGGGACTGATGGTGCCCGGCGGTTATGAGCAGAACCTGGCCGCGTTGCAGCAATCAGTCTCCCTCCTAGGCTCGCGCCGGGTCGGTGCCCTTGTCGTCACCAGCAACTTCCGTCAGCACCCGCACGCGATCGTCCCATTGACCCGGATGATGGGACTGACGCCCCGCCCGATCGCCGAGGGCGACGGCGCGCAAATCTACCTGCGGCAGGACCGCCTGGCGGAGCTAGCCACCCGCCTCGCCGGCGCCGAGATGCCAGGTTTCCAGATCAAGCGCGACTATGACCCCGCCAAGGACCTGCTCAACGCCGAGAAGGAAATCAACCTGACCGCTCCGGAATGGCGGGGAAAATTCCCCATGGCCTCTCCCGCGCCCGCCCGCATGACCGGCATTTTTCCGCCGGGTATAACTGACCTGGCCGGCGTGCCGGTCATTGGCACGCATGCGCCCAACAGCATCTATTTCGACCCGCCGCCTGGTGCCCGGCACCTCGTGGCCGTCGGCGGCATGTTCGCCGGCTCCTATGAAAAGGGTGGCATCGAAACCTCCGACGGCGTGGTGGTCGAGGTCTGGGAATCGCTGCCCGACGGCAACCAGCAACGCCATTTCCAGCGAATGCTCTTCCCGCGAGATCATGTCGGCGATCGCGATGAGTTCACGATCGAGGTGAAGCTCGATCGCCCCTTCTCCGGCCCCGTTTATCTCCGCGTCGACCCCGGCCCCGCGGAGCAGATCAACTACGACTGGGTATACTGGCGCAGCGTGAAGATCGACTGAGCGATCCGGGACTGACCCGATGTCGCCCCGAATCTGCCTTTACCGCCCCATAGCGGCCCGTTTTAGTCGCCGTTTTCAATGAGCCGACCTGCCGACTTCGCCTGCAACATCGACCTGCCCCTAGCTTGGAACCCGGAATCACCCGAGCTTGTGGTCGAAGGCTGGGTCTTTCCGGGGGCCGGCCATGAATTTCGCGATATCCGGGCCGTGGTGGACGGCCGCGTGACGCTGGGCATTCCCGGGCTCGACCGGACGGACGTACAACAGGTGCTCGGCGGCGAGTTGAACGCGCTCCGCAGCGGTTTCCGCCTTCGCGTGAATCTCTGGCGCGGAGCCCGGCACCTGCAGCTGGACTACCTCGACGAAGCCAACCAGTGGCATTCGTTCTTTTCCACACCGCTTGATACCAGCCGGATCAACGTAGCGGCCGTGCGTCCTGCAGTCACGCTACCCACCCGGCTGATTTTCGAAACCTTGGGAGAGCTTTACCGCCACTTCCATCATGAGCCCTTCGCCAAAACCTGCGCGGCGGCCGATGCGATCCTAGCCGAGGTCTGCACCGCCAACAGCAACGTCGAGCCGGACAGCAATTTCACCGGTTACCTCGAAAACCCCGGCCATTGGGTGAACGCGCGGTACGACAAATTCCGCATCACCGGCTGGGTCTTTGCTCCCCAGCGCGAGATCCGGCACCTGAGCGCTACCATCGGCCCCCAGACCGAAAACCGCCTCATCTTCGGCAAGGAACGTCCCGACGTTGCCGCGCATTTTCCGAACAACCCGGAGGCGCTTCGCTCAAATTTCTACGGCTTGGTGGACATCAAGACGGACACCGCCAGTCCGGGAGTCTTGCGGATCTTTGCCCACTTCGCCGACGGCACCAAGAAACTCGCGTTCTCCCGCCGCATGTACTTGAGCCGGCGCGACGAACTCACCGGACCCGTGCTCATCTACCGGCCCGAGCGCTTCTACAAATGCGTCTGGGCGCTGCTGCGCGGCGTGCTGACTGGCCGGTTGAAGCTGGAAAATCGCAAAGACGCCTGGCGCGAGATAAAACGCCTGCGCGATCACCTGTCCGGTTCCTTGGGCCGTGGCGGCCCGGCGCCGCTGCCCGCAACGATCGTTCGCCGCCGCGATCAAGACCCATACACGCGCTGGTGCTGGCACAATCGCCTGACTCCACGTCTCACCCGTCTGCTTCAGCAGGATGCCGCTGCCCTGACCAACCGGCCGCTGATCAGCGTGGTCGTTCCGGCCTACAACACCCCGGAGCGTTACCTGCGCGAGCTGATCGACTGCCTGAAGAACCAGTATTACCCGGATTGGGAACTTTGCATTGCCGACGACGCGTCCCCGAAGCCGCATGTGCGCCGCATCCTGGAGGAAGCCGCTCGATCCGAGCCCCGGATCAAGCCCGTGTTCCGCACCGAGAACGGCCACATTTCCCGCGCCACCAATTCCGCCCTCGAGGTGGCCACCGGCGCCTACGTCGCCCTGCTCGACCATGACGACCTGCTCCCCCACGACGCGCTGCTCCACGTCGCGCGGGCCGTTCAGGATCACCCGACCGCCGGCTACCTCTACACCGACGAGGATAAGATCGATGACAGTGGCCGCCGCTACGATCCCCACTTCAAGGGCGGTTGGAGTCCGGAGATGACGATCACCCACAACTACACCCACCATCTGACCGTCATTCGTCGCGACATCGTCTCCAAAGTCGGCGGACTCCGTCCGGAATTTAACGGCGCGCAGGATATCGATTTGTTCCTGCGTTGCTTCGAGCAAATCGCCCCAGCGGATGTGGTGCACGTCCCCTTCGTCTGCTACCACTGGCGCGCCCACGCCGAAAGCACGGCGCAACGTGGCGACCAGAAGGGTTATCTCTTCGATGCAGCCCGTCGGGCCATCGCGGAGGCGTTGCAACGTCGCGGCCTGCACGCCGAGCCCGTTCTGCCTGAGTTCGCCCGACAATTTTCCCTTTGTCTCCACCAATTGAAATGGGATCCGGCCATTCTTCGGGAGAATCCGGTCACCATCGTGATTCCGACCAAGGATCGCGCCGACCTGCTCAGGACGTGCCTCGACTCGATCGCCCGCACCACCCCGCGCGAATCGGTGAAGGTCGTAGTCGTGGACGACAACTCCACCGACGCCGCCGCCCTCGCCTGCCTGCAGGAACTTCCCTCCCGGACGGACCTGCGCGTCGAGGTCGTCCGCGCGCCGGCTTCTGCCGAGGGATTCAACTATTCCCGCCTCGTCAACCTCGGCACCGCCCGGGCCGATACTCCTCTCGTGCTTCACCTCAACAATGACGTGGAAGCAATAGCGCCTGGCTGGCTTGAGGACATGGCTGGGTGGCTGAGCATACCGGGCGTGGGCGTCGTTGGCGCCAAGCTACTCTACCCCGACGGCACGATCAACCATGCCGGCATCAGCCTTGGCCGCGAGGACGGGCTCGCTCATGTGCTGTTCGAGAAAAGCCCGGGCGATGACCTCGGTTATTTCTTTCTACCCAAAGCCGCCCGCAATGTCGCGGCGGTTACCGGCGCGGCGATGATGACGCGAACGAGCCTTTACCGCCAACTCGGGGGTTTCAACGAACAGGAGTTCAAGGTGGCATACAACGACGTGGACTATTGTCTGCGTTCGCAGGCGGCGGGACAACGCGTGGTCGTCACCCCCCAAGCCGTACTGACGCACGTTGGCAGCGCGTCCCGCGGCAAATCCTATACTGAGAACGAACATGTTGCGTTCATCGAACGCCATGGCGCCTACCGCGATCCGTACCATAGCGAAGCCCTCGAATTTCCGCCACATCATCTCCCGCTAAACCCGTACCATCACCGCTACGCCCAGACCGCCCGTGCGTTCAGCATCCTGGTGGTCACCCACAACCTCAATTTCGAGGGCGCCCCGATCATCGCGTGGGACCTCGCCAAGTTTTTCTCCCGCCAGCCGGGCGTGACCGTCCGCGTTGTCTCCCCGCAGGAAGGCCCGTTGCGCGCCCGGTTCGCCGAAGTCGGCTTGCCGCTGGAAGTCTGGGATATCAGCCCCCTCACGCAGGCCAAGACCCCGGAAGCGTTCGCCTCCGCCCTCAAGGAATTCGCTCAAGCCCACCCCACCGGCGACATCGACCTCATCGTGGGCAACACGCTCCAGAGCTTCTGGACGGTTCATCTCGCTGCCTATCTGGGCAAGTCATCTGCCCTCTATGTCCACGAAAGCATTCCGGTGAAGAAATTCTTCGCCGCTTCGTTGGCTCCGGCACTCCTGCCGCTCGCCGAGGAAACCCTCCGCCTCGCGACCCGTGTCATTTTCACGGCTCAAGCCACGCGGGTCATCCATGAGGAAAACAACCATAACGATAATTTCCGCCTCGTACCGGGTTGGGTGGACATGGAACGCATCGATCGTTTTGTCCGTGAGCATGATCCCCTCGCCCTCCGCCGGAAGCATGGGCTACCCGAGGACGCGACTCTGGTGATGAACATCGGCTCGGTCTGTGAACGCAAGGGTCAGCACATTTTCGTACGAGCTATCGACCGGCTGAACCGCGAGCTGCCGGACATCTTCCCCGGCAAGCGCATCGAGTTTCTCATCGTCGGCGGACGCGAGAGCCTCTACCAAGAAGCGCTCGTGCAGGACATCGAGTTGCTGGGCCTGAAGAATGTGCGGATCGTACCCGAAACCCCGCACAATTTCGACTTCCTGCGGCTCAGCGACATGATGGTCTGCACCAGTTTCGAGGAGTCCTTCCCCCGCGTGCTGCTGGAGGCGATGGCCTTTCGCCTGCCGATTGTGAGCACCGACGTGCACGGCATTCCAGAAATGCTCGTCAACAACGACGAGGCTCATCTTATTCCGGCGGGAAATCCTTTCATGCTGGCGGACAAGCTCAAGCAGGCGCTGGCGGAACATTTTGCCGGCAACAAGAAGATGACCTCAATGGCGTACGCCCACGCCACGCGCTCCTTCCGCGAGGACAAACTGCTGCCGGTGCACCTGCGGATCTGTCGCGAGGCCTTTCTCGGCTGACGCCCGCCATGCGCGAGAACTTCACCTGCTATTTCAACCTGGAGCAACCCGCTCCCGACTCCAGCGTGCCGCCGGGCCGGCAAACCTTGCAGGGCTGGCTCGTGCCCAAGAGCGAATACCATTACACGGACGTGCGCGCCCGGATCGGCGCGCGCTGGTTCCCGGGCGTCTTTGGATTCCCGCGCGCCGACCTCGCGGCGCATTTCACGCCCGGGCGTCCGGTGCTGCTGGGCGGATTCACGATCGCCGTGGATCTCGCGCCCGGTCCGGCCGTAGTGCAACTGGAGGCGTTGGCGATCGACGGTCACTGGCAACCGGTGGGCGTCTTCACCCTGCAGGTAACCACGACCGAGACGGTACCTCCGGCCGCCCCGGTGCACCTGCGGGCCCACGAGTTCACCCGCGGCCTCGCCCTGCTGCTCAAGGGGGGCGCTGACGCCTCCGCCACCAATCTGGTGCGAGAAATTCCGTGGCCCCGTGCCTTGCGCGAGTCGCATCCTCCCATCTACGGTTTTCTCGACGAACCGGCGGCGAGCGCGAACGCACTCTACGGCCGGCTGCCCGTCCTGGGCTGGTTGTTTCACGCCGAGCAACCTCTGCGCCGGGCTTTTGCCACAACGGATCTCATAACCTTGCAGCCTTTGGAAACTGGAGGCGAGTTCACCGGTGTGCGCCAGGTTTTCGAGGGCATGGCCCACGCCGCCTCGAGCCGGATATTCGGCTTCGTCGATGTTCCGGCGCAGTTGCCCTCGCCGGTCTGCATCCGGATCTTTGGCGAACTCGCCGACGGCAGTCTGCACCTGTGCCTGGCCGTTCGGTGCCGCCCAACCGTCACCGAGGAACTCAAGGCGGCATGGCCGGCCTTTTCTCTGGGGCGCTTCTGGCAAGGGTGGCGACAGCTCCGCCAAGCCTGGCATCAGGCGGGCGTCCCGCTCGAAGGCGGCTACCAGTTGTGGGACGAAACCCGGGTTGTCCTGGCGGAATATTTTCGGAAAGCCAAACCTCGCCCGCCTGCACCTCGCCCATCGCCGGCTCCGTCGATTACGGCCAACGCGCCAAAGCCCCGCCGTGTCCTGCTGATCACCCATAACCTGAATTTCGAAGGCGCGCCGCAATGCATCCTGGAAATCGCGCGGCATCTGGCCCGACAGGATGGGGTTCGCCTGCTCCTGCTGACACCTAAAGACGGTCCGCTGCGCGCCGCGTTCGAGGAATTCGGAACGGAGATCAAGGTCGTGGCCGCCGATTGCTTCTACCAAGCCGCCACCGAAAGTGCGGTGCGACGAGCAGCGGGGCGGCTGGCCTCCACACTCGACTGGACCGATATTTCGCTCGTGGTGGCGAACACCATCATGTCGTTTTGGGGCATACCCCTTGCCGATGCCGCAGGCAAACGAGCCCTGCTATACATCCACGAAAGCACCACGCCCTCGGCCTTTTTTGCCCGCGCCTTCGGCCCCGGGGTACTGCCCGCCGCTTGGGCGGCTCTGCGCGACGCCGATGCCGTTAGCTTCACTGCGCGGCCCTCCCAAGCCTATTACTCCGGCCTGCGCGCGGGGAATAACTACCTGCACACACCGGGCTGGATCGATATCACCGCCATTGATCGCTTCCGCAACAGCCGGTCGCGGGCCGAGGTCCGGGCCAAGCTCGGGTTGGCCGACCGCGAAATTCTCGTGCTGAATCTCGGCTCAGTCTGCGATCGCAAGGGACAGCACATCTTCGTCAATGCCGTTGAACTGCTCTGGCGCCGACATCCTAGCATCGCTGCGAAGGCCCGCTTTCTCATGGTCGGCGCGCGTGAAAACGATCCCTACAACGATTTTCTCCGCGCCGTCGTCCGCGACCTTGGTCGCAGCAACCTCGTCCTGGTCCCTGAAACCGGCGCGGCCTATGATTTTCTCCACGCCGCGGATCTGTTCGTCTGCACCAGTTACGAGGAAGCTTTTCCCCGGGTCGTGGCTGAGGCCATGGCCTTCGGCCTGCCGATCGTCGCGTCCCATGTGCACGGCATTCCCGACATGGTGCGTGCTGAAGCCGAAGCTATTTTGGTCCCGCCCGGCGACACCGAGGCCCTGATGAACGGTTTGATCCGTTTCCTCACCAACGGCGAGGAGGCCGCGCGTTGGGGCCAGCGAGCCCGGCAAAGGGTGGAAAAGGACTTCAGCAGCGAACATGTGCTTCCGCTCCATTCCGCGCTTGTCTCCGGGCTTGCAGCGGGTCCGGGCTAAACCCATTTTTTCCGATCTTCCGGATCATTAAATGAACGAAAACCACGCCTACATCTTCGATGTCGAAACGCCCACGCAGTGGACTTTCAAAGGCGAGAAGACGTGGGTGGCCGGGTGGTTTCTTTCGAAGACCGGCGCGGTGTTCCGCGACATGCGGCTGCTGATCGACGACCGGATCTTCACGGGTATTTTCGGCGTGCCGCGTCCGGAAATCGAACAGCGCTATCGCGGGCACGCGGGTATGCCCCATGCCGGATTTTCGTTCCTTATCGAGCCGCATGCCGGGGCCTCGCTGATCCGGCTCGAGTTGCTCGACCACGGCAACAACTGGGTCGAGATTTGGCGCCAACCCATCAAGGTGACCCGCGGCCGCGGGCCTAAACATCCGCGCCTCGACCCGGTGCAGGTCACTGATGTCCTGAAACACCTGCTGAAGAATATGCGGCAGCACCCGGAGTGGGGCCAAGCCGAGTTGGTGGCCAATGCCCGGCGCCTCGCCGTCGAGTCCGCCACCGAGCCACTCAACGTCCTGCCAAGCCCGCCATTCTGGGGCGCCTTGGAGAATCCTTCCGCGTTCGGCCATTCCCAGTTCGGCAAGCTGCCGGTGACGGGATGGATCACCAACTTGGAGAAGAAGATCGTCCGGCTGACGGCTTCAACCGATCCCCTCATCGAGCATGTCCTCGTCCACGGCAGCCCTCGGGAAGATGCAGCCAAAATGTTTCCCGATCATCCGGATGCCGCCCGCTCGCAGTTTTTCGGCATGGTGGACCTGATCGAGGATCTACCGAACCCCGCCGGCCTGAGCCTGTATGCGCACCTCGAGGATGGCACCCGGCAGCTGGTGTTTGTGCAGCGCTTCCGCCAGCTCAGCTGCAACGAAAAGGAGCGACCCTATCCGGAGTTCAAGCGCAGCACGTTTGTCCGGGCCTTGCGCGCCCTGATCGACGGTAGCCGGGCGGCCCGCATCTCGGTCGGTTCTTGGCGTGGTTTTCTGAGTGCCGCGCTGGAGGCCTACCGGACTTACCGCGAGACCGCCGCCCAATCCCAGGCGAACCAGACGCTTTTGTCGGCTCCGCCTTACCAGCAATGGCTGAGGCACAATCGAATTTCCCCTCACCTGATGAGCCTCATGGAGCACCGGGGGGAGCAGCTCCGTCCCGCCGGTCCGGTGTTCAGCCTGTTGGCGGATGCCCGTGGCTGCACCGCCGCCCACCTCAAAAATTTGGCCGCCAGCGTAAAGGCCCAGCTCTATACCGGATGGGAACTGGCCTTGGTGCTGCCGGCCGGATCTTCCGCCGAAATGGTTGCCGCGGCCCGCGCCCTCGCTCGAGAGGAACCGCGTATCCGCGTCCATCTTGCCACCGGCAACACCTGCGCGCCGACGCTCAACGCCTCCGCCCACGCGGGGGCCGCCACCCACCTTGGCTGGTTGCCCGCTGATTCCCGCCTGAGTCCTGACGCCCTGCTCCAGCTGGCGGAAGGCCTTTCGCGCCAACCCTCGCTGGAACTGATCTACACCGACGAGGACCGGATGGACGACGAGGGTCGGCGGCAAGACCCCTGTTTCAAACCTGACTGGAGCCCCGCGCTCGCGCTTTCCAATCTGCACCCAGGCCTGTTGAGCGTGGTCCGTCGCGATCGTTTCGTCGAACTGGGATCTTTTCGCGACGCGTTCGACGACGTGCCGTGGTTTGACCTCCTGCTGCGGCTCGGCGACAAACTCTCTCCGGCAGCGGTAGCCCACGTCCCCCACGTCTGCTTCCACGCGCGCGCCAGCCGGCCGGTTGAAGTCAGCCCCTCAGATCCTTCGATCGAGCAGACGCGCCAGGCGCTCGCGGAGGCTCTGCAACGCCGCCGTTGGCCAGCCGAACCATTTCTCCCCGCCACCGCCCATCACCGGCGCCTGTCCTACCACCAGATTCACTGGCAGTCGAATCTGCTCGCCCGGTTGCCAGTGACCATCGTCATCCCGACGCGCGACCGGCTGCACCTGCTGCAGGAATGCTTCGAGTTGCTGAACGACACAGTCAACTGGCACCACGTAAAGCTGATCATCGTTGACGATCATTCACGGGACGCCGATGCCGTGAAGTTCCTGGAAAGAATCCAGCAACATCCGGATGTCCGCTGCAAGGTCCTGCGGCCCGCCGACCATCGCGCCCCGTTCAACTACGCGCACCTCGTCAATCTCGCGCTGCCTCACATCGACACTCCGCTCGTTCTCCATCTCAACAACGACGTCAACGCCTTGGAATCGGGCTGGCTGGAAGAGATGGTCGGCTGGTTCACGCTGCCGGACGTCGGCGTGGTCGGAGCCAAATTGGTGTATCCCGACAAGACACTGAACCATACCGGCATCATCATCGGGCCGCACGGCGGACTCGCCGACACGCCCTTTGCCAAAGTCAGCCCCGCCGAGGTGCCCGTCGAGTGGCACGATGCGGCCCGCGAAGTCTCGGCCGTCACCGGCGCGTGTTTGCTGACCCGCACCGAACTTTATCGTGAACTCGGCGGTTTCGACGAAAAGGACTTTGGGGTCGCCTACAACGATGTGGACTACTGCCTCCGGGTCCGTGCCGCCGGCCGCCGGGTGATCTATACGCCGCAGGCCCAACTCATGCACTGGGGCAGCGCCACCCGCGGCATAACCTTCGACGAGGCCGAGCACATTGCCTTCCTGCGTCGGTATCCCTCCCATCGTGATCCCTGCCTGAATCCGAATCTGGTGTTGCAGAACTCCCGGCTGGTCGCCTCCACCGTACACTACGTCCATGCCGGACGCGCCGACAAACTCCGACTGCTGCTGATCACGCACAATCTCAATCTCGAGGGCGCACCGCTGTTCCTCCTCGAATACGCCACCTACATGGTTCGCGAGGCCGGTTTCAGCATCGAGGTCCTGACTTCCCAGGAAGGGCCGTTGCGGGGACCCTTCGAGGCGCTGGGGGCAAAGATCACGTTGGTTGACCGACACCGGATCTACGCGGCCGGCACGCCGGAGGAATTCAAGACCCGGATTGCCGAGGTCGCACAGCCGATTGACTTTTCAACCATCGATCTGGTCGTCTGCAACACGCTCGTCAGCTACTGGGGCATCCACCTCGCGGAGCTGGCGAACCGGCCCTCGCTGTTCTACATCCATGAGAGCAGTTCGGTGTTCCGCTTCTTCGAGAAGATGCTGCCGCTGGCCATGCACGTGCAGGTTCATGAGGCCTTCCGCCTCGCCACGCGGGCTCTGTTCCTCTGTCGCGCGACCGAAGCCTACTACAAGGATTTCGATGTGCGGGGCAATTTCCGCCTCGTGCCAAGCTGGATCGCCATCGACACCATCGACCGTTTCCGCAGGGAGCACAGTCGTGCGGAACTCCGCCAGCGATACGGATACCGGGACGACGAGACCATCATCGCCAACATCGGCACCGTCTGTGAGCGCAAAGGCCAGCACACCTTCATCCGCGCAGTCGAGCACTTCAACCAGCAGCATCAGGGGGGACGCGGTTACCGCTTCCTCCTCGTGGGCGGCCGGGCCGGCATCTACCTGGACTTGTTGCTCGAGGAGATCAAACGCATGGCGATCCCCAACATCGACATCGTGATGGAAACGCGCGACGCCTACCACTACTTCGCCCTCTCCGATATGTTTGTCTGCTCAAGCTTCGAGGAATCTTTCCCCCGCGTGGTGCTCGAGGCGATGGCTTTCCGCACTCCAATTGTCAGTACCGATGTGCACGGCATTCCCGAAATGGTTACCCAACGGCAGGAGGCGTATCTCGTCCCCCCGGGTGATCATCTCGCGCTTTCCCGGACGATGAAGACCTGCCTCGACAAGGAGCGCGGAGGGAAGTCCCTCACGCCTACCGCGTACTCCAAGGCCCTTCGCTATTTCGATTACCACAAGGTGCTGCCCGCCCACGTCGCGCTGGCGCGGGAGGCTTACTTGGACCATGACTGAACGCCGGGAAGGACCCTCGCCCGGACGGCCATGGCTGGTGCTCGGCATTTTCCTGCTGGCCGCGATTTGGATCGCTTGGCTGCGACAGCCCGCACTGACGACTCCCGTCTGGAACGTGGACGAAGGCATCACGGCTGCCATCGCCGATGAGATTCTTGCGGGGGGCGTGCCTTACCGCGACGCGACGGATCTGCGCGCTCCCCTGACTTATTATCTGTACGCCGCCGTGTTTGCCATCGCGGGCGACAACAACATGGACGCGATTCACGTGACCCACACCTTGTTGGTGGTGGCGACGGCGTTGCTGGTGCTTTTGATCGGGCGAAGGATTGATGGGATCGTCGCGGGAGGCTGGTCGCTATGGCTCTATGCCGCGCTGGCCTGTTGCCTGTTCAATCCCATGGACAACTTGGCTCTGCACACGGAGTGGCCACTGGCCTTCTGTTCGGCGCTGGGCGCATGGCTGTTTCTCACCGGACATCTCCGGGGCGGCTTGGGCTGGTTCATCGGCACCGGAATTTTCTATGGCCTGGCCGCGCTATCCAAGCAGCCGGCGTTGCTCGATTTCGGCGCTCCGCTCGCCCTGCAGGCGTGGTGCCTGCTAACCGGACCCCGACCGGAATCGGGACGGCGTTGGCGCGAAGCCGCGGCACTGGTCATAGGTTTCGCGCTGCCGCTATTGCTGACCGTCCTGTATTTTTCCGCCCGCGGCGCACTGGACGACTTCGTCTTCTATACCTGGACCTACAACACACGCTATTACGTTCCGGAGGTTCCGCTCGCCGTCCGTTTCCCCACCATCCGGGTCCCTTTGGAACTGCTCCACCACTTCGCCCCTTCCCTGCTGGCGCTGCTGGTCTTGTCCGTGCTCGTCACCGTCTATTATTTCTTTTTCCGCCCTGCCCATAGACGGGGCGACCGCGCAGTGCGCCTCCTACTTGCTCCGGTCTGGCTGCTCGGAAGCCTCGGCGCCACCACCCTGAGTGGACGTGGTTTCGAACACTACAGCATCCAACTGCTCGCGCCCGCGAGCTTGGTGGCCGGGCAATTGCTGGGGCCGCTGACCGCGTGGTCCTTAGTCGGTCTGCGCCGACTGCAATGGCGACTGGCCCCGGCTCTGCTCGTTTCGGGCGCTCTCATCGCGACCGTAACGGTGCAGTTACATCACTGTCTTTCTTACCGGGCTGCGATCCAACCGCACAAGGACCCCTCCGTCGCCATGGCCAAGATCGTACGAGAAGTGACCACTCGGGAGGACCGATTGTTTGTCTGGGGTTTCTATTCAGATTTTCATCCGTTGTCCGACCGTCTCCCCGCCAGCCGCTACGTACATGGCGCCTTTCTGACCGGGCTCATCCCTTGGACCAACCTGGGACGCGACACGAGTTACGCCATTGTGCCGGAATCCATGGACAAGCTGCTGACCGATCTCGAGAAGCACCGGCCACGCGTGATCGTCGACGCCAGTCAAGCGCTCAACCGGCAGTTCCAAAACTATTCTCCTGAAAAATTTCCGCCATTCCTCGCCTATTTGCAGCAGCACTATATCGAATACGAACCCCAGCGGTCCATACCCCGAGGCTGGTTCCACTTCTACCTTCGAAAGGATCCTGCAGCGAGCGCGCCGGTCGACGACAATACCCCGCGGGCGCCCGTCGGCATCCTGAAGAACATCACTCAAGACTTCTCCGGCCGCGCCAAAATCGTCATTCACGGATCGGATCCTAGCGGACAATTGCAGCAGTTGGGAATTTGCGTGGGCACCGGCGACATGCACACCGTGACTTTTCCGCCGGCGGCGGAACGCTTGCTCGTCATTTCAATTCCCTACCCCGCGACCGCTGGCGACCAGGCGCCAGTCATCCGGATCGTGGCCCGATCGACCGACGGAAGGCACAGTATTTCCGCGCCGCAGACTTGGACCGCCTCTTCCGAGCAGCCGAAAGACCTTCATCTGACGACCGCCGCCGGCCCCGTCCCAGTTGATCAGGTAAGCGCCGCGTTCAAGCCCGTACCCGTTGAGCAGGAAGGCCAGGCCGGGTGGCTATGCCATGCCTACACCGCGCTCCGCTTCCCGCTGCCCGCCGGTCCCAGCCGCCTTCGTTTTGGTCATGGGCTCGCGCCCGGAGCCTACGAGAAGATTTCGGAGCATACCGACGGGGTTGAGTTCATCGTCCAATACCAACCCCAGCGCGGGTCACCCCGAGTACTGTACCGCCGGTTGCTAAACCCGGCGGAGAACGCGGCGGACCGCGGGCTGCAGTCCGGAGAAGTGGAGGTACCTCCACCCCACCCGGGCGACAGCCTCGTGCTGATCACGCATCCCGGACCGGCCTACAACACGGCGTTTGATTGGTCCTACTGGACCACGCCGATGCTCGAACCCGTCGCGACCGTTCCAGCGCATCAGCCTTAAAGACCTTGCCTGCCCCTTTCATCCACCAATCTTTGGCGCGTACGTGAACGAGACTTTCCCAGTTCAGCAAAGAAGTGCCAGCTGGTGGCTCGGACAGGCCCTGTTGGTCGTCGCGGTCTGGCTGAGTCTCATCAAACTGCCAGTCGTACCTTTGGTCAGTCTCGATGCCTCGTGGCAAATGGTCATGGGCTACGCCGCCGAGCACAATCTACAGCATGGCACGGACATCGTTTTCACCTACGGGCCGCTGGGATACCTGCTGGCTTCGACCTATATGGGAAGCCATTTTGCCGCGTTTCTGACGTGGCAGATTGCCGGTAATTTCCTGATTGCCGTGGCCCTGTATCGTTTCGGCCAGGAACTGACGGGATGGCGACAGGCGCTATACTACGGCTACATCCTGCTCTTCGGTTCGATCTATGCGGACGCCATGCAGATGAATTTCATCGCAACCTTCAGCCTGTTGCTGATGCGGCCTGCCTGCCGCCGGCCGCTCTGGCTGGTCAGCGTGGGGGCGGCCTTCGGGGTCTTCTCCCTGATGAAGTTCACCAATCTTCTGGTGTGTCTTTTCAGCCTCGCAGTGCTCCTTGTTTATTTTCTGCTGGCTCGTGCCCGTCGGGAGGCGGTGTGGCTGGCGGGTTCCTTCATCGTAACTTTTCTGGGGCTCTGGCTGCTCGAGCAGCAAAGCATCACCGCGCTACCAAGCTTTTTCTACTACGGCCTGCAAGTTAGCCTCGGTTACGTCGAAGCCATGGCCGTTTATGAACAACCTGCCATGCTTGCGGCGGGCTTGCTGGCCCTGGGGAGCATCTCTGCATACACCCTGCTCTATCTCTTCGGGGAGACGGAGCGCCGCGCCGCGCTGACCGCGTCCCTGCTTCTCGGGGCGGTGATCTTCATCAACTGGAAGCACGGCTTCGTCCGGGCCGACGGCCACGTCATGGCACATTTCATCATGTGCCTGCTCGTGGTGTGCTCGTATCCGGCGCTGACCGCCGACAATCGCCGGTTCGGGCGGGCGAAGGGGGCTTGCCTTGTCCTCGCCGCCGCCTGCAGCCTGACTGGCATTGGCATGGTGTCAGTTCCCGCGGTCACGCAGGCCCCCGGCGGCTGGAATCAACGCATTCACCAAACCGTTTCAGCGTTGCTCAACCCCGTTGCCTTCCATCGGTCCCTCGATGAAGCCCTCCAGCGCCTTGCGACCCAGATCGACCAGCCCAATC
>DATCRM010000186.1:0-6290 GCA_036568985.1 Lacunisphaera sp. | reverse complement strand
GTCATAGACCGCCGCTAAAGGGCATAAAAAAGGGCGGGATTGCTCCCGCCCGTTCCTGATACTTGATCCTTGGGACTTGGTCCTTCGTCTGGTCGCTCGCGGTCAGACGGTCAGCAGGTCCTTCTCCTTGCTGGCGAGGTGGGTGTCGATGTCCTTGATAGCCTTGTCGGTCGCGGCCTGGACATCTTTTTCGAGACGCTTCTCGTCGTCTTCGGAAATTTTGCCGTCCTTCTTGAGTTTCTTGGCGGCTTCCATCGCGTCGCGGCGAACATGGCGCACGGCAACGCGGCCTTCCTCAGCGAGGCGCTGCGCGGCCTTCACGAATTCCTGGCGGCGCTCTTTGGAGAGATCGGGGAAGGGGAGGCGGATGAGCGTGCCATCGACGACGGGGTTCACGCCGATGTTGGCCATCTGGAGAGCCTTTTCGATGGCGCGGAGCAGACCTTTGTCCCAGGGCTGGACTTGGATCATGCGCGGATCGGGCGTGGTGATGGCGGCGCAGCCTTTAAGCGGCATCATCGAGCCATAGGCTTCGACTTGGACGGATTCGACCATGGCGGGTGAGGCCTTGCCGGTATGGATGGTGGAAAATTCGTGGAGCGTGTGGTCCACGGCCTTTTTCATGCGGACTTGGGCGTCGGTGAGTGGGGCGTTGCTCATGGGATGGATGAAAGTTAAGAGTTAGGCGCTAATGGTTAGGGGTAGGACAGGAAAGACACCCGGGTTGGTTCTCTCAACTCTTAACCAATAACCCATAATCGCGAGCGCAGCTCGCATCAACCGTGGACGAGCGTGCCGATCTTCTGGCCGGAGACGGCCTTTTTGATGGCGTGGGGATCGTCGAGGTTGAAGACCAAGATGGGCACGTTGTTGTCGAGGCAGAGGGAGAACGCCGTGGAATCCATGACGTTGAGGCGCTGTTTGAGCGCCTCGATGAAGGTGAGTTCATCGTATTTGACCGCATCGGGGAATTTCTTCGGGTCCTTGTCGTAGATACCGTCCACCTTGGTGGCTTTCATGATGATGTCGGCACGGAGCTCGGACGCACGGAGGGCGGCGGTGGTGTCGGTCGAGAAATACGGGTTGCCGGTGCCGGCGACGAAGATGACGACGCGTTTTTTCTCCAGATGGCGCATGGCGCGGCGCATGATGAAGGGTTCGGCAATCTGGTTCATCGGGATCGCGGATTGGACGCGCGTCTTCACTCCCATTTTTTCCAGACAATCCATGATTGCCAATCCGTTGATGACGGTGGCGAGCATGCCCATGTAATCTCCGGTGGTGCGATCCACCCCGCGTTTGGACCCCTGCAGGCCGCGGAAGATGTTGCCGCCCCCGATGACGACGCAAACTTGGACCCCAAGATCGTGGATTTCCTTCACCTGTTCGCACATCCGCTCGAGGGTGGCGGCGTCGATCGCCTCGGTGCCTTTTCCGCGCAAGACTTCGCCACTGAGCTTCAGGACGATGCGTTGGTATTTTACGGTCTGAGCTGGCTTGGTGGGCATGAGGTCGGATGAAACCGCCCGCCAAAACCCGCGTCAAGGGGGGAGATGACAATGCCTTATCCGGCCGGGTAGAGTCTGCGAATTTTTTTCCGGCAATTTGCATGAACCACGATGAGTTTCAGCCTGCCGTCCGCACGGACTCATGCTGCACTCACGTTCGAGGCGCGCCACTCCCCGCCGGTTCGCAGCGTGGGGTACTGACCTCGCGGACGCCAGGCGTTCACGCTCGAGTGATCTCAATTCCAGATGAGGTGTTGAGCCGATCCAAACTTGGCATCACTGCGTCGTATGATTTGGTGGTTCGGAGGCATAGGGCGGACCCGGCGCGTTCGATAATGATCCTCTATTGGAAAAGTTACTCTTACAAAACAGAGTTGCGAACGCGCCCGTGGTAGGTAATTCTAGCCCTAGGTCACTTCGCTGAGTCAGTGGCACATGCCGCTGATCCAGCGTCAGTTCGTTAACCTCCCGGGCCACTTCCAGCCTAACCCCCTAGGGCTGGCCTCAGAGTCTATTTGCGTTGCGAACGAGTACCATGAAACCGACAACCATCCACGGGCCAGTGTCGGGATCGGACGAAAATGTGTCGTCCGACGGCGCAGCTGCGCCCGCGGCTCCGGACCAGCGCGTCGCGTTCTGGCACGGAATGGTGACCTTTGCGCTGGGTGGGGTAATCATGGTTGGCTGGATCGGTGATTTGCCGGTGCTGAAGGGATTGTTTCCTCATCAGGTGCAGGCCAAGCCGAACACCGCGCTGTGTTTTATGCTGTTGGGTGCGTCGCTGGCTTTAAAGGCGGGGAGCTACCAGCCTTCTCGCACTGCCAGCCTTCGGAAGCGGCTGGCGCATGGAGGGGCTTTTTTTGCCGCGCTGATCGGACTGCTGACATTGGTGCAATACGCGTCGGGCGCGAACCTCGGGATTGACGAGAGGTTGTTCAAGGAGTCCGCCGACGCGGTCGATACGGTGCATCCCGGTCGCATGGCGATTCCAACGGCGCTGAGTTTTTTGTTGCTCGGTACTGCCCTGCTGGCACCCGCTCGGATCCGAGGGTGGGCCGTGCAGCCCTGGCTGGTCTTGCCCACCTCGGTGATGGCCGGGCTCGCTTTCCTGGGATATCTTTATGATTTCCCCGTCCTCGCCTCGTTCGGGCCCTTCACGGCGATCGCCGCCCCTACCGGACTGCTGCTGCTGATTCTGGGCGCGGGTATCCTGTTTCTCGAGCGCGACCGCTTCCTCGCGAAATTGCGGCGCTCGGCCAGTTCACTTGGTTTCGCCCTCGCGCTTTTATTGCTGGCGGTGATGGGCGGGGCAGTCCTCTACAACACCCGGTTGCTGGTGGACAGCAATCAGCGCGTGAACCACACCCACGAGGTTCTGGGCAAGCTCTCGGCCACCCTGTCGGCCGTTCAGGATGTCGAGACGGGGACTCGCGGCTACTTGCTGACGGGCGAACGCAGTTTCCTGGAACCCGCCGCATCCGCCCCTGCGCGCGCGCGGGAACTCCTACATGAATTGCAAGGGTTGACGGCGGGCCACCCGGTTCAGGCCGAGCGGCTACATCGCCTGGAGCAGCTAATTGGGCGCAAGGTGAATGCTTCCCGGCGGCAGGTGGCCTTGCGCGAGCAGGGCGACCGCACGGGGGCGCAAGACTTGGTGGCCACCGGCGTGGGCAAAAATCTGATGGATGAAATCCGGCGAGGCGTGGCGGATCTCCAGGAAGAGGAAAACCGGTTGTTGCGCGTACGGCTGCTGCGGGGGGAAATCAGCACGCAAAAAACGCTGCTGACCCTCGGACTTGGCTTGGTGATTAGCGTCGGACTGCTGGTCGCGGTGTTTCAGGTGTTGCGCCGGGAAATCGACGCCCGAACCCGTCTGGCCGTCGAATTGCGGCGCAGTGAGGAAAGTCTCGCCGTCACGCTCCACTCGATCGGCGACGCGGTCCTGGCCACGGACACGGCGGGGCGCATCACGCGCATGAATCGTGTGGCCGAGAAACTCACCGGTTGGCCGTTTGAGGAAGCGCGAGGCCGGCCGATCGCCGAGGTTTTCCGCATCGTCAACGAGGAGACGCGCGAGCCCGGCCGCATTCCGGTGGACGACGTGCTCGCTTCGGGAGAGATCCGGGAGCTGGCCAACCACACGGCACTGATCGCCCGCGACGGCACGGAACGGGCCATCGCCGACAGCGCGGCTCCGATCTGTAACCGGGAAGGCCGCATCACCGGCGTCGTGCTAGTGTTTCGCGATGTGAGTGAAGAGCGGGCGGCCGACGCCAAACTCGCGGCCGCGTTGGCCGACCTATCCCGGGAACGGGCGCGTCTGCAATTCGTCTTCGATGCAATTCCGATCGGCATTTCCTTTGCCCGTACGGAATCCGACGGCCGCCGGACCCGTCTCATCAACGACGCGCATCTGCGTATTTGCGGTCTGACCCGGGACCAGGTGGACGATCCCGATGCTTTCCTCCGGATTACTCACCCGGAGGACCGGTCCGTCCAGTCGGCGCTGAGCCGGCAGTTGGAGGACGGGACGATCGATCACCTATCCCTCGACAAGCGCTACCTCAGGGCCGACGGCGGGCTCGCTTGGGTCATGTTTTCGTTTCAACGGCGGAGAGCTGCGGATGGCAGCTACGAGGATTTGTCGACGGTGGTCGACATCACAAAGCGAAAACACGCGGAGGCTGAACTCGATCGATTTTTCAGCCTGTCGCTGGATTTTCTCTGTATTGCGGGCGTGGATGGCTGGTTCAAGCGGGCCAGCCCCGCCGTCGTCGACATTCTGGGCTGGAGCGTGGAGGAATTCCTGGCGATTCCCTTCATGGAGCAGATCCATCCCGACGACCGGGCGTCCGCCGCCAAAGAGGTTGAACGTCAGCGGGGCGGGGAAAAAGTCATGCACTTTGAGTGCCGGTTCCGTCATAAGGACGGTTCATGGCGCGTGCTGTCGTGGCGTTCGGCACCCCACGGTGAACTGTTGTACGCGACGGCCCGCGATGTGACGGAGCTCAAGCGCACGGAAGAACAGATCAGAACGCTCAACCAAGAGCTGCAGGCGTACGCCAAGCGGCTCGAATCCGTTAACGCGGAGTTGCAGCGAAGCCGGGCCGAACTGCAAAGTCTGTTTGAATCCCTGCCCGGGCTTTATCTCATCCTCACGCCGGCCTACCGGATCGTGGCGGTCAGCGACGCCTATCTGGCCGCAACCATGACGCAGCGCGACGCCATCCTCGGCCGCGGGCTTTTCGAGGTATTTCCCGACAATCCGGACGATCCCGGCGCCGACGGGGTCCGGAATCTCCGGGCTTCGCTGGAACGGGTGGCGCGCACCAAGGCGGCCGACACCATGCCGATCCAGAAGTACGACGTGCGCAACCGCGACGGCCACTTCGAGGAAAGGTACTGGAGTCCGATCAATTCACCGCTGACCGATTCGGAAGGCCGGGTGGTGTATCTCATCCATCGAGTGGAGGATGTTACTGATTTCGTGCGGAAGAAGGCGACGGGCGGTAACGGCGAAACGGAGCTGCGTGCCCGGGTGGAGCGAATGGAGGCGGAGGTTTTCCAGAGTTCGCAAAAGATCCATGCGGTCAACCAACAGCTCCAGGCGGCCAACACCGAACTCGAGTCTTTCTCCTATTCCGTCTCGCACGACCTGCGGGCGCCGTTGCGCCACGTGCAGGGCTACGTCGAGATGCTCGCCCGCGAAGCCGGTGACGGGCTTTCCCCCAAGGCCCAGCGCTACCTGAAGACCATCACGGCTGCGGCGCGCGAAATGGGCGAATTGATCGACGACCTGCTGGCCTTCTCCCGCATGGGGCGGACGGAGATGCGGGAGGCCGAGCTGGATCTCAACCAGTTGGTTGGCGACGTCCGCGCCAATGTCGCGCTTGCGGCGCCGGGCCGCAACATCCGCTGGAAAATCGCTCCGCTGCCCCGCGTGTGCGGTGACGCCGCGATGCTCCGGCAGGCGTTCGTCAATCTCCTGGCCAACGCCGTTAAATACACCCGGTTAAGGGATCCGGCGGAGATCGAGATCGGCGTCGCCGGCGCGGAAGCCGGCCGAATCGTGGTGTTTGTCCGGGACAACGGGGCGGGGTTTGATATGAAATATGCCGACAAGCTCTTCGGCGTTTTTCAGCGATTGCACCGGGCGGATGAGTTCGAGGGCACGGGCATCGGCCTGGCCAGCGTGCGTCGCATCGTTACCCGGCATGGCGGCCGCATTTGGGCGGAGGCTCAGGTGAATGCCGGAGCCACGTTTTTTTTGACCCTTCGGCCTCTCACTGCGGTCCAATCATTAACCCCTGTTCCCTCATGACTCCCAGACGCATCCTATTGGTCGACGACAGTCCGCGCGACACCGAGATGGCGCTCGATGCCCTGCATCAGTATCACCTGGCGAACGAGGTCACCACCCTGCGCGACGGAGCCGAGGCCCTCGATTTTATCTTCCGTCGGGGCGACTATGCGGGGCGTGACGGGGCCGACCCTGCCGTGATCATGCTCGACCTCAAGATGCCCCGCGTGGATGGCATCGAAGTGCTCCGCCAGCTCAAAGCCGATCCGCGTTTCCGGCGCATTCCGGTCGTGGTCATGACTTCCTCGCGCGAGGACCAGGATCTCGCCCGTTGCTACGAACTGGGCGTCAATGCCTACGTCGTCAAGCCGCTGACTTTTCACGAATTCATCGAAGCCATCAAGACGCTCGGCACCTTCTGGGCCGTGCTCAACGAGCCACCGCCGGCGGGACCCAATCCCCCGATACCCAACCCCTCCTCG
>DATCRM010000185.1:0-8673 GCA_036568985.1 Lacunisphaera sp. | reverse complement strand
AAATGGAGGCAGGACTATCAGTCCTGCGAGGCGCAGGCCGCGCTCTTTCCCAAACGCGGGGCTGATAGCCCCGCCTCCAACCAAGTCGGAGCACCTGTCCGCCATAGGCCCGGCGACGGCGGAAGCTCCGAGGTATTCGACGCACAGGGAATAACACAAGGTCGGCCAAGCTGGGTGGTTTTCTCAACGCCTGAAGCGCTGCGCCCGGCCCTGCCTCAATGCCGCCGGCAGTTCCGGCAGGTAGTAGAGGTTGGCGAAAGCCTGGGCTCCCCGCACCACCTCGCGCGATGGCAGCGGATCGGCCTCAATGATGGCTCCGGCGACAATAGCCGCCATCATTGCCGGCCTGATCTCGCTCCACGCCCGCTGCCGGATCGCGCCGCCTTCGGTGTAATAGAGCCGGCCGTCGGCTTTGACGTAGACTTTGATTTCCTTGGGCGCTGTCCCGGTGAGCTCGCGCACGACCAGTGGATAACTTTGGTTGTAGTGCTGCAATGCGGCTCTCATCCAATCGAAGAGGTACTGGGTCCGTTGCAGGGTCTGCGCCCGGATGTTCGCCTCGGGCCTGCCGGTGACCGGAGAACCGGGATTGCGCAAATCGTCCGCGAGCGCTCCGAAATTATAAGTCTCGAGCGCGTCCGATCGTTTGTCCCACAACTCGCGCCGCCAGTCGGCCAGCGTGCGAATGCTGGCCGGGGTTTCGGCATCGAACATGGCGTTCAACGCCTCCTGCTCGGCTTCGGCGCGCGCTTCGGCCCGCTGATGACGGATCCAGGCCCGCGTTCCGAATGCCGCCACCACCATGAGAATGAGACCCGCCGCCATGAGAAGCCAGGTGCGGCGCGACGCGACGATCCGCTGCAATGGCGGATCGGACCCGTCATCGTGGTGAATCACCGCCTTGGTCGAGTCCTCGATCGACTGGGCCTTGAGCAACAATTTGTAGATGGGAATGGCCTGAGAGATGTTCTTCAGCTCGCGCGGCCCGAGGCGGGTGACCTGCAGGGCGAGCTTGTTTCGCACCACATGATACACGGTCTGGGAAATGCAGATGCCGCCGGGCTCGGCCTCGGCTTGCAGGCGCGCCGCGATGTTCACGCCGTCGCCCATCACGTCGTCCTTGTCAAAAAAGACGTCCCCGAGGTGGATGCCGACCCGGTGAAGGAGCGGCGTTTCGGGCGGCCTGCTTTTCAATCGCTCGGCGAAGGTGCGCTGGATGGCGAGGGCGCAGGCCACCGCCTGCACCGCGCTCATGAAATGGAGCAACAGGCCGTCGCCCGTGGTCTTGAGGACCGACCCCTCATGCTGGATGCAGGCCTCGCGCATGATCTCGAAATCCTGCTTGAGCAAGCGCAGGGTCTGTTCCTCGTTCGCCTGCATGCGGGCGCTAAAACCCACCACATCCGTGAAGACGATGGCAGCCAGTGAGCGCTGCCCCGGAATCGGCGGGGTGGAAGGGTAGGACGGAACCATGACAACCTCCCAAATAAGCGGTTTGCAAACGCGGCGCAATGTCTTTGGTCGGCGCGCGAGGCCGTGAAATTTATTTTCGCCTCACGCATACCCAAACCACCCCATTTAGCGTCCGGTTTTTTCGGCCGCGTCCAACAGCCGGCGGATCTGCTGCAAAAGACCGCTGAGGACAAAAGGCTTGGGCATATGCACTACTCCTTCCCGGGAAAAGCCCGGGGGATTCACCGCCGATTCGCCCACGTTGATCAGGCGCAGGCTGGAATTGTTTCGCCACAGTTCGCTCAACCACGCCCGGGTTGTCTCGGACTTGGCATCGGCGATTACCAGCTGCGGGCGTATTTTGGTTCGCGCCGCCTCGCGGGGCGTCGCCACGTCGGTGACCGCATAACCGTCGCCGGCGAGGATCCCGGCAATCATGCGGCGCAGGGTCGCTTCCGGCTCGACCAGCAAAATCGATTCCGTGCCGGCGGTAACCGGGAGATCGCCCGACGTGGTCGGCGTCGGCTGCTCGGGTTCGGCGGTTTCTGGCAAGCTTACCTCAAAAACGGTTCCCTGGCGCGACGTGCGCTGGACCGCGATGCGACCGCGCGCTTGCCGGATGATACCGTGGGCCATCGCCAAACCGAGTCCGGTGCCGCGGGACTTGGTGGTGTAGAAAGGTTCGAAAATGTGCTTCAGCGCGGACGGCGCGATGCCCGTGCCTTTATCAGCCACCTCCATCGCCACATAATCGCCAGCGGGCAGGGCCGAACGGTTGCCCCGGGAAGACTTGATGGTTTGATTGAAGGTGCGGACGACCAAACGACCGCCACGCGGCATGGCGTCGCGGGCGTTGAAGCACAGATTAAGCAAGACCTGTTGAAAATGCGTCGGGCTGATGCGCGCGTTGCCGAGGTCCGAAGCCAGACGTAGTTCGAGCTCGATGGTGTCGCCGCAAATGCGGCGGATGATCTCGGTGATCTCGCGGATCAGCGTGTTGAAATTCACCACGGCCGGTTCGGTGGGCTGGCGGCGGCTGAACTCCAGGATTTGGCGCGCAACGGCGGCGGCTTTGAGCCCGGCCCGGTGGATCTCCTTCAACTCCTTCGCGACCTCCGGCTGCCCGGCGACCTTGGGAGCAAGGATCTCGCAACTGCCGTTGATGATGGAGAGCAGGTTGTTGAAATCGTGCGCTACTCCGCTGGCGAGCAAACCCACCGTGTCGAGTTTCTGCGACCGCAGCAGAGCCTCGCGCTGTCGCCAGTACTCCGTGTGATCGTGAAATACCACGACCAGCGGGCCACCGGAACCTGCGTTCAAGGGTCGAAAGTTCCAGCGGGCGAAAAATTCCTTCCCGGATTTCCGGTAAAGCCAGCCCTCGCCGCTGCCTGTATTGATAGGACGCCCGCGCTGGCGGGCCAGCCGCAGACCGGCCAGATCGGTTCGCGGACCATGCAGCCGGCGAACGTTTTTGCCTTCGAGTTCAGACGGCCGGTATCCCGTCAACGTACAGAAGGCCGCATTGACAAAAAGGATTTCGGCCCCGCCGTCGATCCAGTCGCCGACGGTAATAATGGCAGGTTCGGGCAGATGGGCGATCAGGGCCCGATCCGGAGCCCCACGCTTGGTTTTGTCAGGCATGGCTCAGGGGGCGAGACGCTCGACCACCCAATCCCCGCCCGGCTCACGCCGGTAACGAAGACGATCGTGCAAGCGGCTCCGGCGGCCCTGCCAGAATTCCACAATTTCGGGAGCGACCCGATAGCCGCCCCACTGCGGCGGCAACGGCACTTCGCGGCCCTCGTATTTTTTCTCAATGACGCGATAACTTTCCTCAATGACTGCCCGGCCGGCAATCACCGTGCTCTGCGGCGATGCCCACGCCGCCAGCTGGCTCGCGCGGGGGCGGCTGTGAAAATAGACTTCCGCTTCCTCCCGAGCCACCCGGGTGACCAAACCTTCGACGATCACCTGCCGTTCCATCGCGATCCAGGGAAAGAGCAACGTGGCGCGAGCGTTCCCGGCCAGCTCGCGGCCTTTGCGGCTTTCATAGTTTGTGTAGAAGACAAACCCGCGTCCGTCACAGCCCTTCAGCAGCACCGTGCGCGCGGAGGGCCGGCCGTCGGAGTCCACGGTGGCCAGCGTCATGGCGTTGGGCTCGGTGATTTTGGCGGCCTCGGCTTCCTGAAACCACTGTTCGAACTGCCGGAACGGATTCTTCGCCAGGTCCTTCTCGAGCAGACCCAGGGTTCCGTAGTCTTTGCGCATGTCAGCCAATGCCATGCAAGGATCCTGTTCCGCTCGCTACGTCTGTCAAAGTCATCTTCACCACGGTTTTGCGGAGACTCCGAGCCCGGGCCAAAATCCCCTGATTTTAACCAGTCACGGCTGGCCTGAAGCCTGCCAAACTGTTTGCCTCTCGGCTTCCGCATGACGCCCGCCCGCTATCTCGACCGCCACCAAGCCGATCTCGTGAGCTTCCTGCAGCAACTCGTCCGGCTGCGCACGGTCAACCCCCCGGGCGAAAACTACGGCGAGATCACTGCGTTGCTAGCCGAGACTCTGCGCCCCATCGGCTTGCAGGTTCGCCGCGTGTCCATACCACGCGCACTCCAGCGGAAAACCCAACCAGACCTGCTCGATTACCCGCGTTTCAACGTCATCGGCTTCTGGGACACCGGCGCGAAAAAGACCGTCCACTTCAACGCCCACTACGACGTCGTGCCGGTTTCCGGCCAATGGCGGCACGGCAGCCCGTTCAGCGGGACGGTGGAAAAAGGTTGGATGTACGGTCGAGGCACCTCCGACATGAAGGGTGCCATCGCCAGCATCGTCTTTGCGCTGAAGGCCCTCCGTGCCACCGGCACCAAGCCGAATTTCAACGTCGAGGTCTCCTTCACGGCCGACGAGGAAACCGACAGCACCCTCGGTACCGGTTGGGTCACTGCGCATGGCCGTTTGCGCGCCGACTATGCGATCGTGGGCGAAGGTGGCGAAGGCGATGGCGTTTGCTGCGGACACAACGGCGTCGTGTGGCTCAACGTGCGCGTACACGGCCGCGCCGCCCATGGCTCCACGCCCCAGGAGGGCGTTAACGCACTCGAGAAAATGTCGGCCCTCGTCCTCGCGCTCGACAGCTACAAACAGATTCTCGCGAAGAAAAAATTCCGCACCCCGGACGGACAGATTCGCACCCCGACGCTGAACCTCGGCGGTGTTTTCGCCGCCGGCGAAGGCGGCAAGATCAACACCGTGCCCGCGTCCGCCAGCTTCAGCATCGACCGCCGCGTGCTGCCCATCGAGACCGTGGCGGAAGCCGAACGCGATCTGCGCGCGTTCCTCAAGGAGGCGGCGGCCCGGATCCCGCAATGCCGGATCACGATCGAGAAGGTGTCCGACAATCATTCCTGCTACCGCGACCCGTCCACGCCGTTCGCCGCCGCCTTGCGGGACAGCGTGGCCCGCGTACGCCGGCATCCCGCGCAGTTCTGCGTGTCGACCGGATTCAACGACATGCATTTTTTCGCCAACGTGCTGCGGATCCCGACGCTCGGCTACGGCCCCGGCGGTCATGATTATCACGCCATAAACGAGCGCGCAAAAGTGGCGGACCTCGTCGAAGCCGCCACGATCTACACGGATCTGCTGACGACGTTCCGGGGGTAGGAGTTTTTGACCACGGATTGGACGGATCAACACGGATGGTCAGCGAACCACTCGCTTCCATCTGAGATCGGCGTGTTTGAAATTGAGCAGCATCGCCAGCCGCAAACGGGTGATGGCCAGATAGCCTTGCATTTGTGCGATGTGGTTCGGCGTGAAATCCTCTGTGACCTTAGGGTCGGCAATCACCAATCCGTCCACAATCAGGTCTGGAACCAAGGTATCACAACCAAGCCTTCCTAGATTACATCGAATCTCTTTTGCTGATCCACGGTGTGTCCTCGCTTTCTCAATTCGATGACAAGCGCGTTTTCGTAGGCTTTTTCGTCCAGGCCCGGTTTCAGTGTATTCAACACCTTCATCGCGGCCCCAATGATTGATTGCCTCGCTGATCTCCGGATGAATCAGCCTATCAGTGTTCATCCGTGCAATCCGTGGTTAAAAGTCTCAGCTCCGCAGCCCCTGCCGGATCATGCTCACGGCGATGGCGGCGAGGAGCATGGAGACGATCTTCGAGATCGCACGCAGGCCCGTGCCGCCAATCTTGCGGCCCAGCCACTGGCTGTAGTGGAGCGCGAACACGACGAGCGCGAGATTCACGGCCAATGCGACCAGAATCACAGACAGATCAACCTGTTCGTTCTGGGCCAGCACGAGCAGGGTGGTGATCGAAGCCGGTCCCGCGATCAGCGGCATGCCCAGCGGCACGACGCCGAAATCCGGCGGCAACTTCTCCTGCTCCGCTGCCGACTGGACGAGATCGCGTGCCGCGAGAATGAAAAGAATGAGCCCGCCTGCGATCTGGAAGTCGCTGACCGAAATGCCCACCGCCTTGAAGACGCTCTGACCGAGGATGAGAAAGCCCAAGGCGACCAGCCCGCCCGTCCAGGTCGCCTGGTTCGCGATTCTCTGTCGCTGTCCCTCGTCCACGTTGTGGCCGAGCCCGAGAAAGATCGCCGCCAAACCGACCGGATCAATCGCCACGAACAACGGAATGAAGGCCAGCAGGAACTTGGACAACCATTCGATCATCCCTCAAGGGTGCGACTTGCGCGACAAAAGGCAACGCCCCTCGGCTCACGAGCCCGCCGTCCCATTGCCCGCGGCCGAGGCCGGAAATTCGCAATACTTGCACAGCAAACTCGGAAAACGGTGCTATCTTTGATTCACCCCCAAAAAAAGGAGCTCCCCATGCCCGTCATCAAGATCCACCTCGAACACGCCGAGCACGACGCCGTGGAACGGCTGGCCCAAACCGTCAATGTTACCGTCGAGGATGTCGCCTTCGCCGCGTTAAACCGGATGATGTTACAGGCGAAGGTCCGCGAGGTTCAAAACGACATCGTCCTGACTAAGCGCTGGCGGCAGGACAACCTGCCGTTGTGGAGCGACACCGCCGGATCGGTCCACAACTACGAAGGCCTGTCCCCCGTCGAGCCGGAGAAGAGCAAGTATTCGGTGTAGCCGGACTTTTCTGGAGCCACGGCGACCCCGCCGTGGTTCATTGACCGACCGCAGCGAGGTCGCTGCGGCTCCAGTCAAACGGGTTCGAGCAGATCCCGCAGAGCCCCACCCAGTACCGGGTGGGTGAAAGCAAAACCCGCCGCCTGCAAGCGCTGCGGCGAGCACCGCTGGCCGTGCAGCGCGAGGCTGGCGTCCACGCCCATCAGCGGTCCCGCCGCAGCCCGCACGACAAACTCCGGCACCGGCGGACTCCACGGCCGGCGCAACACGGCGCGCAACTCTCGCATGAACTCGGCATTCGTCACGGGGGCGGGTGCGCAGGCGTTGTAGGTGCCATGCAGTTCCGGCCGCGCCAGCACCGTTTGGAAAATCGCCGTCAGGTCGTCGCGATGGATCCAGCTGAAGTATTGCCGGCCACCGCCCGCCGCGCCGCCGAGGAAACGTCGCACGAGCTTCACGAGCGGGGGCAGCGCCCCGTGCTCCGCGTCGAGCACCACGCCAAGCCGCAACACCACACGGCGCACCTTTGGTAATTCCAACGCAGCAAAATTCTCCTCCCAACGGCGGCAAACCTCGGCGAGGAAACCCGACCCGGGCGCGCGCGACTCGTCGCAGAAGCGATCGCCGGCATTGCCGTAGAAACCTGTCGCGCTGCACTGCACCCAAACGGGCGGTGGATTTCTGGCGCGGGCCCAGCCCTGACCCAGTGCGGCCACGGCGTTGAGCCGTGACTCGAGGATTTCACGCCTGTGCTCCGGGGTGTGTACGCAATGGATGGAACGCCCGGCGAAATTGACCACTGCCGACGCACCTTCGAGCTCCGCGGCCCAGGGCACGCCGGTCCCGGCATTCCACTGCACCTCGCGGAACGGCGCGTCGGGTCGCGGTTCGCGCGACAACACAACCACTTCCCAACCCGCGGCCACCAGCCTCTGCCCGAGTGCCTGACCGAGAAATCCGCTGCCACCGGCGAGGACGACCTTTGCCATGGGCGGCATGCTGGCGGCAAATACTGTCATGGCAACTATAGGAGCGGCTTTACGCCGCGATCCTTCGGGGCATAAAGCCCCTCCTACCGCTTGAGCACCATCCCCGCCAACTTCTACGACCTCACCCGCGACGATCTGCGCCAGCTCGCGACCCGTTGGGATTTCAGCCCTGTGCATGCCGCGCGGCTGTGGGCGTACGTCTATGTCGACCGCGTGGAGGACTGGACGCGCATGACAGAACTGCCCCCGCGCTTCCGCGACCGGGCGCAAGCGGAACTGATCTTTGGGCGGCTGCCGGTTGCCGTGGAAACCCACAGCCGCGATGGCTTCACGCGCAAATACCTGCTCGCGCTCGGCGATGGCCGCCGCATCGAGACCGTGCTCATGCGCTACACCGGCCGGGTGACCGCTTGCATCAGCAGCCAGGCCGGCTGCGCCATGGGCTGCGTGTTCTGTGCGACCGGACAAATGGGCTTTGTCCGACACCTGACGGCCGGCGAAATCGTCGCGCAAGCGATGCACGTGGACGGCGTGTTATGGGAGACCGCTCCGGCTGGGGGCGGGACTATCAGTCCCGCAAGCAAAACGCGGCGCAGCCAAAAAACCGCGGGACTGATAGTCCCGCCTCCGTTGGCAGAACCGTCCCATTCCTCCCCGCATGCCCGGCACGAACGGTTGCGCAATGTCGTCCTCATGGGCATGGGTGAACCCCTACACAATTATGACGCGGTGATGCAGGCCATCGACATCCTGCGCGATTCCAGCGGCCTGGCGCTCGGAGCTAAAAAAATCACGCTCAGCACGGTCGGCGTCATCCCGGGCATCATCCGGCTGGCTGACGAAGCCCGGCCGGTTCACCTCGCCGTCTCTCTCCATGGCGCCACGCAGGAGGAGCGGGCCGCCCTGGTCCCCGTCGCGAAAAAGTGGCCTCTGCCTGAACTCATGGAGGCCTGTCGCTATTACATCGCCAAGCGGCAGCGCCGGATCTTTTACGAATGGACCTTGATCGAAGGTAAAAATGACACCGCCGAAAACGCCCACGCGGTCGGCCGGCTCCTGCAAGGCCAGGATGCCCAAGTTAATCTTATCCCCCTTAATCCAACCG
>DATCRM010000184.1:0-2701 GCA_036568985.1 Lacunisphaera sp. | reverse complement strand
TCCCCTCTATGAAGAGGGGTGGCGCGTAGCGACGGGGTGTGCGGGAAGACCAGGGAGGAGGTTAAACATTAAGGCCGCTCAAGTGTTCAGACAGAGAGGAGCGGGTCGGTGCGATTTGCTATCAGCGAACAAGCCATGAGGCCGTAGCTTTGGGGTCACTTCCCCAGCTTTCGCACGGTTTCCACCAGCGTCGCGGCGAGCTCGTTGACGGTCTTGAGCGCGCGGGTATCCGTCAGTTTTCCATCGGGGCCGAACGCCTTGTTGGCCTGCGGCAGCATCGCGTTTCCGGGAACCACGTGACAGCCCAGATGCAGGAGCAACTGCTGGGCGAGCTTCAGCGAACGGATGCCGCCCAACGCGCCCGGCGAGGCCGAGATCACCGCGGCGATCCGACCGGTGAAAGGGTTGTCATCGGCCCGCGTGCACCAATCGAGGGTGTTCTTTAGCAAAGGCGTGTTCATCGAGTTGTATTCCGGCGACGCAATCATCAGACCGGCATGACTCTCGATCAGATCGATCAACCTGCGGGCGTTCGCCGGCAACCCTTCGGCGTCCTCGAGATCGCCGTTATAAAGCGGCAGAGGATAATCCTTCAGGCTGATGAGCGTCACCTCGCCACCGGCCGTGCGCACGGCATCAACCGCGGTCTCGAGAAATTTCTGATTGAGCGATTCCCGACGCACACTGCCAGAGAACGCCAGGATCTTGGGCGCGGAAGCCATGCCCAAAATAGATACTCTCTTTGCCAGCGGCCGCAAGTCCCGGCCGATACCTCGCGCGGCATCAAGAAGTCTAATCGTGTATGATGAATGAACGAGGCTCATCTTCTTACGCCAAGGACATGAATTACTTTCGCCTGAATTTTTTTTCCAGAAGCCGATATAGATGCAGCCCCCACCCTGCCCATGGTTGCCCCTGCCCAACCTGATCCTGCTGCCGCCGAACCCTTCACCAGGTCCGACCAGCCTGTCGTTTCCGGCAAGCAATCCACGCCCGAGCGTATTTCCCAGCTGAGCACCGACCTGGCCCGGTGCATCGCCGCCTCCGGCAGTGAAATCGAGCAGATCAATCTCCAAACCCGACTGCTCTCCTTCAACGCCCAGATCGAGGCCGCCCGGGCGGGAGCCGCCGGCGTGGCCTTCGCCGTCGTCGGGCAGGAAATGGTTTCGCTCTCCCACCGCACTGCGGAAGCCGCCGATCGCCTTCGCTCCGAATCGCAGGGTCTCGTCGGGGAGCTCACATCGATCAGCCGCAGCCTTTCCTCGGATGTGCGTGGCACGCGTCTGGCCGACCTGGCCCTCGTCAACATCGACCTGATCGACCGCAATCTCTACGAGCGTTCCTGCGACTGCCGGTGGTGGGCAACCGACAACGCCATGGTCGAAGCGCTCGCGCAGCCTTCCGCCGCCGCAGCCCTTCACGCCTCCGAGCGCCTGGCCGTCATCCTCAAGGCCTACACCGTTTATTTCGACATCGTGCTGGCCGGCAAGGATGGCGTCATCGTGGCCAATGGCCGTCCCGACCGCTACCGTTCCGTCGGCACCAACCATGCCGCCGCCCCTTGGTTCCGCACCGCACTCGGTTGCGCCAGCGGCGACGAGTTCGGTTTCCAGACCGCCCACCGTTCCCCGCTCGCCGGCAACGAACGCGTGCTCGTTTATTCCTGCAAGGTCTGTCGCGACGGCAAAGCCAACGGCGAGACGCTCGGCGTGCTGGGGGTTGTCTTCCGCTGGGACGCCCTGGCCGACACCATCGTGCGCCAGACGCCGGTGGACGAAGCGGACCGGTCCCGCACGCGCGCGTGCATCATCGCGTCCGATGGCACGCTGCTCGCCGATTCGGCGGGCCACGCGTTGACCCAGAAGCTCGACCTGCCCGACCGGGAACGCCTGCTGGCGCTCAAAAAAGGTCACCGGGAAATCGAACTCGGCGGCAGCCGTGCGGTCATTGGCGTGGCCCGGTCACCCGGATTCGAGACCTACGCCACCGGCTGGCACTCGGTCGTCATCCAGACTCAGGCCTGACCTCACTCGCGCCTTGCGCGACGCGCGGGGTGTGCGCAAGTTGCGGGCGAATGCAATTCGCCAAGCACTGGGCCGCCGCCCTCGACGACTATGCCATCGACCTCGCGTGGTCGCCTGACGGCACCCTGCTCGCCGCCGTCTCGGCCGCGGGAGGGATCACCCTTTTCGACGCCGCGACCGACGCCGTGAAATACAAACTCGCCGGCCATCCGGACGGGGCGAACTGTCTTGCGTGGATGCCCGGTGGCACGGGTCTCGCCACCGGCGGACAGGATGGCTGCGTGCGTTTCTGGGACGCAGTGACCGGCGCGCAAACCGCCGAGGTCGCGCTGGGCAATGCCTGGGTGGAACACCTGGCTTGGAGCGCCGTCGGCCCCCGGTTTTTATTCGCCGCCGCCGGTCGCAAACTGGTCGCACTCGCGACCGACGGCACCCTCGCCCATACATTTACCGACGCACCCAAGACCATCTCCGCCCTCGCCCTGGCTCCGGCCTCCAGCCTCCAGCCTTCGACCTCCGCCATCGCGGCCGCCTGCTTCGGTCACGTCGTCGTCTGGGATGCGACGACCTTTGCCGTGCAAAAGGAATTTCCGTACGGCAACGCCATCTACGCCCTCGTCTGGTCGCCCGACGGCCGCTGGTTGGTTGCTGGCTGCCACGACAACGCGGTGCATCTG
>DATCRM010000183.1:0-7127 GCA_036568985.1 Lacunisphaera sp. | reverse complement strand
CCCGCCAGTCGGTCGGGGCGTTGAAGGTCTTTCGGTACCACGTCCGGCCGCTCCATTGCTCCTGTTCGCCGCGATGTCCGGGCAGGGACCAGTTGTCGAAGGTGTCGGTGTCGTTGAAGGTGTGCGGGGCGGAGACCGTCTCCCAAGCGTGGTCATCGAATTCCGACGCAGCGGCGCCGGCGGGATCGGACTTCAGGAATTTCCAGCCCGGGTTGAAATTGATGGTCTCACGACCGGCGGCGAACGCCAAGGTGGCGGTCAGCACGAAGAGCAGGGGAAGTCTCATGGGAGCTGTAGGAGGGGCTTGCGCCCCGAGGGATTGATTAAAAACGTCCCGGTTCGGGGGGCCTCTTCTCACAACCCTTTGCGGGCGCGCAAGAGGGCTTCGAGGAAGTAATAGTCCCCGTAGATGAGTGGCACGTCGATCTCGAGGTTCTTCGGGAGATTGCCGGTGGCGTGCTTGAGGAGGAAACCTCCGTTCGTGCCCGGTTCGGCGAGGTACGCGGGCGAGGCGAGGCTGCGGAGCTGCTGCTCGGCGAATGTCGAATATTCAACCGCGGCCGCGCCGGTCACATAGGTGCGCAGCTCCAGCAGGGCGGAGCACATGATGGCCGCGGCGGACGAATCGCGCGGGGCGTTGGGAATGCCAGGCGCATCGAAGTCCCAGTAAGGCACTTTGTCCGCTGGCAGCCGGGGATGATGCATGACAAAGGCGGCGATCTTCTGGGCTTGGGCGAGGTAGCGTGGATCGCGGGTCTCGCGATACATCAGTGTGTAACCATAGAGCGCCCAAGCCTGGCCACGGGCCCAGGCGGAACCGTCGGCCGCGCCTTGGTGTGTCACGCGCTGTTTCACGTGACCGTCGGCAGGATCGTAGTCGACGACATGGAACGAACTGCCATCGGCGCGGAAATGGTTTTTCTGCGTGGTGTCCGCGTGCCGGATGGCGATGTCGCGGTAGCGTTCCGCCGGGCCCTCGCGGGCGGCCCAGAGGAGCAGTTCCAGGTTCATCATGTTGTCGATGATGACGGGGAAGTCCCAGCCGTTGCGCTTGTCCCACGACTGCAAGCTGCCGACGGCGGGGTTGAAACGGGTGCTGAGCGATTGCGCGCCGTTGAGCAGCACGGCGCGATAGTCGGCGTTGCCGGTCAGGCGCAGTCCGTTGCCGTAACTGGTGTAGAGGATGAAACCGACGTCGTGGGTGCGTATGTTGTGTTGCTCGGATCCGACCTCGGCGGTCAAGCGCTCGGCGGCGGTACGCCATTTCGCATCGCCGGTGGCCTCGAAAAGATACCAGAGCGAGCCGGGGAAGAAGCCGCTGGTCCAGTCGCGGGCGAGCACCGTGGTGAGTTTGCCTTCGGTCAGCGTGCGCGGATGTTTCCCATCGTCCGGCAGGTGGGCGAGCATCCACTCGTATTGCTTCGCCGACGTGGAGAGAGCGGAGTCAATGACGCCGGCCAGCGGTTCCGCGGCGCGGCCGGTCGAGGCAACAATCAGGAGGGGCAGGAGGACGAGGGACGCTCTCATGAAGATGGCCCCCGATGTTTCACCACGGGGTTCCCGGCTCCAGCGTCGCGTTGCCGGTATCGTTAAGCGCGGGATGAGATTGGAAGTTTTTGCGTCGTGCCGGTATGGCCGGCCGTCAGCTGAGGATGGCGTATGGTTCGTCCTGTAGGAGGGGCTTTATGCCCCGATGTAGCGCATCCGCAGCCTGCGTCATGTCGGGGCGTGAAGCCCCTCCTACAGTTCTAAACACGGCACGAGCCCGGCCCAATCCATCACCGCTTCTTCTTCCCGTTCTGCTCGATGTTGAGGTAGGTCTTCGCGAGCATCTGGGATTCGTAGAACTCGACGAGGCGGACGCCTTCGCGGGGCTTGATGAGGTCCTTCTTCGTGGCGTGGTCGATCTGCTGCTTGATGCGGCGGCAGAGCTCCTCCCACTGGTATTGCACGCCTTCGATGACGTCGGAAATGCGCGAGCCGGCGAGCGCCTCCTCGATGTAGTAGCCGTTGGGCTCATCGTCTTCGAGGAAGACGTGGACTTCGTTGACGCGACCGAAGAGGTTGTGGAGGTCGCCCATGATGTCTTGGTAGGCGCCCGTGAGGTAGATGCCGAGGTAGTAGGGCTGTCCGTGCTTGAGCGGGTGGAGCGTAATGTAATCCTTCACGTCCTGCAGATCGATGAAGCGGTCGACCTTGCCGTCGGAGTCACAGGTGATGTCCACCAGCACGGCGTTGACCGTGGGCTTTTCCTTGAGGCGGTGGAGCGGGGTGATCGGGAAAAGCTGCTTGAGCGCCCAGCTGTCGAGGAGCGATTGGAAGACGGAGAAGTTGCAGACGTACTGGTCGGCGAGGAGCTTCTTGAGGTCGTGGAGTTCCTCGGGCTGGTAGCCGGCCTTGGTGCTCTCCTTGTCGATCTGTTCGCAGATCTGCCAGAAGATCTGTTCGGCCGCGGCGCGGTTCTCCAGGTCGAGGTAACCGAGATTGAAGAGCGAGAAGGCCTCCTCCTTTTTCTGCAGGGCGTCGTGAAAACGCTCGAGGCGGCCGAGTTTCGGCTTGTTCTTCAGGAGATCGGCCAGGTCGTCGACGATCTTGTGGCGCGACTTGGGCTGGTGCTGTTTGCCGAGGGATTCGTGCTTGTTGATGCGCTCGAAGACCTCGACGACGAGCATGGAGTGGGGGGCGGCGACGGCGCGGCCGGACTCGGTGACGATGTCGGGCACCTTGATGCCGGACGCTTCGCAGATTTCGCGGATGTTGAACACCACGTCGCGGGCGTATTCGCCGACCGTGTAGTTCATCGACGATTCGAAGTTCGTGCGCGAGCCGTCGTAATCGATGCCGAGGCCGCCGCCGACGTCGAGATAGCCCATGGGAAAACCCATCTTCGCGAGCTGGCAGTAGAAGCGCGCGGCCTCGGTCACCGCCGCCTTGATCGTGATGATGTTGGGCACCTGCGAACCGATGTGGAAATGCACGAGGCGCAGGCACTGCTGCATCTTGGCGGCGCGGAGCTTCTCGACCGCGAAAAGGATCTCGGCGGTGTTGAGGCCGAACTTGGCGTTGTCGCCCGTGGACATCGCCCACTTGCCCTCACCGCGGGTCTGGAGCTTCACGCGGAAGCCGATCATGGGCTTCACGCCGGTCTCCTTCGCGATCTCGATAATGCTGTCCACCTCGGAGAGTTGTTCGATGACGATGATGATCTTCTTGCCCAGCTTGCGGCCGAGAAGCGCGAGCCGCATGTAATCCTTGTCTTTATAACCGTTGCAAATGATCAGGCGCTGGCCGCCTTCGTGCATGCCGAGTGCGATCATGAGCTCGGGCTTCGAGCCGGCCTCGAGGCCGTAGTTGAAATCCTTGCCGGCCGAGATCACCTCGTCGACGACCTCACGGAGCTGGTTGACCTTGATGGGGAAGACCCCGCGGTAGTCGCCCTTGTAGCCCTCGTCCTTGATCGCTTTTTGGAAAACCTCGTTGAGCTGGGTCACCCGGTGGCGGAGGGTGTCCTGCATGCGGATCACCAAGGGGGCCTTGAGTCCCATGCTGGTGGCTTCCTCGACCACATCCATGAGGCGGACGGCGCGGCCGTCGGACAGGGGCTGGACCTGCACAAATCCCTCGGAATCCACGGAGAAGTGATTGGCCCCCCAGCGTTTGAAACCATAGTGTTCCTCGGACTGGGCGGCGGACCAATTTGATGCGGATTTGGTCTTCAATTTTACAGGATGAGCGGTGAGCGGGGTTAGGCTTGCTTTTTAAAATTGGGCTGGGCTTAGTCGCCCTTTTCAAATTTTTCAAAACACCCGCAGACGCAATGACTAAGTTACACGTTCTCCTCGCCCAAGCCGCCGCTCCCTCTGGTCCCGCTGGCAATCCGCTCGTCCAACTCGCGCCGCTCGTCCTCATGTTCGCGGCCATGTACTTCCTCCTGATCGCGCCGCAGCGCAAGAAACAGAAGGCGCACGAGAAGATGCTCACCGAGCTCCAGACGGGCGATGAAATCGTGACGGCTGGTGGCATCTACGGTGTCATCACCGGCGTGAAGGACGACCGTTTCGTCGTTCGCATCGGCGACAACAATGCCAAGGTCGAGGTCGGCAAAAGCTTCGTCAGCGCCCTCGTGAAGAAAGCCGGCGCCTGAGCGGCGTCCGTCTTTTTGGCTGCATCGCGGGCCCGCCGCCGCGCTACCCCTTTAACAACCAATACCCATGCTTCGTCAAAACCTCTGGAAAGTAATCCTGTCCGCAATCGTCGTATTGTGGGCGGTATTCAGCCTCCTGCCCATCAAGGACCAGGACTTCGGCCTCTACATCAAGGACAAGGCGTCCGCCAAGAACGCCCAGTTCGCTGCGCTCATGACCAAAGTGTCCGAGCGCGTGAAGTCGGGCCAGTCCGGCAGCACATTTGTCGCGCTCAAGCAGATCGCGCGCGAGGACAAGATCGACCTCTCGCAGTTCTTCCCGCAGATCCGCCTCGAGGACAAACTGAAGAACATCGAGAAGCGTAACACGATCCTGCTCGACGAACTCCTGCGTCGCTCCAAGGGCCACTTGCAGCTCGGTCTGGACCTGAAGGGCGGTATCGCCTTCACCCTGGAAGTCGATTCGAACGCGATTGCCAATGTCAGCGACGACGCGCGCAAGGAAAAGCTCAAGAAGGCCATCGAGATCATCGAAAGCCGCATCAACAGCCTCGGGGTGACCGAGCCGTTGATCCGTCCGGTCGGCACCACCCGCATCGAGGTGCAGTTGCCCGGCGCCTCCACCAAGGAGAATCCTGAGATCACCGATCTCATGAAGAAACCCGCGCGCCTCGATTTCAAACTGGTGCATCCCTACGCGACGCCGCCGATGGAGCCGCCGCCGGGCTACGTGGCCATGACCCTCGAGCAGGAAGGCCGCACCGGCGAGACCTTCAGCGAGGAACTCTATATCAAGCAAATCCCCGAGATGAGTGGCGCCGCCGTGACCGATTCCTACCCGGTCATGGATGAATACGGCCGTTTCCGGATCATCATGCGCTTCAGCAAAGAGGGCAGCCAGCAATTCGCCCAAGTGACCAAGGCCATCGCCGAGGAAGGCCAGCGCACCGGCCGTCGCGGTCGTCTCGCCATCGTGCTCGACGGCAAGCTCTACTCCGCCCCCGGCGTCGAGAAGGAGATCAACAGCGACTCCGCCGAGATTTCCGGCTCGTTCTCCCAGCGTGAGGCGACCGATCTCGCCAGCGTGTTGAACAATCCCCTCGATCTGCCGCTCCAGGTCAAGGAACAGTACGAGGTCGGCCCCTCTCTCGCCACCGATGCCGTGTCCAGCGGCGTGAAGGCGGCGCTGATCGGCACCGCTGCCGTCTGCGCGTTCATGATCACGTTCTACGCCACCGGTGGCATTGTCGCGGTGCTCTCTCTCGCGGTGAATATCGTCATCATCCTCGGTGTCATGGCCAGCATCCATGCCACGATGACCCTGCCCGGCCTCGCCGGCATCGTGCTCACCATCGGTATGGCGGTGGATGCGAACATCCTGATCTTCGAGCGCATGCGCGAGGAGATCGCCGAGGGCAAGACGCTCGTCAGCGCGAACCGCGGCGGTTTCATCAAGGCGCTCACCACGATTCTCGACGCACACTTTGTCCAGCTGATCATCTGCGGTATCATGATCTGGCTCGGCACTGGCCCCATCAAGGGCTTCGGCGTCACCCTGCTCATCGGCGTGATCTCCACGCTGTTCTCGGTGCTGATCACCGGTCACCTCCTCATGGAGCTCATCGTTGAATCAGGCACCCTGAAGAAGATGACCATGCGCCGTATGCTGAAGGACCTGAACGTCGACTTCGTCAAATACGGCAAGCCGGCCGCCATCGGCTCCGTCCTGCTCGTCGTGGCGAGCATGGCTGTCGTCCTCTACAAGGGCGACAGGATCTACGGCATCGACTTCGCCGGTGGCGACCAGGTGACGGCCAACTTCACCCAGAAGATCGACAGCGGCAAAATCCGCGAACTGGCCAAATCGTCCGGGGTGGGCGAGGTCAACCCGACCTACGTCAGCGATCTCGGCAGCGGCCGGGAGCAGCTCAAACTCGAGACCGCCTACGGCAAATCCGACCAGCTCTTCGACGCTCTGCAGAAAGCCTATCCGAACGCGGGCCTGGTCAAGGCTGGCACGAGCCAGATCGGCGCGACGATTGGCAGCGAGATCAAGTGGACCGCCATCAAGGCGATCGGCGCCTCGATGCTGGTCATCCTGATCTACATCGCCTTCCGCTTCGAGTTCGGCTTCGGCATCGGCGCCATGGCGTCGACGCTCCACGACATCCTGATGAACATCGGTATTTTCGTGCTCTTCGGCCACCAGTTCTCGGCGCCCATGGTGGCGGCGATTCTCTGCGTGGCGGGCTACTCGATCAACGAAACGGTGGTCGTCTTCGATCGTATTCGAGAGGAGCTGAAGCTCAACCCGACCGGGGCGCTGAAGGATGTCATCAACAATGCCATCCGGAAGGTTTTCGCCCGCACGATCATGACGGCGACGACGACCTTCCTGGCGGCCATGGCGCTCTGGATCTTCGGCGGCGGTCAGTTGCACGACATCGCCTTTACCTTCCTCGTCGGTATCGTCACGTCGACTTTCTCGGCTATCTTCATCGCCGCCCAGGTCTTCTATTGGTGGCACAAGGGTGACCGGAAACACGTCGAGGCCCACCAGGACATCGCGCCCAAATACGAGTGGGCCGGCACTTCCCGCGCATCCGAGTAACCGGGCGTTCCGCCTGTCATGCGCTGGAATTACACGCCGGTCCGCGCCGAAAGCGTGGAGGCCCTCGCGCGCAGCCTGGGGACGACCCCGGTCGTCGCCGAGCTGCTGTTGCGCGCCCAAGTGCCCGAGGTCCATGCTCCGCGTTTTCTGCAGCCGACGCTGGCTGGTTTGGCCGATCCGTTTCTGCTCGGGAACCTGGAGCGCGCCGTGGACCGGCTGCGACAGGCGATCGCGCGCAGCGAAAAGGTCGTGGTGCTCGGCGACTACGACGTGGACGGTGTCTGCAGCACGACGATCCTCGTCGGCATTCTGCGCCGTCTCGGACTGAATCCCTCCTATGTGGTGCCGCGCCGCGCCGAGGAGGGATACGGC
>DATCRM010000182.1:0-13273 GCA_036568985.1 Lacunisphaera sp. | reverse complement strand
CTGCTGCCCTCCGGACGGCGCGGCGTCACGCGGCAGCCGCCGTATTTCGCCGTCGAGACCGCGCCGTACAACCAGTGGCCGCTGGCCGTAGCCGTGCGGGCGCCGGGCGCGGTGCGGGTGCGCACGACGGTGTACAGCGGCACCGCTTCCGCCAACTTCCAGCTGGGCGGCACGCTCGGCGAACCGCGGGCGGTGGGCGAACTGACCGTGGACCAGGGCCAGGTGCTTTTTCCGTTTGCCACCTTCAAGGTGCAACAGGGCGCCGTGCGCCTGCGCGAGGCCGATCCCTTTCACGCCGTGGTGAATCTCAACGCCACCTCGCAGCGCCGGGATTATCAACTGCGGCTCGAGATGACCGGCGAGCTGCCCGCGCCGAACGTCGTGCTCACCTCAACGCCAGCCATGGAAGCCGCGGACGTGCTGCTGATGGTGATGACCGGTCAGCCGCCCGCGAGCGAGACCACCACGGCCGTCGCTGCGCCCGGCGGCCCGCGGCTGGCGATGCTTGGCGCGTACCTGGGCCGGGGGATTTTTCAAGACCTCGGTTTCGGCGGGGAGGATCGCTTGGAGATTTCCGCCGGCGAACGGGTTTCGCGCGATGGCCGCGAAACCTACGAGTTCGAATATAAGCTCGGCGGACGCTGGTCGCTGCTGGGCGAATACGACCGGTTCGACAGCTACAACGCGGGCCTGAAATGGCGCGCCTACACCGAGGAGAGCGAATCGCGTGAAAAGAAATAGCGACAGGTGTAGGGCGGGGTCTCCGAACCCCGCCTTGGAGGGCCCAGCTCCCGCTGGGCCGCGGCCGACCGGGAGGTCGGCCCTCCAGCGAAAAGACAGGCGAGGTTCCGAGACCCCGCCCTACAAAACGCTTTTGCTCGGCCTGGCCGTCTTGGTCAGCAATGCTCTTCCGCTCCCCGCCGCGGACCTGCAGGTGCAAGGCCTCGGCTGGTTCGACAACCGCACCGCCGAACAGAAATTGAAACTGCTGTTCGGCAATGCGCGCGACAAGACCATGGATGCCGGCGCGCTCGAGGACGCAGCCCTTGTTCTTATCTCGGCCCTGAACGCCCAAGGTTATCTCGAGTCCAGCCTCACGGTGGAAACAACGTTGCCGGACGGACGGATCGCAACCTTTCCGCTCGATGCACGGCTGGAGCCGCCGCTGCCCCGGCCGCTGGAAGTCTCCGCCGCCACCCTGCGTTTCGCCAAGGGCCGGCGCTTCATTTTGAAAGAAATCACCTTCGGCGGCCTGCTGGCGATGAAGGAAAAGGAGGCGCGCGCCTATTTTGTCGGCGAGGCAGCCCTCATCCCGCTCGCGGCGGAACGGATTTACTCCCCGGGACGTTTGCAAAGTTCCGCCGGCAACCTCGAGGAGGCCCTGCGCCAGGCCGGCTATGCCGAAGCCGTCGTGACGCCGGGCGAAGCACAGATCGATCACGCCTCCGGCGACGTCCGCGCGAAGATCACCGTGCAGGAAGGCCGGCGCTGGATGGTGACGGCCTTGCGCTACAACGTGGCCGGGGGCGGCGAGGCTCCGCCCGATCTGGCCAGCGGCCGCGTGGGCCGTCCGTGGAATCCGCTGTGGCGCCAGGACACCGCGACCGCGATCCGCCGCTGGTATTATGCGCGGGGACACCCCGACGTGGAGGTCAAGCTCGTCGCCCAACAGGCACCCGCGGCGGACGGCACCAACGCGGTCACGGTGGTGGCGGAGATCACGCCCGGGCCCGTCGTTCGGCTGGGCGCCGTGCGCTTCACCGGCAACACCCATACCCGGGAGAAAACCTTGCGCCGGCTCGTGCGCAGCCAGCCGGGCGATCTGCTGGACCCGGTGAAATTCAACGACAGCCAGGCGCGGATTTCCCAACTCGGCGTGTTTCGCACGGTCGACCTGCGCTTTGATCCGCCCGAGGCCGACACGCGTGACGCCGTCTATGAACTCGCCGAGGGCCGCCGGCAGGAGGTCAACCTGTTCGCCGGCTACGGCAGCTACGAACAGTTGCGCGGCGGCGTGGAATGGCGGCACTACAATCTCTTCGACCGCGCGCACACCGACAGCCTCAAGCTCGTCCAGTCCATGAAGAGTTCGTCGGCCGACTACACCTACACGGTGCCGAGCCTGTTCGGCACCATCACCACCGGCAGCGCGCGACTGTTCGGCCTGAAGCGGGAGGAGCTTTCCTTCGATCACGAGGAATACGGCGCCAACGTCTCCGTGCTTTGGCCGCTCCGGCGGCTCGGCGTCGCGCTGACCACCGGTTATACGTTCCGCCATCTCCGCAACAGCGACATCGATCTGGCCGTGCAGGGCGCCGGCGAAGCGCAAGCTGACATCGCCAGCCTCGACATTGCCGTGCTGCGCGACCGGCGCGACAATCCCCTCCTCCCGCGCAAAGGCTACCGGCTGAATCTCGACGTGGAGTCCGCCAACCGCGCCTTGGGCGGTGAGGTGGTTTACCAGAAGATCGTCTGGGGCGCCTCCTATCACACCGCGTGGGGGAGCGGACGCTGGATCCATGCCGGCTATTCGCAAGGCGTGGTGACGACCTTCGGCGCTCCGTCGGTCAACACGCTGCCGGTCAGCGTCCGTTTCTATCCCGGTGGCGACGGTTCCATTCGCGGATACCAGCGGGGCGAAGCCGCCCCGCGCGATGAGGCAGGATTGTTCGTCGGCGCAAAGTCCTACGTGCAGCTCAATCTCGAGCTGGAACAGGCGCTCAGCAAAAAGTGGTCCGCGGTAGTCTTCGCCGACGCCTTGGGTACCGCGGTGAATCTGCGGGATTACCCGTTTTCGGAGAAACTGTATTCCGTCGGCTTGGGCGTGCGCTACCAAACCATCATCGGCCCCATCCGGCTGGAGTACGGCCACAACCTCAACCCGCGACCGCTGGATCCGGCGGGGACGTTGCAGCTCTCGATCGGGTATCCGTTCTGAGGTGGTTTATGGGTGGTAGGGCGGAGCGGCCCGCTCCGCCGCGGCGCACCGGGCCGGTGCGCCCTACCCGTTGGTTCCGCGGCGACGCTTCACCCTTGCGTCTCCAGCCGGACGGCTTCCAGCGAGAGCGTGATCTCGCGCAAAAATCCGATCATCGATCCAATCAGCGAAAGCAACGCGAGTGAGAACAGCGCGATGATCGCCGCGCCCAGTTCCAGGTGAAACAACGCCGCGATGAACAGCACGAGAATGAGCACGCTCACCAGCAGCACGGTCAGGCCGGCCAGGCCGATGGCGCGGCGCAAGATGCCCGCCCGACGGTCGATCAGGGCGATCTGGGCTTCCACCACGGGACGTTGCGTCGCATTCGGTCCGGCCAGGCGCTCGCGGTGCAGGCTGCGTGCACGGTCAATCAGGCGGCCCAGGCGGTTGGTGAAGGACAGCAGCAGCAGCCCGACGCCCGAGATCAGAATTACAGGACCAGTCGCAAGCTGCAGGATGGGGATGAGCTGGGTGAGCGTGATATTCATGGCGGATGGCCCGGATCGAAGCACAGTCCCGGAACTTTGTCCGGTGCCAAATCGTGCCGCGCCGTATGTTGCGACTTTTAACCGCCAGCCGCACGATAAAGCAGGAACACGATGAGCTGCGCGGAGAACACGCGGAGCAGCATCACGAGCGGATAAACCGTCGCATAGGCCACGGCCGGTGCGTCGCTCGCGGTCGTCTGCTGCGCGAAAGCCAGCGCTGGCGGATCGGTCATGCTGCCAGCCAGCAGGCCGCAGAGCTCGGCATAGTTGAGCTTCTTCCACGCGCGGGCGACCACGCCCACGAGCACCAGCGGGCCGGCGGTGATGATCGCCCCGAACAGCAGCCAGCGCAGGCCGTTGCCGCCCATCAGCACCTCCATGAACTTCTCGCCCGATTTCAAGCCGACGGCTGCGAGGAAAAGGGTGATGCCGACCTCGCGAAGCATGTGGTTGGCGTTGGCGGGCAGGTACCACACGAGCGGGCCGGTGTTGGCGATGCGCGACAGCAGGATGGCAACCACGAGCGGGCCGCCGGCCAGGCCGAGTTTCACGGCCGCGGGCAACCCGGGGATGGCGAGCGGGATCGAGCCGACGATCACGCCGAGCGCGATGCCGAGGAAGAACGGGATCGGCTGCGGCGAATTGAGCGCCTTGTTGGAATTGCCGACGACCGCGGCCACCGCGTCGATTTTCGGCGCTTCGCCCACGACCATCAGCACGTCGCCGAACTGCAGCCGAAACCCGGATGAGGCGGTAAACTCGATGCCGCCGCGCGTCACCCGGGTCACGACGACTCCGTGTTCGGTGAATGCCTCGATCTCACCCAGCTCGCGACCAAACATGTCGCTGCGCGTCACGATCAGCCGGCGGTTGGTCACCACGCCGGGCAGCGCCTTCAGGTCCACCCCGGCGTCGGCGCCGACCACCACGCGCAATTCGTCGAGCCCCTCCTCGGGTCCGACCGCGTGCAGGATGTCGCCCAGGCGCAACAGGGTCTCGGGACGGGCCACTTCGACGAGGCCACCGCGGGAGAAACGGGAAACGACCACGCCCGACCCCGCGAGGCCGGGGACCCGGCCGAGCTGACGGCCGACGAGGTTGGCATTGCGCACCTCGAAGTTGCGCGTGGCGGGTTTGGGGCGGGCGGGACCGTGCGCGGCCTCGGCGACGGCGACCTCGGCCTTCACGTCCACCCGGAACACGCGGCGCACGAGCACCATCGTCAGAATGATTCCCATGATGCCGAAGGGATAGGCGACAGCATAGGCCAGTCCTTGCACGGCCGCGGCACTGTCCTCGATGCCCACCTGTTTCAACGCCTGCTGGGCGGCCGCAAGGCTCGGCGTGTTGGTCGTCGCCCCCGACAGCAAACCGATGCCCGCGGGCAATCCGACCCAGCCGCCGAGAGTCAATACCACGGCTATGGCGGCCCCGAGCAGCACGATGGTGGCGGCGAAGCCGTTCAACATCAGCCCGCGGGCGCGCAGCGAGCCGAAGAACCCCGGACCGATCTGCAGGCCGAGCGTATAGACAAACATGATCAGGCCGAACTCGCGGACGAACTCCAGAACGTGGGCGTCGACGGATAATTTGAGGTAGCCGAGCAGGAGGCCGACGAACAACACGCCGGCCACGCCGAGGCTGACGCCAAAAATCCTGATTTTACCCAAGGCCGAGCCCGCGGCTCCGGCCAAGCCCAACAGAATGACTGTGCGGGCAACTGACTCCTGGGTGAATAGTTGAATGATCCATTCCATGGTCCCGATGTTACCCGGGCGGGACATTTGTGGGCTCCTCAGTTCTTGTCCTTCGGAACGCATCGGACGCCACAACCTGTCATACGACATCCCAACGATTGCGCAGGGTTTGCCAAGTTTCGCCCCGGTTTGATTTTTGTCTGAGCGATGGGGAATCGAGACGATCCAAGCATGACTGCCCGTCTGTTTCTCACGTTTCTGTTGCTCGTCCCGTTCACGGGAACAACCCGCGCCGCCGATTCCCGACCAGCCGGAACGATCGCAACGTCCTTCAAACTTCTCGTAGACACCAATGTTTACCTGCAAAGCGATGCGGCCTTGGCCGCGGGCCAGACCACTCCTTCGCTGCCCGCTGATGCCTCGGATACCGTGGCGGTGGCAGGAGTGAACCTGGGCTGGAACGGCCAGGCGGCTGCCGGGCTCAAGGCGGAAGCCTCGTATGCACCGGAGTTCGTCCGCTATCTGCATTACCGGAAGGAGAGCTACACCAATCACCGCTTCGCCCTCAACGTGTCGGGCAAGATCGGGGACTGGGCGCTCGAGGCCAAAAATTCCGTCCTCTATACTGACGGCGCCAAGGAGCCGCTGGTTTTCAACCGACTCGGCGGAGGTCCGGCGCTGGGTGGCGAACCTGTCCGCGCCCGGCGGGCCCAAACGATCACCAAGGCCGGTTGGCGTCTGAGTCACCCGGTGTCGGGGGGGTTCGTGCGCGGCGTGTTCACGCTTCTGGACCAGGACTTTCATGTGCGCGAGAAAACCACGGCCGGTTGCGCCAACTACGCGGACCGGCGCGAGTGGTATGCCGGCGCCGAGGCGGGTTGGTGGGTGCGTCCGGGTTTCGCCGCGATCGGGGCGGTTCGCGCCGGTCAACAAACCCAGGCCGACCTGCTTGGTGTTCACCTGAACTATGCCAACACCTTCACGCGCTGGCTCGTCGGCGTGGAGGGATCCCCGCGGTCAAATTTGAAACTGAACCTGCTCGCCGGGCCCGATGTGCGGCGTTACGGCTCGGCCGTGCGAGCGGGCTTTGATCGCGAGCAGACCACGACCGCGATCGAGAGCTCGGCCGTGTGGACGGCGAGCAAGACGGACACGTTGACCCTCGGGCTGCGTCGCTGGCAGTGGCTCAATGGCAGCGGCCGCGCCGCCTACCTCGACCTTAGTATCGATGCGGGCTGGAAGCACACGCTCGCCCCGGGCTGGACATTCGCCACCGCTGCCAACCTGCACCGCGGTTCCTGCACCCGCTACAATCCCGGCAGTCCGCGCGACGATCTTATCTATACCGGCAATGTATCCGTGACGCACACGCTTTCGCCGGGCACCACGCTCGAGGCCGGCGTCATGCACGATTGGAGCGATTCGCGCGTGATCAACGCGCCGAGCCGGGAGTATTCGCGCTGGATCGTGTCCGCCGGATGGTCGCGCATTTGGTGAACAGGTCCGGCTTGCGAGCCCCCGCCTGCCCCGCACACTCGCCCCATGGATGCCTTTGCCAAAGCCCGGGAACTGATTGATGCCGCCCATGCGGGCGATCCCAAACGCGCCGCCGACGGCCGGCCGGCCGAACTGGTCTATGCCGACCGCATGGAGTCCTGGGCTGCGCGCGCGGCGACGGCCCCCACGCCGCTCCTCCGTCTCGCCGCCCGCTGTCAGCATCTCGAACGCTGGAGTGTCCCGCGCGACACTTTTCCCGAAGGCAAGGTCGGTTACCTCAAGTGGCGCCAGTCGCTCTACAAGAAACAAGCCGATCGCGCGCGCGCGCTGTTGCTGCAAGCCGGCGTCCCGGCACCCGAGGCCGACGAAGTCGCGATCTGGGTCTCCAAGTCCGCCATGAAGACCAATCCCGGCACGCAAGCGCTCGAAGACGCCGCCTGCCTCGTGTTCCTGGAAAACGAGATCGAGGCCTTCGCCGCGCAGCACGCCGATTACCCGCGGGAAAAATTCGTGGATATCATCCGCAAGACTTGGAAAAAAATGAGCCCGCGCGGCCAGGATCTGGCGAAGACGATCGCCCTGCCGCCTGCCATCGGCGCCTTGGTGGGCGAAGCGATCAGCGGAGCCTGAGGCGGGAAGATGCCGTTGGCATACTTGCGCTGAAAGGTGGAGCCCGACCTCCGGGCGGGCTGATCGTTGCTCGTGCCTGAAAACCTGCCCGGAGGTCAGGTTCCACCTCCATGCACGATCGGTTTCGACGCGGGCCGACGTTTCGGGCTGGGGCAGGTTACGGCCCGCCCTGAAATTTTGGCGGAGATATTCCAACCCCAACGGAAACACGTCGGGAGAAATTCCGTCTTGGCCGGCAACAACCATCAACCCATGAAACACGATCCCTACTTCAAGTATCTCGCTGCGGTCATTCTCGTCGGTGTGCTCCTGGCTCTCGCTGATTCCACCGCCAACGACGCTCCCTCCGGCCCCGCCTCCCTCGTCACCGCCAGCACCCCAGGCCGCGTTCCCGCCCGGAGCTAATTTCCCGCCGAGCCGCCTGGCTCCAACCGGTAAGCGGATTTGTCTCATGATCTGAAGTTCTTGATTCGGGTGTGGGAGGGGCTTCATGCCCCGACTTCCCTTGCGTGCGTTCCAACCGCCGGGGCGCAAAGCCCTCCCACCTCTGGAAGCCGGCTACCCCACACGCCGCTTGCCTCGGACGCACGAAGCGGGTCGAATCCGCGCGGTTGGCCGACCCCGCACACACCGATTTCTCCCTCCGCTGGCGCTGGCTGCTGCCGGTCGTCGCGCTCGTCGTCGCGTTTCACCTCTCTCCGGTCGCCCCCGCGCTGAACCACGCCTTCTTCGACGCCTCCAGCCGGCATCCGCTGCGCCCGCCTCCGCTGCCGAAAAACTCGGCGCTCGTTTTATTCGATGACCAGACCCTCGCCGCGCTGAAAGAACAGGGCATGCGGTGGCCGCCGCCGCGAGCTGCTTTTGCCGCAGTCATCGCAGCGCTGCAGCGGGCGGGCGCCGAACGCGTCCTGGTTGATTTCACTTTCTTCGAAGAATCGGATTCCCTGGAACAGGACCTGATGCTGGCGGCCACCGCGGCGGCCACGCCCGGCGCCGTCCTGGGCCGCACGCCGGAAAAAGCGCCGGTATTCTGGAACGACGATTACATCCGCGCCCATGCGTCGTTCTTTGCCGAACCACGCACCGGCAACACCACGCTCGTCGCCGATGCGGATGGCGTCGCCCGGCGCTACATGGTGCGGGACTCGCTCGCCGCGGCCGCCTTCGCCCCGCGCCGCGCCGATGCGGGCGGCCTGCTGCGCTGGCATGGCGGACTGGAACGCATCCGCGCGCAAGGCGTGCCGATCGTGTCGGCGGTCCCATTTGTGCTGGAGGGCCTGCATACACAGCGGCGGCTGGCTGAAGCGGCGCCGGATTTTTCCCCCGAGGAGTTCAGCCGGGCTCTGCTCAACGAACCGCCGCTCGCCGGTGGAGCCTTCGATCTCGTTCGCGGTCGCGTGGTGTTTCTCGGCGCCAACGCGAGCGGCACGTTCGATGTCAAGCCGCTGCCGGTCGGCGACGTCGAGCCAGGCATTCTCATCCATTGGACGGCATGGACCAACCTCGTGGCCGGCGGTTTTATCACCGCGCTGGCGTGGCCGTTTGTTTTTGCCGCAGCCCTGCTGGCAGGAGCAGCCGTGGTCGTTTCAGGAAAAAATCAACTGTCACTGGTCGCACCCCTCGCCACCGCGATCGCGGCGGCCGTCGTGTTGCTCGGCGGCGCTTATGCGGGCATGTCCGCCGGCCGGTTCCTCGCGCCCGCCACGCCGCTCGCGGCCGTGGTGCTTGTGTTGCTGGGCGTCATGGCGGAAAATTTCTGGCTCGAGCAGCGCCGCAAGCGCGAGATCCAGGCCATGTTCGGTGCTTACGTGGACCCTGGCGTGGTGGACAAGCTCGTGCGCAACCCCGACTCCATCCGCCTCGGCGGCGAGCGGCGCGAGGCCACCGTGTTTTTCTCCGATCTCGCGGGTTTCACCGACCTCTCGGAAAAATTGCCGGCCGAACAGATGGTCGAGGTCGTCAACGCCTACCTTGAGGAAACCAGCGAGTGCCTGCACCGGCACGGCGCCTATGTGGACAAGTATATCGGCGATGCCGTCATGGCCGTGCTCGGCGCGCCGCAGGCTCTGCCCGACCATGCGTTGGCCGCGTGCCGTGCGGCCCTTGAGGCCCGGAAGGCGCTGGCCGACATCAACGCGCGCTACGCCGCGAAGGTCGGCGTGAAACTCGAGGTGCGCATCGGGCTCAACACCGGCGAAATGATCGTCGGCAACCTCGGCTCCTCGCGCAAAAAGCAATACACCGTGATGGGCGACACCGTGAATCTCGCGTCGCGCCTCGAGGGAGCCAACAAGGCCTTCGGCACCTATATCCTGATCGGCGAGGAAACCGCCCGGCGCGTGCAGCACACCATGGTTACCCGGCCGCTGACCCGCCTGCGGGTGAAGGGCAAGCACCAGGCCATCGAGGTTCACACGGTCCATGGCGAACCCGGCACCCTGCCGGTCGATGAAAAGGAGTTTGTCGAAGCCTACCGCGCGGGTTACACCGCCTTTGTTGAACGGCGTTTCGCCGAGGCCGTCACCGCGCTTTCCCGGGCGCGGACGCTGCGCCCCGGCGATCTCACGACCAACCGCCTCCACGCCGAAGCCACCACCTTCGCCCACACCCCGCCTCCGTCCGACTGGGAGCCCGTCATTTCCCTGGATTCAAAATGAAAAAGCCCACACCCGCCGCGGTCCTGTTGGCCGCGCTTTTCACCGCCTCGGCTCTGTTCGCCTACGAAGCCGGTGGCTTTGCCTACACCAAGCGCATTGAAACCAAACTCCTCGCCGAGCCCAAGCCGCTCGCCGAAGCCACCGGCCAGCTCCCCTTCGGCAAACAGGTGAAGGTTGAAGAAGTGAAGGGCGCCTGGCTGCGCGTCAGCGACGGTCCGGTCGGCGGTTGGGTCTTCGCCGGCAACCTCGCCGACACCAAGCCGGCCGAGGTCAAGGGACTTCTCGACGGCGCGCCCATTGCCGCCAGCAAAACCACGGCCACCGCCGCGGCCCGCCCACTCGACGAAGCGGCCGTCAAATACGCCTCCGGCCAGCAGAACCTTGCCTCGGCCCAAGAGGACCTCGAATGGATGATTACCGCCTGTGCCGCCGTCACCCACGAGGACGTTGAGACTTACCTTCAGACCAAGAAAAAGGGGGAATACCAATGAAAGCCCGGTTTATTCTCTCCTCCGCGGCCCTCGCAGTTGCCGTCACCTCGTTCGCTGCTTTCGACATCGGCGGCCTGACCAAGGGCCTCGACTCCGTCAAGAAGGGCCTCGATACGGCCAAGGATGCCTCGAAAATCGCCAAGGCCGCCGGCATCGGGCCCAAGGAAGAGCGCTCGATTGGCGACAGTGTGGCGCTCGAAATTCTCTCCCGCTACGGCGGAGTGGTTCGCGACGACGACATCATGCGCCGCGTCAATCTCGTCGGCCTCGCCTTGGCGCGAACATCCGACCGACCCGACCTGGAATGGCGCTTCGCCGTACTCAATTCCGATACCGTGAACGCCTTTTCCGCGCCGGCTGGCTACGTGTTCATCACTCGCGGCCTTTATGAACAGGCAGCCAGCGACGAAGTGCTGGCCGGCATCCTCGGCCATGAGATCGCTCACATCACCCGTCGGCACGCGCTCAAGATCGTCGAACGCAACGAAGCCACCTCGGGCGTAAAGAGCCAGCTCCTCAAACGCAGCAATGACGCACGATCTGTAAACTCCCAAGTGCAGCAGATCAATTCGGTCGTCGGCATGGATCTCAGCGGCATGTTGAAGACGATGTTCGTGAATGGCTTTGATGCCCCCACGGAATTCGAAGCCGACAAGGTGGGCCGCCAGCTGGCCGTGACCAACGGCTTCGCCCCTGGCGGCCTCCGCGCCGCGCTCCTGCAGCTGCAGGCCCGGGGAGAAAACCGGAAGACCATGTTCGCCACTCACCCGCCGCTCGCCGAGCGCCTCAAGCGCCTGCCCGACGAACCGGCACTCGCCGCCGAAGAAACCCTGACGGCAACCGTGGCCGAGGCGAAGTAAAGACCCGGCCTCAAATTCCCATCCGGCATGTGTGCGAGGGAGGGCGCGACCGCCGGGCGCGCCGAACCGACGTTCGCGGGCGGTCCAGTGGTCCATCGCTACTGACGCCGCGTGGCCTTGGATGGGATTTGGGATTGCCCTTCCCGCCGCAAGCTCCGGTTGTGCTGTCATGGGATACGCGAAAACCCGCCTGCTGCCATTTTTGCTCGGCCTTGCTCTCCTGCTCGGAGGCTGCGCCGGGGCTTACTACAATGCGATGGAAAAGGTCGGCATTCCCAAACGCCGGATCCTGGTGGACCGGGTGACGGAAGCGCGCGGTGCGCAACAGGCCGCCAAGGAACAATTCGCGAGCGCGTTGGCGGAATTTCTGTCCGTGACCGGCACGCCCTCCAGCCAGTTGCAGAAAACCTATGAGCGGATGAAGGACGCGTACGAGGATTGCGACAAACGCGCCAAGGCGGTCCGCGACCGCATCGCCGCGATCCAGAGCGTCGCGGATGCCCTTTTCATCGAATGGGGTGACGAGCTCGGCCAGTATTCCAACGCCACCCTGCGCGCCCAAAGCGCCCGCCAGCTCGAAACCACCAAGCGCCGCTACGGTGAACTTCGCCGGGTGATGGATCAGGCCGCCGACCGCATGGCGCCGGTGCTGGCCACCTTCCATGACCAGGTGCTCTTCCTGAAGCACAATCTCAACGCCCAGGCCATCGCCTCGCTCGACGGCACGAACCGGGCCTTGCAGGGCGACATCAACCGGTTGATGGCCGATATGGAAAAGTCGATCAAGGAGGCCGACGCCTTCATCGTCTCGATGCAAACGGCCGGTTGACGGCGACAGGGGCGCCCGGTTACATCGCAGACGGGGTTTTTCCCGGGTAATTTACCGCCACCCTTGAAACCCGGCGACCCCACGCCGACGTCTCCCCGGTAATCATGAAAACCTCCCTGCGCCCCTCCCTCCTCGCGGCTGCCTTGATCGCCGTTTTCGGTCTCGTCTTTACCCCCGCCTTCGCCGCCGAGAAAAAGACCCGGACCAGGAAACATGAAGGCACCTACTCCAACAGCAACGGGAAGTCGGGAACCTTCGAGGGCACGACCACCCGGGAGAAAGGCAAAAAGACCCGTGAGGGCTCCGCGACCAACCAGGACGGCCAGACCGTCACCCGCTCCTCCGAGCGCACGCGCGACAAGGAAAGCGGCACCGGTTCCTACACGAGCACCACCACCGGTCCCGAGGGCAAGACCGCCACGGTGAACAGCACCTCGAAGAAGAACGAGGACGGCACCGTCTCCACCGAGGGCAGTCGCACCGGCTTCAACGGCAAGACCAGCACTTTTGAGAGTACCACCACCAAGACCGAGGACGGCCGCACTTCGACCGGCAGCATCACCAACGCCGCCGGCAAGACCGCCACCACCACGAGCGCGGTGACGCACGAGAACGGTCAGACCACCAAGACCCAGACCGCCACGGGGCCCGAGGGCAAGACGACCGAGCGCGTCGTAGTTTCCAAGAAAAACGCCGACGGCACGATTACGCGTACGATCGAGGTCACCGGCCCCGACGGCAAAACCTCCACGCGCACGGAAACCGTCGCAACGGAAACCGCGCCGTGAGGCCGGCTCGCGCATCCTTGCGTCGCGTCGTATTTCGCGGCCTCGGCCGTAACCGGAATCAGCTTGGATCTTCCGATGGGATGAACCGGCGGACCACTTCGGCCAAGGCGGATACTCCGAAGGGTTTGGCGACCATGGCTTGAAAACCGTAGCTTTGGTAATTGGCCATCACGGGATCACTGGAATAGCCGCTCGAAACAATCGCGGGTACCAACGGATCGAGTTTCCGGATCGCCTCGACCGTCTCCCGCCCGCCCATGCCTCCCTGGATCGTCAGGTCCACGATGAGCAGTGCGTAAGGTCGGTTGGAATTCCGGGCTTTTTCGAATTCCAGCAGGGCGCTCTCGCCGTCGGCG
>DATCRM010000181.1:0-10910 GCA_036568985.1 Lacunisphaera sp. | reverse complement strand
CCACGCCAGGGCGAACCAACGGAGATCCTCAAGCATGGCGGCCACAAATTCCGGGCGACATCGCGCAGTGTCGAGATCGTCATTGCGCAGTAAGAGAACACCGCGGGCCGCGCGGGCCCGTTCCTGTGCCGTCCAAAATGTCCGGGCATGGCCGAGATGCAGGAGGCCCGTGGGCGAGGGAGCCAAGCGGCCGATGTAAGAGGAGTTCACCACTAATCCACACTAATGGGCCACTCATTCGGGGCACACAACCTCACTCCGTAAATTAGTGCTGATTAGTGGGGATTAGTGGTTTCAAACTGGGCCATGCAAAAGTCCCTTTGTGTCTATTGCGCGTCCAGCGACCGGCTCGAGGCCAAATATTACGAAGTTGCCTCGCTGGTCGGAGCGGAGATCGCGCGGCAGCAATGGCAACTGGTTTATGGCGGAGGCAAGACGGGCATGATGGGCGCCGTGGCGCGCGGAGTGAAGGGAGGCGGCGGTCGCGTGGTCGGGGTGATTCCCGACTTCATGAAGGCGCGCGAATTGGAGTTCACGGAGGCGGACGAGCTGATCTCGGTGCTGACGATGCGCGAGCGCAAGATGCTCATGGAAACGAGGGCCGACGCCTTTCTCGCGCTGCCCGGCGGCTGGGGTACGCTGGAGGAATTGCTCGAGATCCTGACGCTCGCGCACCTCGAAGTGCTGCGGAAACCCATTGTGATCCTCAATCAGGATGGCTTTTTCGACGACGTGTTGCGTTTCAACGAGCGGATCATCGCCGAGAAATTCATGCGCGATACCATCCGGTTGAAATACTCCGTCGCGCGGACCGTCGGGGAGATCTTTCCGTTGATTGATGCTTGGACGCACCAGCCCGGCGACGCCAAATGGTTTCAGACGAAATGATGGCCTACGCCATTGACCTGCTGCGCCGGTACGAGGTCGGCGCCGAATCCGGCGAAGAAGCGGCCATGCTCGCGGAATACATCCCGTTCATCACGGCGCATCCCGATTGCCTGTGGCGTACCTGTCTGGAGGGCCATCTCACCGCCTCGGCTTGGATCGTCGATGCGGCGCGGACCCGGACGCTGCTGACCCATCACCGCAAACTCGACCGCTGGCTCCAGCTGGGAGGCCACGTGGATGGCGATCCCGACCTGGCCGGAGCCGCGTTGCGCGAGGCACACGAAGAATCCGGACTGACGCGGTTGAAATTGTTGAGGCCGGAAATTTTCGACGTCGACCGCCACCGCATTCCCGCCCGGGGCGACGAACCCGAGCACTGGCATTACGATGTGCGTTTCCTGATCGAGGCCGATGAAACCGAGCCGCTCAAAGTCAGCAACGAATCCAAGGATGTCGCCTGGGTGAAGCTGGAGGACGTGGCGGGCTTGAATCCCAGCGAGTCCCTCGCGCGGATGGTGCGGAAGACGAGGCGCTCCGTATCGTTCTTATAATCGTAATCTTTCTCGTTCTCTCCTCATTCTCTCCTCATTCCAATCCACATTCAAGGTGAGGCTATTCGGCAAGACTGTAGGAGCCTGCTTGCAGGCGATTCAGAATCTTCTCCGTCGACGCCCGCTGAGATCGCCTGCAAGCAGGCTCCTACGAAAAACTGGCGCTCGTCTCATCTTGGACGCGAATTGGAATTGGCAATGGGGAGAACGATTGGGATTAAGAGAACGAGAACGATTCGTTACCGATACAGTGCGATCAGCTCCTCGGTGCGCACCCAGCCGGACTGGCCGCCGGGGAAGGTGAGCTTGGTCCAGCCGAGGAAAGTTTTCTCGACCACGGCGATCGAGCCGGCGGAAAGCGGGGAAGTTTTTTGCGCGGTGTCGGCTTCGGTCGGGATGCTGCGGAGGATGGTGGGTTTCCAGACAAACACGGCGCCAGGCTCGGCGAGCTGACCGTACGTATGCAGGCTGAAGGTAGCTGCGCCCGCGAGCAGGATGGCGAGCAGCGTGGCGGTCAGGGCGGCTGGGTTGCCCCAGCGACCGATGCGCCGGTAACCTTGCAGCAGCAACGCAATCAGGGCGAAAGCGAGCAAGAGCGCGGCGATGATCAGCGCGAGCTGCCACTCGCCGGGCGAGGCCAGGCAGGCGAGCTTGTACCGGCTATCCGCGCGGGAAAGTTCAACCAGCTGAGGATTAGCCAGACCGGAACGCTGAACGCCGAGATTGAGGTCCCACCGGGTGACCTCGGAGCGTGAGTTGAGCAGGAACGCGCCGGTCCAGTAGGCGGCGGCCTCGGCCCAGCGATCCTGTTGGGCGAGGGCGAGACCGAGGTTGTGACGGGCGGTCCAGTCGGTGGGAGCGGCTTTGACGGCGGATCGCCAGTTTTGTTCGGCGGCCGGGAAGTCGCCGCGTTTGTAGGAATCGACGGCGGCGTCGGCGCGGGCGGCTGAGGGGGTGCACAGGGCCGACAGGAGAAGCAGGGAGAACAGGAACGGGAAAAGGTTGCGGCCGGCGAAAAGCGAGAGGGGGTTCCAGCCGGGAACCTTCACGGCTTGGAGGGCAGCCTCGGCGCGCTGGAGCCAATCCGCCGGTAGCGAGTTCTCCCGGCCATGCAGCGCGCGGTCGGCTTCCGACCACAGTTGCGACCATGTGGCGGCGGCGGTCGGGGCCCGGCGGGCGACCGCAGCTTGTAGCAAAGGCGAGCCCGGGGCGGCATGCGGAATTTCCCACAGGGCGGCGGTGGATTGCTGCCATCGCCGGAGTGCTTCAGTCACGGACTTGGCAGAGCGAATCTCGGCCAAGGTCGCGGCGAGGGTGGCGCGCGCCTCGCGGCGGCGGCGTTGTGGATCGAGCGCGCGCGAGCGCAGGGCGGCGAGACTGAGCCAGAGAAGCAGGGGGCAGACAGTCGCGGCCAGAACGCAGAGGAGAATCAGCCGGCGTGATTCCATCGGGGCGAAGCCGGTGGAGGATTCCTCCAACTGTTCGCGCGGCAGGTTCTCCGGAGGAACGGGCGCGACGGCTGCGGGTAACGTGGGTGTCGTTGGCGCCGGCGTGGTGGGTGTGATCGAAAACTGGACGGGCGCGCCCGAAGAAGCAGGGGGCTGGACGGCGGCCGGACTGGCCGTCACGGTGACGGTGACCGGTTCGGTCGCGATGGTTTTGTAGGTGCCGGCCTGGGGGTCGAAGTAGCTGAAGCGCACGGGCGGGAGCCGGTAGGTGCCGGCCTTGGTGGGCACGAGCACGACGTCCTCGGTCAGGGTGCCTTCGAAGAGGGTGCCGTCCTTCAACGTGCGCTTGGACCTCGGCTGGACGACCTGAAAATCGTTTGAAACCTCGCGTTGGGGCAGGCCGGTGATGTCGGGCCAGTTGCCCGTGCCACCGAGCTCGAGGGTCCACGTGATGGGCTCGCCGACCGCGCCGGTGAGGGGTACGACCTTGGAGATGAAGGTGAACTGGCCTACCGCCCCGGTGAACTCGGACGGAGCGGGCGGGAGCGCCTTGACCGTCAGTTCGAGTGGATTGGAATCGAGCTGGCGTTGCTCGACGTTGGGTTGGGTGAAGAGCCCGAAGCCGGAGGTGCCGACCATGAGATTGACCAGCTGGCTGGCGGGTTTGAGCGTGTAGATGCCGGGCTGTTTCACGACGCCGCGCGTGGTCTGGATCGAAACCACGCGGCGCTCGCCGCGCACCACGGTTTCGCCTGGATCAGGTTTCGACCAGTCGTCGGCAACGACGGGTGCGCCCTGCCACTCGATGTTGCTGCCGAGCGAGTGAAAGTAGCGGCGGGCTACATCGAGCGTGAAGGAAAGGGGGATGACCTCCCCGGCCCAGACGGTCTGCTTGGGCGTTTCGAGCGTGGCCGAGGCGACGTCGGACACAGACAGGCCGGAACTGCCGACCGGCGCATCGCCCACCGTGTAGCGAGCCGCGGGTACCTTCAAGGTGCCTTTGTCGGTTTTGACGTCGAAGGCCGGGATGGATACGGGGGCGCGTTTTTCCGGGCGGACTGGATAAATATACGTGAACGTCTGCGACATCTTGAAGTTCACGATGCTGGTCTGGCTGCTCTGGGAGGGGCGGGCGAACTGCAGGCCATCCACCTTGGGCAACGGCGGTTCGCCGTCGGGTTCGCAATCCTCGAAAACGAGGGAGAGTTGGCTGACTTGGTTGAAGCCGAGCTGTCCGCCCGGCGGATCCCAGCGCACGGATTGGGCAAGGGCGGGGAGGGCGCCGACGAGGAGGAGCAAACCCCATGTAGGAGCCTGCTTGCAGGCGATGGGTTGGAAGATCGCCTGCAAGCAGGCTCCTACAAAGGAAGAAATCATGTGCGTATTGCGTCGCATGGAAATTACCAATCCTTGCCGGTGGCTTTGGGCTTCTCCTGTTTGCCTTGCATGAGCTGCTGGAGTTTGGCGGGGGAGTCCTGATTGCGGACCTGGTCGAGTTTCTGCAGCGGCATGGCGAGTTCGGGATCGACCTGCTCGGTGGGCTTTTCTTCCTTCTGGCCGCCGACCTTCTGGGTGCCGGGCTTGGGTGGAGGAGGTTGCGGTTGCTTTTGTTGATCGGGCTTCTGTTCCGGCTGATCCTTCATGTCGCCAAAGGCGTCGTTGTTTTGTTTCTGCTGCTGGTTTTTCTGCTGTTGCTGTTGTTCGTTTTGCTTTTGCTGGTCGTCTTTCTTTTGGTCCTGCGACTTTTGCTCGTTGTCCTTGTTTTCCTGATCCTTCTGTTGCTGCTGATCCTTTTTCTGTTGGTCGTCTTTTTTCTGATCCTGTTTCGGCTCGTCCTTCTTCTGGTCTTCACGTTTGAGCAGCTCTTCCAATTCCTGACGCAGCTTGGGCCAGTCAGCCGTTTTGGCGTCGAGCTTCTCGCCGAGGTCGACGGCCTGCAGGGCGTCGCGGATGACGCTTTCCTGCGGGTGTTGTTGGGCGGACTTGACCCGTTGCCCATAGGTCACGGTGGTCTGGGCCAACTCCGAACAGTCCTTGGCGCTGAGGGCGGGATTCTCCGCCAGCCGGCCGACCAAGGTGCTGAGGGGCTTGGCGAGGGTGTCGCCGGGACTGGCATTTTCGGCACCGAATGCCGGATGACGGATGACGAATGACGAAAGGCCAACGAGTAAGAGCAGCATCGCCGCTCGGTTCATTTGTAATCCGGCATTCGTCATTTTGCCGCGACCCAGCGGCAACGCGCGCTCCCGTGGGCGAACCGGGAATTCGGACCAGAAGCTGATCAACAACAGAAGTAGGCCGGGAGCGAGAAACCATTGGAAGCGCTCGACGAGACGTGCGGTGTTTTTCTCGGAGAATTCGCCTTTTTTGCCCGCCTCGATCGTGTTTTTGAGCAGGCTCGGCAGGTCCACCCACGCGCTAGCGTCGGTGTAGGCCCCGCCGGTGACTTGGGCGAGTTCCTGCAGCGTCGAGCTGTTGAGACGGGACATGACGACGGCCCCGCGCTCGTCCTTCACAAAGCCGCCGGCGGCGTCGGGAATAAAGGAGCCTTGCGTGGTGCCGACGCCGAGGCCGATGACACGGACCCCCTTGGTCTTGAGAGGCTCGATGAGTGTTTTCCAATCGTCCACCGTGCTTTCGCCGTCGCTGAGCACGATGAGGTAGCGGTCGGCGGTGGAAGTGCCGAAGGCCTGCATGGAAGCCTCGAGCATGGCCTTGTAGTTGGAGCCGCCCTCGGGGAGGTAATCGGGGTTCAGCGCGGGCAAGAACTCGCGCAGCACCTCGTAGTCAGCGCTGAGCGGGCTCTGCAGGAAGGCGGTGCCGGCGAAAAGGACGAGGCCGACGCGTTCGCCTTTCAAGCCATCGAGCAGGGATTGGATCAGGAGCTTGCTGCGGTCGAGGCGAGAGGGCTTCACGTCCTGCGCGAGCATCGAGCGGGAAAGATCCACGGCGATGAGCACTTCGCGCGACTGGTCGAAGACCTGTTCCTCAATGACGCCCCATTGCGGACGGGCGAGTGCGACGATGCAGAAGGCCAGGCCGAACCAGAGCCAGATGCGCGGACGGTTTTCCGCGGTGGTGTGTTTGGAACCGAGAGAAACATCGAAGGCCCCGGCCCAGGCACGCGCGATTTTGGGCCAGCTGGTCGTGGCCTGGCGCACATGGCGGGCCAGCTCCCAGGAGAATAGGAGCACGAGCGGCACGAGCAGCCAGAGGATGTAGGATGAGTGGAAGCTCATGGTCGGGAAGGTAGGGCCGGACCGCCGGGCCGGCCGTTGGGTTGCGGCGCGCCCAGCGGTCGCGCCCTACCGCGCAGCACCGGCGGTAGCGCGAAGAGCGCGCCGAGGAAAAGCAGGACGGCGCCGGGAATGGCCGCCCAATGGAACAGCTCGGTGGTAAGCAGGTAGGACTTGGCCTGGAACTCGATTTTTTGTGCGGCGTCGATGGCGGCAAAGGCCTTTTCCGCGGTGTCCACGTCGAAGGCGCGGAAGAATTTTCCGCCGGTGGCGTCGGCCATGGCGATCAGCTGACCCTCGTCGAGGTCGGAGATGGCGCGGCGGTAGCCGATCTTGTTGCCGTTGTCGTCGAACACCGGCATGGGCACCAGACCGTCTCGCCCGGCGCCGATGGTGTAGACCGGAACGCCGCGGGATTTGGCGATGTTGGTGGCCTGATCCGGCGTGAGCACGCCGCGGTTGTTGGCCCCATCAGTCATGAGCACGACAAAGGCACCCTTGCGCTTGGCTCCTTCCTCGCGTTTGGCCTGTTCCAGCCGGGTCAGGGCCACGCCAAGGCCGTCGCCAATGGCGGTGCCGTCCTCGATCATGCCAAGCTTGAGCCGCTCCACCTGGCGCTCGAGCCATTCGTGATCGAAGGTGAGCGGGGCGAGCGTGTAGGCCCGGCCGGAAAACACGACCATGCCGATGCGGTCGGAGGTGCGCTGTTTGATAAATGCTTGGATGATGGGCTTGATCGCTTGCAGGCGATTGATGCGTTCGCCGTCGCGCTCGTAATCCTCGGCGAGCATCGAGCCGGAAAGATCGATCGCCAGCATCAGGTCGTATCCTTGCTGTTTCACCTCGCGTTTGTCCTCGACGATCTGCGGTCGGGCGAGGGCGACGATGAGCAGGATGATTCCGGTCGAGGCGAAAACGGCCGGCCAGCGGGAGGACGGAATGAGCGAAGGCCGGTGCCACGCGGCGGCATAAGGCACCACGAGGACGGGCGCACCGCGCCGGCCGCGCACCCACACAAGCAGCGGCAGCACCAGCAAGGCGAGAAGCCACAGGGGATCGTGAAAAGTGTAGGCGCCGAAGGTCATGAGCGGCGAAAAATCCCAAACGCCAAAGGCCAAACTCCAGACAAACGGCAAAACACCAATGTCAGGGTTTGGATTTTGGTCTTAGGATTTCTTTGGCGTTTGGACATTGGCCTTTGGAATTTGCCAGCGAAGCCGGTTCACCGGCGGTGTCCCGCAAACATGCGGGCGTGGAAAAAGCGGACGAGGGCTTCGAGGCGTTCCTGGTCGGTGCGGACGGTGAGCCGGCCTAGGGGATCGGGGAAAAGCGCACGGAAGGAGGCGTCGCGCTGAGCGACCCACTCCGCATGGGCGGCCTGCTGCGCGGAGGAAGCACCGTTGAGATTCACCAGACGGCCAGCCACCGGGTCGTAGGTGGTCAGGATGCGTTCGGACGGCAGATTCCGGTCCCACGGGTCCTCGACGCGGAAGCCCATGGTTTGATAACGGCGGGTGAGCACGGTCCAGCCCTCCGGTTCGACGCGGGGCGGGAAATCGCCGAGCCAAATGAGGATGCTGTGGCGCGGGGCAGCCTTGGCCAGCAGCCTCCAAGGGATGGAGGAATTTTCGATTTTGGATTGGGATGTCGCTTCGCTCGGTACTCGACTCTCGATTGAAGGAACCGGTTGGCCGAGGAGTTGGGCGGCGGCGTGGAGGATTTGACCGCGGCCGCGGACGGGTTCCTTCAAGGTGTAACCTGCTTCGGAGGCATAGAGGAAGCCGACGCGGTCGCGGTTGACGGCGCCAAGCATCATGACGAGGCCGGCAAGCTCGAGTAGCGCTTCACGCTTGGACTGGGTGCCGGAACCGAACTGCAGGCTGACGCTGTCCTCGAACAGGAGCAGCAGGGAAACCTCGCGCTCCTCGATGAATTTTTTGCGGTAGGGTTCGCCGAGTCGCGCAGTGACATTCCAGTCGATGTCGCGAATGTCGTCGCCGTAGGTGTATTTGACGACCTGGTCGAACTCCATGCCGCGGCCGCGGAAGGCGGAGCGGTATTCGCCGCTGAGCACGTTCTCCACCGCGTGGCGCACGCGCCACTCGAGCTGCTTCAACAGCGCGAGCTGAGAGGTGACGAGGGAGGTATGTTCTGTGACGGGACTGGGCATCGGCGGATCAAATTCCAAAGGCCAAACTCCAAACGCCAAAAAAATTCCAAATTCCGAAATCCAAGAAAAGCCCGATTGTCCTGCTGGAACTTTGGGTCATTGGATTTTCTTTGGCATTTGGGATTTGGCGTTTGAATTTTGCCAAGGTCAGACCTTGGCCGGGACCGGCGTGCGGATGAGAACCTGGTCGAGCACCTTGTCTGTGGAAAGGCCCTCGGCCTCGGCTTCGTAGGTGAGGCCCACGCGGTGGCGGAGGGCGTCGTGGAAGATTTCCTGCACAAGGGCGGGTGAGAGATAGTCGGCACCGCGGAGCCAGGCGAGGGCGCGGCCGGCTTGGAAGAGGGCGAGAGAGGCGCGGGGCGAGGCGCCGAAGTTGAGCAGGCGACGGGAGCCGCCGTTGGCGCTGTTGCCCTCGGCCTGTGCGGCGAGGTCACGCGAGCTGCGGACGAGGGCGAGGATGTAGGCCTGGACCGCGGGGGCGACGTGGATTTGGTCGACCTGGGTGCGAAGTGCGAGCAGTTCCTCGCCGCTGGTGACGGCATTAAGCACGGGTTGCTTGGTGACCTGGCCCCATTTCTCCATCATCAAGGACTCTTCGCTGGCCGACGGGTAGTCGACGAGGAGCTTGAAGAGAAAGCGATCCGTCTGGGCTTCCGGGAGCGGGTAGGTGCCCTCTTGCTCGACCGGGTTTTGGGTGGCCATGACGAAAAAGGGCCGGGGAAGAATGTGTGAGCCGCCGCCGATCGTGACCTGACGTTCCTGCATCGCCTCGAGGAGGGCCGACTGGACCTTGGCCGGAGCGCGGTTGATTTCGTCGGCCAGGACGAGGTTCGCGAAGATCGGACCCTTGTGGGTGGTAAAGCCGCCATCCTTGGGCGAAAAGATCATGGTGCCGACCACGTCACTGGGCAGGAGGTCGGGGGTGAACTGGATGCGTTCGAACTGGACGCCCAGCGCCGTGCCGAGGGATTTGATGAGGAGGGTCTTGGCGAGACCGGGCATGCCCTCGAGCAGGACATGGCCGTTGGCCAGGAGCGCGACCAGCATGCGCTCGATAACCGCTTCCTGGCCGATGACGGCCTGACCAATTTCAGTGCGAAGTTTCTGGGACCAAGTGGGACCGTTCATCATGATGGGATTTCAGGGTAAAAGTGTGGGTGAAAGTGAATGGACAGGATTGGCGGCTGACAAGTGACGAGTGGGGAGCGGTTCAGACTGTAGGCGGGCGGCAGAGTTGCATGAAATGAACCAGAATTGCCGTTGCCGAGGCTATAGCGGGCAGGGAAATAGCCAAAAGACACAGGCGAAGGCGGCCCGGACGGGATCGAAGCTGCTTTTTCGTGTCTTTTTGGGACTCTTTGTGGCTAAAAGAGCGCGTGGCGGATTTTCCCGACATCGTAGAAGCGTCGCTGCGCGCGCGATTTGTCTCTTTGGGCATACAGCCTGGGGACGTCGAGGAATGTTTTATTCGCGGGGCCGGGGCCGGCGGGCAGAAAATCAACAAGACTTCTTCGACCGTGCGGTTGCGTCATCTGCCGACCGGTGAGGAGGTGCGCTGCCAGCGGGAGCGCAACCAGTCGGTCAACCGGCTGATCGCATGGACCGAGCTGGCCGAAAAACTCGAATGGCGGAAGCAGGCCGCGCTCAATGCCGCGCAAGCTGACCATGAGTTGAAACGACGGCAGAAACGCCAGAAATCCCGCGGCCAAAAAGCGCGGATGATCGCGAGCAAGAAGCACCGGGCGGGGATCAAGGCCCGAAGGGGACGGCCAGGGTTGGAATGAGCGGCGGAAGACAGACAGATAGGGCGCACCGGCCCGGTGCGCCAGACGTGCGATATCACCATAGCAAGATCCACTCGCCATCGGCTCTCTGAAGGTCCTTCGGTTTCGGGCCAATGTGTCGATGTAAGCAAAGGTCCGAGGCCTACCCCGACCATGCGTTCCTCCCTTGTTTTTGCGGGTCTCCGCGCCCGCTCCCTGGCTTGCGCCCTATCGGTTGCGGGCGCCTTCGTCGTATCCGGCTGTCAAAGCGCACCGCCGCCGCAGGCCGCTGCAGAGCGCCCGGCGGTGCTCGTGATCGAGAATCTCGCCAATTGTGCGTGGCGGATTGACGCGATTTCGGCGGGCACTCCCGCACATCAGCTCACCATCCCGGTTGGCGAAACGGTCCGCCTCGAGCTGCCGGCCGGAACCTATGAAATTACGCAGGAGGCGCTCGCGGGCCTCGATGCCGCCGAAGCGACGCGCCATTTCACCATGCCTTTGGTTTCGGGTGAAACGTATCAGTGGCGCCTCGTCACGCTCGCCACGATGCCCGGCGGTTTGCGGCCATGACAGCGTCAGGCAAAGCCCGGCGCGCGTGCGCGCTGCTCAAGGTCGGTCGCGGTCAACCGGCCCGACCGATGGTCGAGAATCGGCCGCTCTTTGGCTACTGGGCGATTCTCATGCCGCACTTTCGCGGAGTGTTGCTGCCTCCGCAGAACCGTACGGACGAAAGCATCCAGTGGACGTGGACCGAGACGACGGACCACGATGCCATTTCGTCGACCGAATTGGCGACGATTCGCAAGCGCCTGGCCGGCGCGCAGCAATCGCTGGCGGACTCGCTCGAAGAC
>DATCRM010000180.1:0-3087 GCA_036568985.1 Lacunisphaera sp. | reverse complement strand
ACTTCTGGCCGACTACCTGTTCCGGTAGGGCGGTTGGGAGTTGAGATCTCCGCTGCCTGGCGTGCGTTCGCTTGGATCCTTCGCGGGGCTCAGGATGACGGGTTTTGTGGCTTTTGGGAGTAAAGGCGCGGACCAAGGGCTCAGGACTGTTCAACCACGACTGGACACGAAATAACACGCATGAGGCCAACGTAGGGTACGGAATCTGTTCTTCGTTTTCGTTGATTCCTTTGTGTAAAGACCTGTATCGGGCATCAGCGCATGCCACGCGTGCGTCGGGGCTAAATCCCGACGTACAGAAGACGGAAATACGGACGGAATTTGTGGGACACCGCTGGTGTTAATCATTTCAGGAACCGGGGGCGGTGGGATCTTTCTGAACCTGAAGGTTCCTGCTTCGCCGCCTTTCTGAAATCGGGGTGCCCGGGGTGGGCGGGGTGCTTAAACGTGATGCGGCGACCGACGCCGCACCACCAAACTCTCACGAACATGCAACTATCCAATCTCACCGAACGCATCGCCGACTATTTGCCCCAGCTGATGGGAGCCCTGCCGCTGGTGCTCGGCATCGTCATCGGTACCTATTTCCTCAATCTTCTGCTCGGCCGTGCGCTCGTGCTTCTAGCCCACCGCACCCACTTGACGGAAGTGGATGTATTGCCGGTCCGGCACATTCTGCGGTGGATAACGCGCCTGCTCGCCGTCATCCTGATTCTCAGCGTGCTCGGCTTCCAGATCGGGGGCATTTGGGCCGTTCTTTCCACCATCTTCGGCCTCGTCGCCATCGGCTTCGTCGCCGTGTGGAGCGTCATCAGCCACACCTCGGCCACCGTACTCATCCTCCTGCTCCGCCCGTTCCAGATGGGCGACGATCTGGAATTTCCCGGTGAGCCCATTCGCGGTCGCGCGGTGGACCTCAATTTTTTCTTCACCACGCTGATCGACCACGAGGGCAACCTCTACCAGATCCCAAATAACCTTTTCTTCCAGAAAACCGTGAAGCGGCGGAAGAACGAGCGCCTTGTCAGCCTGGCGGCGCAGCTCAATTCATCCGTCGCACTCGAGGTTCCGCTCCCTCCGGCCCCGGATGCCACCGTACCCGCCGGCAAAGCGCGGGAAACCAGTCCGCTGATGAACACGCCGGATCCCAAGAGCTTCATGCCGCCGGAAAAAAGATCGTAGGGGAAGCGGTGCTAGGGAGCGGAGAGGGAGTAGGTCGGGATTTAGCCCGACGCGCGTGTGACTGTCGGGCGTAAAGCCCGACCTCCAGATGACGAACGGCGCACCGGGCCGGTACACCGTGCCTGTTAAGGGGGCTTCAAACCCTTGCTCAGATCGGAAAGCGCCGGCAGCACTGGAGTGATCCCTATTAATCACTGATGCTTCGCCTACCGGCTACGCTACTTGATGTGCTCCGCCTAATCGGCTCTGCATGGATTTCGGAGGGTCGGCTAATCGCCGACCAGTAAATACCCCGGCGCAAGCACCGGGGCATTTTCGAAATGGAGGCAGGACTACCAGTGCTGCGAGGCTTGCGCTTCACTCTACTCCAAACGCGGGGCTGATAGCCCCGCCTCCATCCAAGTCGGACGCCCTGGTCCGATTGCACGCGAATCCCTAAACGTGCTGGTGCGCGTGGATGCCTTCGGCGATTTCCTCGAGCATCTTCTCGTTGAACCGCGGGATGTCGTCGGGCTTGCGGCTGGTGACGAGACCTTGGTCCACGACGACCACCTCATCGATCCACTCGGCGCCGGCGTTCTTCAAGTCGGTCTTGACCGACGGGTAGGAGGTGAGTTTGCGTCCGCGGACGACGTCGGCCTCGATCAGGACTTGCGGACCATGGCAGATGGCCGCGACGGGTTTACCGGCTTTGAAGAACGCGCGGACAAACTCCACGGCTTTCTTCTCCTGGCGGAGGCTGTCGGGGTTCATCACTCCGCCCGGAAGCAGCAGCGCGTCGTAATCGTCGGCCTTCGCAGCATCCAAGGCGACGTCCACTTTCACGCCGGCGGCCGGCCGGTCGTGGTTCATACCCTTGGCCTGGCCTTTGGCGGGCGATACCACCTGAGTTTGGGCACCGGCGCCGTCGAGCGCCGAGCGGGGCTGATCGAGTTCCACCTGTTCAAAGCCGTCGGCGACGAGAATCGCCACGCGTTTTCCAGAGAGATCATGGTTGGTTTTCATAAAAACGAGATAGAGAGGTTGTGGGCGAGATGCTTCAGCGGCGGCGTTTGATCGTGGGTTTGCCGGAGCCTTTGAAGCTGCCGCCGAGTTTTTCGCGTTCAGGGCGATTGGGATGGCCGTAAGAGGGCTCGATACTGCCGGGCGGCAGGGCATCCTCGGTCGGGCCCTGGCGGATGCCTTCGTAGGCTTTGCTTTCGCGCGTGGCCTCGGTGGTACGGTCCGGGTTGGACTGGTTTTCGTCGTCGGCGTGTTGGCGACTGGAGTCGGGATCTGGTTTCATGGTGATGGCCCAACCTAGTCCCCGTGTGGTCCGCCGGCCATCGGGGAGAATCCTGTGCGGGTCATCGGGCGGAGGGGGAGACGCAAGGGAGGCGGAGCGGCCCGCCGTTTCGACACGCTCAAAGCCCTGAGCCCGCCGAATGGCTCCGCCGCTTCACGCCGACAGCCACATGCGCGTCGGGGCTGAACCCCGACCTACAGCAGACGGAAATGTGTCGCGAAACTTGTCATGAGCCGAGCCTCGCGGGACTGATAGTCCCGCCTCCACGTAGACCGCCGTAACTGGGCCAGTTACTTGGCGCCGGCCTGATTGGCGAAAAAGGTTTTGGCTTCGCTTACCAGACGGTTCGGGTCTTCGGCGAAGGCTTTGCTGTCGGTCTCGATCGCCATCACGCCGGACCAGCCGCTCTGCTTGATCGCGGCGAAGAGGCCGGCGTAGTTGGCGGCGCCTTTGCCGATCTCGGTGTCAATCGGGACTTTCTTCCCGTCGGCGGCGGTCTCGACGACCTTGTCCTTGAAATGAATGTCGAACACGCGGTCGCCATAGGACTTGAAGATCTCGGCGGCGTCGAAGCCGGCGGCGGTAACCCAGCCGACGTCGAGGCACACGCCGATGCGGGG
>DATCRM010000179.1:0-8577 GCA_036568985.1 Lacunisphaera sp. | reverse complement strand
CAGCCTTTCACCACCCTGGTCATTATCCAATTCACCGGCGACCCAGCGTCACGGAACGAAGGTCACGATCACCCGCCGGTAACGTGACAGGGCTGGGGAGCCCTTGTCCGTAAGCCGCAGGATGAAATGCGCGGTCTCAGTCTTGTCGACCTTGGGAGCGACCACGTAAACCCGCGAATGGTTTGGCGCGCCCTCGATGGGGATCTGCCCCCGGTAACTGCCCGCTTCCGCATAGTGAAACCACCAAAAGCTGAGACTGTCCCCGTCCGGATCGCGGGATCCGTGAGCATCGAGCTGAAACCTTTCGCCAGGACGCACGGTGAGCGTTTCCGCATGGGCCAGTTCCGGGACGGGAGGATGGTTGGCTTCGGCGAACGGTTTGATCGTCCAATCCATCCGGGCGGCAAAGTCATTCTGAAAGTCGTCGCGCCATCGCCAAATCGTGGTGCGGAAGGATTTCACAGATTTCTCCCCGGAACGCGTAGCCCGGCCATATTCGCCGGCGACGGGCGGTGCGTAATCATCGACCGCGTTGGTCCAGATCGGACGGGTCTCGGGATTCACGGGAACGCCGCCCGTGAATCCCTGCGGATCCAGCGTCGCGAGCTCAGGCACGTAGAGTTCGTAGCGGCCGCCCCACCCGCCCCATTCGGGATGATCGGGCATGCTCAGTCCGTTCGGAATCAAACCCAGCCACGAGGGCGTGTCTCCCTCCATGCCGTAGGCCACGTCGGGATAGAGGGCGCCGAGAGGGCCGTGACCCTGCTGGATATTCTCCGCGAGCCACCGATTGCTGATGGTCGTGTTGTCAAAACCCGGCTCGACGTGCATGATGCCGGTCCATGTGGCGGCACCGTATCCACCCGGGCTGACGATGTAGAATAGCTCGGGAAAATTCTGTCGTATCCACGGCCCGCTGTCATCTTGGTCAGAGATGGTGTAAACGCGCAGCTTGCCGATCAATCGTTTCAGTTCTTCCGCGCTCCGCGTGCTCTTCAGCTTGAAAAGCACCTGGGCAAGGGTGTTGGGCCCACCCCAGGCCGTGATCCACAACGGGCGACCGTCCGGTTGATCCAGCATCCGGATAATCCATTCGGAACCCTCGCTTTCCCGGTCCGGACCGACCGCTTGCATACCGTAGAGCGCGGGTCCCGCCTTCACCACTCCCATCAAAGCCTCGACCGTGGGGTAACCCGCTTCGTGCTTGAGCAGGTTGTCGCGCACCTGCCCGTACGCCCGAATCACGCGCCGGATCGAATCCGGAGCCACTCGCGTCTTTAAGTGTACAGACGTGGTCGCCACCAGTCCCTGCACCTCAACGACGTTTGAGTAGAGCATCAGGCGCACCAAACTCTCGGTGTCGTCGGGCTCGTTCTCGACGTCGGTGAGCACGACGACGCGCGGCTTCTCGGCGACCGACATCAGGGGCAATGCAACGGCTACGATCAGGGCAGTCAGACGACTAAAGTTCATGGTTGTTGGGGATGACGTTCTGGCGGCAAGCACACGACAATGTTCAAGACCGGAGGCGAAAGTCGTCATGCTCGCGACGACGGTGATTCATCCTGTCCGGTCTCGTGGAAAAGAAAAGGAATGTCCAACAGCACATGCTTCAGCGTTCGCTTCGGCCGCTTGCGACGATCGGCCTATCCAACCGCTCAGTGGACCCAAGAAGCGGGTCATTTTTTTGTCCAAACGCCTTCCATTCGCCGAGCGCCATGGCCAGCCTGCCAATGGATTGACAGCCGGTGTATACCCCCTTTGGTGGAAGCCGAAGGAAGGGTGGCAGAGTGGTCTATCGCGGCGGTCTTGAAAACCGCTGAACCGCAAGGTTCCGGGGGTTCGAATCCCTCCCCTTCCGCCACATTTCTTTCGGCAGCCGAAAGAAATGTGTCCTCCGTAGCCTTGGCGAAGCAGGACTTATCATCTGCGTAAAAAACAGAGTGGCCCTGTTACCGGCATAAAAAACCCTCCGTCGGTTCAGAAACGGAGGGCGAAATCAAAACGGGCCTCACATCGTTCAGTCACTCCGCCTCGATCCGTTCAGGATAAGCAGAATATGGATCAAGCTGCCCAGCGAGGCCACGAACGCGGCGACATAGGTCAGCGCGGCCGCACCGAGTGTCTCGTTGACGCCGGGCATCTCATCGCGATCGAGAATGCCGAGATTAACGAGCTGCGCCTTGGCACGATTGCTGGCATCGAATTCCACCGGGAGGGTGATCAGCTGGAAAAGACAGATGACCGCGAGTGCGACGGCTCCGAGCGTAAGGAAAATGCCGCCAAGCCCCTTCGCGCCGAGCACGATGCCGATAATGATCAGCAACTGCGACGCGCCGGAAGAGATCTGCGTGGCGGGAACCAATACCTGGCGGAAATTCATCATGGCATATCCAACCTTGTGCTGGATGGCATGACCGGCCTCGTGCGCCGCGACGCCCAGCGCAGCGAGGCTCGTGCCGTGATAATTTTGTTCGGACAGGGCAAGCCGGCGGTGCATCGGATCGTAATGGTCACTGAGCTGGCCGGGCACCTGCACAATTTCGACATTGTGGATGCCGGCGCTTTCCATCACGGCCGCCGCCGCCTCGCGTCCGGTGATGCGTCCGCGGGACGGGATTTGGATATTCTTGTTGTAGGCGCTGGACACGCGAAACTGCGCGTAGAGACCGAACAACATGGGTACTGCGATAAGGGCGATCCAAAGTATCATGGGAGTGAAAGTATGGTTGAGTGAGTTAAAATCATCAGGGGCTAAAAATTTTCCAGTGAAAATCACCGCGCTGGAAACGGGCGCGGGCGTTGTAATCCGGGCGGATTCAGAGCAATCCCGCACGCACCAGCAGCGCCTGTTGATCCGGTGGACGTCCCATGAAATCCACGAACAATTCCATCGGATCGGCGCCGTTGCCCCGGCTGAGAACTTTCGCCACGAAATCGCGTCCCACCGTGCCGTTGAAAATTCCTTCGCGTTGAAACCGCGTAAACGCATCCGCATCGAGCACCTCCGCCCATTTGTAGGAATAGTAGCCGGCGGCGTAACCCACCGGATCCGCGAAGACGTGGGTGAAACGATTTTCGATCGTCGGCGCGGGCGGCTCCGTAGGGATAAGGTATTCCGCCAATCGCCGGCTGATCCAAATCGACAGATCCGCGGTCATCTCCGCGGCCGGCCGCATATGCAGATCGAGGTCCATGCGGGAGAAAGCCAGCTGCCTCATCGTCGCGGTGGCACTCCGGAAATTCCTGGCCGCGACCATGCGTTGAAAAAGATCCGCGGGAATCATGGCCCCGGTCTCGTAGTGCCGCGCGAAGAGATCGAGGCTCTCGCGTTCCCAGCACCAGTTTTCCATGATCTGCGAGGGCAATTCCACGAAGTCCCACGCCACGTTGACGCCATTCAGCGATTTGATCTCCACTTCGCCAAACAGGTGGTGGAGCAAATGGCCGAATTCGTGGAAGACCGTTTCGACTTCATGGTGGTTCAACAACGCCGGCTGATCCGCGGTCGGCGGCGTGAGATTGCCGCACATCAGGCCCAGATGGGGCGCGCGACTGCCGTCGGGCCGCGGGCCTCCTGTGATCAGGTAGTTCATCCACGCCCCACCCCGTTTCGACTCGCGCGGGTGCCAGTCGGCGTAGAACGAGCCGATGTGCCGGCCCGCCGCGTCGCGCACCTCGTAGAACTTCACCTCCGGATGCCACGTCTCGAAGGATCCGGTGGGCAGCTCTTTCACCGCGATGCCGAACACGCGCCGGGTCACCTCAAACATTCCCGCCAACACGCCCGGCAGCGGAAAATATGGCCGCAGCTGTTCGTCGTCAAAATCGTAGCGGGCGCGACGGAGCTTCTCCGCCCAGAAGCCAAGTTCCCAAGGGGCGAGCCGCGCGGCCGGGCCGCCCGTCTGCTGCGCCTTGAACTCCTCGAGCTCTCGGCACTCGCGAACGAAGGCCGGATGGATGCGGCGATGCAAATCCTCGATAAAAGCCAGCGCTTGGGCCCCGTTTTTGGCCATGCGCCGTGATAGCACGAGATCGGCGAAATGGGGCTGCCCGAGCAAGGCGGCCTTTTCCTGCCGCAGGGCGATGATCTTCCTGACCAACTCCTGATTTGAATGCGGCGCGCTCTTTCCCACCTGCGCCGCGACCTGCCACAGCTCGCGGCGCAGGCTTTCATCCTCCGCATAAAGCATGACGGGCTCCTGGGAGGGCATGTGCAGGGTGAAACGCCACGCCGGCTGGGTCTCGGTACCGTGACCTTTCTTGAGCGCACTCTGGCGAGCCGCCTCGCGGGCATGCTCGGGCAGGCCACGCAGCCGGGCGGCGTCGGTCACGATCAATTCCCAGGCGTTCGTGGCATCGAGCACGTTCTCCGAATATTTCTGTGTGAGCTGCGCGAGCTCGCTTTGCAACGCCTCGAGTCGCGTTTTCCGGTCGGCCGGCAGGTCGGCGCCCTGCTGACGGAAATCCGTCATCGTTTCCTCGAGAAAACGGCGATGCTCCCCACGCAACGCCTGCGCCGAGGGATGTCCCGCCGCCGCCTTAAGCCGGACCCAAAGCTCGGGATTGAGCGGAATCTTGGCTTGAAAGGCGGATACCTTTGGCAACGCCGCATTGTGGGCAGCGCGCAACTCCGGCGAATCCGCGACGCTGGTCAGGTGCGTGACTTTGGCCCAGGTTTCATTGAGCAACTCCGTCGCGTGCTCGAGCGCCAGGAACGTGTTCACATAGTCCGCATCCGCCGACGCGATGCGCGTGATGGCCGCGATCGCCGCCTCGGCGTCGGCCAGCGCGGCGTCCACCGCCGCCTCCACCTGACCGGCAGTCAGGTGGGACCAGCGGATCTGAAACGAGCGTTCGAGAAAGGGATTGTCCATCGGCCCCGAAATGACCGGGGCCGGGCCGGCGCTGTCAAACGAATTGCCGCTTACCACCGGTAAGCCGCGCCCGCCATCCATTGGCGGCGACCGGCCGGAACCGCCGGCACTTCCTGGAAATCCGCGTCCCACGCATTGTCCACCCGCAGCGACAATTCCAGCCCGTGCACCGCGGCCGGCAGGTAATACAGGCCGGCGGATGAGAGAACGGCCTCATTGCCACCGGTCACCCGCAGGGAATTATTCTCCTGCACGCGGTATTCATTGTCCACGCGGAGTTCGAGTCCGGGAACCAGACGCGCAACGAGCGCCGCGGTCAGGCGATGCTTCGGGAAATTGAGCGCATAGAAACTCGCATCAACCACCGCCGCCCCGTAGTCGGCATCCTTTTCCAGATACGCATAACCGAGAATCAGGTCGCAGCGCTTGGTGTTCAGGGTGGCGACGACCTCAAATCCCGTTGTCTCCATGTCCACCGGATTGGCCGTGCGTGCAACCACGCCCTTGCGAAAGGTCCAGTCAACCAACTCGTCGTCGATGCGCTGAAACACCGCCGCCTGCACGTTCCATGCATTTTGCGTGAACGCCACCCCCGCCTCGAGGTTGCGGCTGGTTTCGCGGCCGAGCTTCTGATTGCCGCGGAAAAGTCCGGCGGCGGAATTGGAATTGAGCGCGGTATACGTCGCCACCTGGCTGCTCTCGGCGTATTGCGTGTAGAAGCGCACGCCCGAGGGCCGGCGCAGCGACAGCTCCACCACGGGGGAAATCGTCGAGGCGTCGCGGTTGGTGTCATCGTAGGTCGCACCCGCGCGCAGCGTGAGCGGTCCGGCCGAGGTCGGCGCCTCATACTCGGGAATCACAGCCAGCTTGACGTAATCGCGCGAGTTGAAACGTCCGTATGTGAGCGAAGTGGACTGGATGCTATCACGCATGTACTGGCCCGAGTAGGCGATGGCCCAAGGGCCGGATTCGTGACGGCCGTCGAACGACGCCGCCCGGACGTGGGTGGTGTGCTCAAAAGGATTGGAAGCCCCCGGCACCGCGCGGTTGAACTCGTAGTCGTCGAAGTTGCGCCGGTAGTAGGCGCCGACCTGCCAATATTCCCGCGGCGAGGTCCCGTTACGGTGATTGAAGGCAAAGAGCTCGGTCTTCAGATGCTCCGTCTCGTTGAAACCGAAAGGCGTGTAGAGATTGGGCCAGCCAAAGAATTTCTCCTGCCAGCCGGCGAAGAAGTCGGTTTGTTCGCCCGCTCCCCGCAATTGCACACGAGCCGCGGCCCGCTTGAAATCGTGATCGCCAAACGGCACCGAACCATCCGACTCCGAGCGCGCCAGGTCGATGTCGGCAGCCACGGTGCGACCGCTCGTCTCGCCGGGCAGCACGAAACCCTGGTAGAAACTCTGGCGGTTGGTGTCATAGTTGCCGGCCGCCGCAGCGAATTCGCCCCGGCGCGTGATCGGACGCCAGTCATAGGCAATGGTGCCAACCTCGGCATTGACGCCGGCAAGCGCGTTGTCAGCGCCCGTCAGAACCCGGGGAGTCGTGAGCATCGAGGGTGCAATCGGCAATTCGGCAAAATAATGTCCGGTCTGCGGATCGTAGAGCGCGGTGGCTCCGACCTTGAAACCGGTGTTTTCGAAAATGCCGCCGCGGATCGCAACGTCGGCTTGGGCTTCCGCCAGATTGCGTGACTGCACGTCCACGCGCGGTTCGAACTGCAGGCCGGAAACCGGCATGGCGAATGTCGCCACCGGCGCTTGGTTGGCCACCTGCAAGGAATACACGGACAGCTTGGGCAGCTCGTAGGTCTCCTGCGCTGCGGCGACTGAACCGAACGCGAGGAGGCTGGCAAAGAGGCCGCTCCGGGTGAGTGATTTGAGGGGATTAAGGACGAGCTTGGTCATTGGGTTAAAATAAAATTACAATCGAGTTAACTAGCAGGTTAAAACAAAGCCGCGTGTGTTACGCGGCTTGCGAACCGGGCGGGCCGGCGGCTGATTACTGGTCGCCGTCGTTGCCGATGGCTTCGACCGGGCAGCCTTCGAGGGCCTCCATGCAAAGCTGGGTGTCTTCCTCGGTGGTCGGCTGGGTGTGCACAAACGAATAGCCACCCTCTTCATGACGTTTGAAGAACGCCGGCGCGGTCTCGCGACAAAGGTCACAATCAATGCACTGCTGATCGACGTAAAATTTGCCACCTACGTTGTCTTTCCACTTTTCAGCTTTGTTGGCCATGAGAGGCGCAAATCAAGGGGAATTCGAAGCCCTGTCAAGTAGTTGGATGCCGGTATTACAGATACGCGTCGTATCGAGCTCCCGTGCTTGTATTGTGAAGTAATCGACCTAAGTTTTGCGGTGATGTCTTCTGACCGGTTCTACATGCGAGGTGATTACCCGCGCCCCCCTGCCACGGTGCTCGTGTGGCTGGTTGCGTCGATGATTTCCGCCTTCCTGTTGCAACTGGTGTTGCTTTCGCCGTGGTTTGGCGCGGCGGGTTACCTGCCCGACTTGTTTCGGTTGACCGTCCCGGCCATCCAGCAGTGGCATCTCTGGACGCTTCTCACGCATGGATTTCTGCATAGCACGGACAACCCCCTCCACATCATTTTCTCCCTGCTCAGCTTGGTGATGATTGGGCGTGAACTCGAGCCGCAACTCGGAGCCCGGAAGTTCCTGCTGCTGTTCGCCGGTTCCCTGCTTTTCGGTGCGGCTTGCTGGCTCGCGCTCCATTGGCGTTTCGGTGGGGTGCATATTGGCCCGAGTGCCGGCATCATGGGCCTTCTCGTCGTGTTGGCCTGCCTCTACTCCGGCCAGCAGATGAGCTTCATGCCGTTCTTCGTTTTCTCGGTGACGATGCGGCCGATGTATTTCGTTTACGGGCTGGCGGCGATCGACGTCCTTCTGCTCGTCCTTTACGAGGTGCCCGGCGCGCATGTGCCGTTCGGTTATGCTCCTTCCGTTCATCTCGGCGGCATGGTAGCCGGCTGGCTCTACTTCCGTTTTCTCCATGCCAATAACGGCTGGGACCGCGCCGCGAGCTTCACTTTGCCGGCTTGGCTGCGGTTTCCAAAGAAGCGAGCGGCGACCACGGCGGCCGGCTCTGTATCCCGCCGCCATCCCGCGAGCCTGCGCGCCGACGTGGACCGCATCCTCGACAAGATCAACAGTCACGGCTTCGGCTCCCTCACCGACGAGGAAAAGCGCACGCTCGATGAAGCGAAAGACCTGCTGAGCAAGCACTAGATGCAGTCCGTTCGCATTCGCCCGGTTTGTGACTATTTACGAAACAATTCTGAAGAACTGACGACTAATTTCCGATAGATAAACTCATTACCGTGAATCCACGCCCCGCCTTTTTCTCCCGCATCGCTGTTCTGCTCCTGTTGCTCGCTTCCACCGCCTTCGCGGCAACGGATCGCGAGTTGAAGACGACCCCGGTCATGCGGCTCGAGACCCGCACCTTGGTCCAGATGCTGGAGTATTTCCATTACAACAAGGATGCGGTCACGACGTCCGACTATCCCCAGCTGATCACGGCGTATATGCAGGAGCTGGATCCGCAGCGGCTCTTCTTCACGCTCGCCGACGAACAGACCTTCCGGCGTCAGTACGGTCCCCGGCTCGAGACCGATCTCGCCTACCTCGGCAACATCGATACCGCCTTCGACATCTATAAAGTTTACGAGCAACGGGTGAAATC
>DATCRM010000178.1:0-17808 GCA_036568985.1 Lacunisphaera sp. | reverse complement strand
CGTCTGGCGCGATGGCGCGTCGTTGCCATCGGGGGTTCGGGCAACGCATTCGCTCGAGTTGCCGCAAGTGAGGCCACTCAAGGACAACCTGGTGGCCTGATCGGGCGGACAAAGCGGGGCGCTCGGCGCGGCTTTTCCTGCCGGCGATGCGAACGCAGCTGCTGTCGGCCCGGCCCAAGTCCTTCGACAGCCCGCCCTGGTTGCATCCGTCCGGGCTTGCCTTCGCGAGCAGAGTGCCAGCGCCTTGCCCGTAAGAAAAAACTCCCGGACCCGTTACGCACAGGTCCGGGAGCGTACTTGCCCCGTTGATGTTACCTCAGAACGAGAAGGTATTCGTGACAAACCACTCTTGCGTCGGCTTCATGCGAACCGCCGCCCACGTGTTGTCCGGTTGGATGGTGATGGGGATCAGACCTTCGTTGGCGAAGGCATTACGGACATTCAGCTGGCACCTCCAATTGATCTTCTTGGAGATCCTGTGCTCATAGCTGACCCACAGATCGATGCCATCCTCGGAGGGGCCATAGTAGGGGTTCTCGATGTCAAAGCTTCCGTTCGACTTGATGGGATAGCCGATGCCCACCTTGTCCTGCCAGCGGTAGGCGCCGCCAACACCCACGCCCTTCAACCGGCCTCCCGTGAAGGTGTAGTTGGTGATGACATTGTAGCGCCACTTGCGAATCTCGGGGACGTTTGCGCCCTGCTGGGCCTTTAGCAGCGTGTAGGTGCTGTACAGACCGACCCAGTTGTTATTATAGATTCCGTTCGGGCCGCCGAAATTCGGGAGCATGGCCCCCGGCGCTGGCGTGCCATCGGCATTGAGGAGCTGGGACTTCATATAGTCCATGAATTCATCTATCCCAGGACCTCCGAAGTTGGTGCGCACCGCGGTCGATTCCGAGGCATTGAAAGCAATACGCCAATTCGGGAGGGGATTGTAGGTGAACTCAAATTCATAGCCGCGCGAGACCGTGTCGGCCGTCACCGTGAAGCCCTGCGGGGCGCTCGCGGCGTAGGCATATACCGAGCCCGCGGGAGGCGTATTGGCGCTGGGATTGGACAGATACGTCGTGCGATCAACCAAGTATTGGGCGGCCTGCGGGGTGAAGCCCCAGACCTTGAAGAATCCTTTGGCGTCGAGCCATTTTTGGATGTTATTCCATGTCGTGATGGCTGCATCGGTCTTTGCCGCGGGATTGGTTTCATTCGGAAAGGCGTTAGTCCAGGTGTTCCGGTAACTGCCACCGTCGGCCGAGGCGAGGTCGTAGAGACCCAGCTGGTAGAGAAACACGTTCCTCCACTTGAGGCCCTGCTGGACCAGTCCGCCGATCTGACCACCGATGCCGCTCAGGCCAGAATCGTTCGCGGTCAGCGTGGTCGTATATTTGACGGCACGAAGAGAGAACTTGCCGTCTTTGGTAGAGACCCAAGCACCGTATTCACGAGTCTGGCCGGTGGGGTCACCCAGCGCATTGCCATACATGTCACGGCGGATGCTGGTGACTTGGAAGTTGCTCGAATCATTAAACGTCAGGCCCACATTCAACGGAAGCGGATCGCGCTTCAAATAGTTGTCCATAACTTTGTTGATATGGAACACAAGGCTCTTGCTGGTTGAGTGCCCCTTCTTGATTTGAGACGGGGGGAATTCCGCCGGCAGCGCGAAGGTCTGAGCGGAAAGGTCGAGTATGCTGCGGTTCGTCGAGATTTTCTTAGCGGTGACATCCTTGGTTTTGACCTGATCATAGCGCCAACCGAGCGTAGCGATCAGCGCATCACCCAGGAAGTAACCTTGGTAGGAACCCGCGAAGGAATCGGTCTCGCGCAGGGACTGCGTGGCACTGGTCAGCAGGCTCTGATCCGCGCCATTGTCGTAACTCAACAGGTTCATGTAGAAGTTGCTGTTCCAACCGACGTAGTTGGCTGGATTCGAGACTTGGGTGTAACCTTGCCAATTGCCCAGGGTGGAACCGCTGTTCGGGCCACCGGTCGCATTGAACATCGGCTGGAGGTTGGCTGGCACCGTCCACGCGTCGCTGTAAGTCACCCCCGGGTTGTTTTTCCAAGTGGAGGCGAAGTTATAGACATTGCCACTTTTTAGGAAAATCGGGGCGGTGATACCCGGGATGTGCGCATTCTGAACCGTCGCGGCATTCTTCAGGGTGCTGCCGAGATAGATGATGGCATTCGGCGCACGGTCAGCGATCGAACTGGTGTTGCCGGTGCTCTGGCCATAATAGCCGGCCCACGCCTGACTGTTGGCATACATCTGCCATGAGCGGCGTTGGTTGAAAAATTTCTCCTGGCTGGCCACGCCGTTGAGGCGCTGCCTGCCGATGAGCTTGAGCAGAATGTCGCTGTGCAGGAAATCATTCGGGCGCAGTTCGCCGAAAAGCGATGCCCGGTAGAATTTACGATCGCTCTGGTAGGTGCCACCGGAGCCGGGACCGGCCATCACATAAGGCCGACCGTAGTTCGCGTTGGTCGAAAGGTCCGCCTGACTCTGGAGGATGTCGATGGTCAGGGTGGGAGAGCCACCGAGGAGGGATTGGCTGCCGTTCCGGTATTTCTGATGGTCGAACGACAAATTAATACCAATGCGATCATTCAGGAATGTCTGGGAGAGATCGACATTGAAGGCGTTCCACCGCTCCCACTCGGACTTGGTGGGCCCGTCGATCAAGATGTTGTAGTAGTCGAAAACCGACGTGTCGGTCAGTGACTTGTTTTTGTAGTTACCGGCGTTCGGGAGTCCCGCGTTGCTGGCGTATTGGGAGGCGTTGTTCAGGCCGAATTGCTCAAACGCATAGTTCATTCCGATGACGCCGGAGGCCGCGTTTTGCGGGACCCCGTTCGCGTTCAACGCGCCGGTATTCACCACGCCGGCGTAGATCTGGTAAAGCTGGCTGGTTTCGCCATCAAGGATCCACACCGGCTGCTGCACATTGCCGGGATACTGGGTGATCCAATTGTTGACGCCGCGGGGGTTGGAACCGGCGACATAGGGAGTGGCGAGACTCAGCTTGTTCATTGAGGACCACCAGGGCGTGAGGTTGTCGTAAACCGGCAGGCTGCGCGGGCGGTCGGCGTCGATCTTGCCGTTCTCCGCCTTGATCTTGATGCTGGTGTGAGCGGACCGATCCTTGAACAGCTGCGGATCATAACGAACGGCGAAGTAACCGCGGCGCTGGTTCTGAAAAGCGCCCTCCTGCTGGTATTTCTGGTCGTCGAGCAGGCCCGACACCCGGACGGCCAGCACGCCGTGAATGAGTTCCTCGTTCAGATCCACGCTGGTCCGAACACTGTTGTAAGAGCCATACCGCGCCTCGACCTGACCGCGGTTACGAAATTCCGCGTTACGCAAGGAGGCGTTGACGATGCCCGCCGGGCTGCCGAGACCGAAAAGGAATGAGTTCGGCCCGCGCAGGATGTCGATGCGATCGACATTGTAGCCATCCCATGGGATGTCGGTGATGAAAAAATCCCGGGTGTTGTCGGCTGACGAAAGACCGCGAATGCGCTGGGCTCCCTGGGGCGAGCGCAGGTTGGCGGACTCATCGAGCGTAGCGCCGTTGCCCAAGCCGGCGTAGGTGCCGCGGGTGCCGGCGACCTCGGCGTTGGTGGTGTATTGGAGCAGGGTGCCGTTGTCCGTGGCACCGATGTCTTTCATGAATTCCTTCGTGATGACGGAAATCGCAGCACCCACATCCTTGAGATCGGTGCGGATGCGGGTCCCTGCGAGGGTATCGGTCGCCGTGTAGCCGGTTTCCTCCTCGGCCTTCACTTCAAAGGGCGATAGCTGGTACACTTCCTCATCAAGCTTCGTTGGACTGGGAGTGGAAGGGGTGGCTGTTTGAGCGAGCAGGCTTGGCCATAGGGCGGAAGCTGCGAACATCGAGAACACTATCGTTCTTTTAGTCTTCATTGGGTTGAGTTGATGCTGGTGTATCCGATGCGAGGAGGCCGAAGGATGCTGACACGGGGGGTAGCCAACGAACGTCACATCGCCGGGGTGATCGCTGAAAAAACAATGCGACGGCTTCTGCAATGAGCCGGTCATTCAGACGTCTGAATTTATGCTGGGCTTCGGAGCTCGCTAACAGGTGAAACAAAACCTGGTAATCTAGATTTAAATAGCTGACCGGTCTCGTCTTAAATAATCTCTTCTTTGGATCGGAAAAGCCGGCCCAACCGACGGTCTAATGTGTGCGCAAAGGCGATTCTCTGCGCCCCGGCTAGCGGCAATATTTAGGCCAAATTCGTCCGTTCCCTCCGCCGGGTGCGCTCCGCACGTTGGATTAAATCACTCCGTCCGCGACCGCCCAGCGGCCGTGCGGCAGAAACGGCGTTGAGCCGCAAATTGCGACGGTCGCCCGAAGGGAATGGGAATGAGCTTCAGACGCCCTGAGTGGCGGGACAATGGCGTCCCTGAGCGCCCGAAGTTTACGGCCTCCGCTCTGTCGCGCAAAGATCCGTGTTCAAACCAGCGCGTTGTGCCGGATGACCTCGCAATACCAGCGCGCGCTCAGTTTCGGCGTCCGTTGCTGGGTGACAAAATCGTTGTGCACGATCCCGAAACGCCGCTGGTAGCCGTCCTCCCACTCGTAGTTGTCCATGAAGGACCAGAGGAAGTAGCCCTTTACCGGCACGCCGTCCTTCATCACTTCGCGAAGCTGCACCAAACTGTTGCGCACGTATTCGCGGCGGTGCAGGTCGGGCACTTCCCCGTTGACCGGCGGCGCCTCATTGTAGCCGGCGCCGTTTTCCGTGATATAGATCGGCAAGCGGCCGCCAATCTCGTGCGCGAATTTCGGTCCCCAATAGAGGACCTGCGGCATCAGGTAGAGCCAGGCGCAGTCGGAGCGCGGATAGCTGGCGGGGAACTCGATCTTTTCGGGTCGCCCGCGCTTGCCGGCCCGCACGAAGAAGCCGGTGTAAATGTTAAGCCCGAGAAAATCCATTTTCTGCGCAATCAACGCCTGATCGCCGCGCTCGGCCTTGGCCGCGTCCTTCCCCGCGATTCTCCGGTAGGTCGCGCCATAACGTCCGTTGAACACCGGGTCGAACACGCGGATGTTTTCCTCGACGAAAGCCTGCTGCGCCGCCGCGACGTTCGCCGGTTGCAGGTCCAACGGCGCAGTCACGATGATGTTGTCGGTCAGCCCGACCCGCGCGCCCTTGCCTCCGTGCTCCCGCACGGCCCGGACCCCATGACCGTGGGCCAGGAGGGCGTGATGGTAGGTCTGGTTGACGACCTGCTCGCTCTCACGACAGCCGGGTGCCTTCTGGCCCGTGCCGTAACCGAGGCGCGTGAAACAGAAAATCTCATTGAGCGTGATCCAGTGCTTCACGCGGTCGCCATAGGCCCGCACGATCGTGTCGGCGTAGTGCGCGAAAGCATCGGCACTGGCCCGCACACGCCAGCCCCCGCGATCCTCGAGCGCCTGCGGCATGTCCCAATGATACATGGTGACCCAGGGCGTAATCCCGTGCTGCTGCATCGAGTCGAACAATCGGTGGTAGAAATCCACACCCTTTTGGTTCACGACCCCGTCGCCATCCGGCAGGATGCGCGGCCAGGCCAGCGACAGGCGGTAATTGCGGACACCGAGCTTCCGCATGAGGGCGAAATCCGAGTCGAAACGGTGGTAATGGTCGCAGGCCGTGTCGAGCGTGTCGCCGTTGAGCACCGCCCCGGGCCGGCGCGCGAAGGTGTCCCAGACCGACGGGCTCTTGCCGTCCTCGAAAGCGGCGCCCTCGATCTGGGCGGCAGCGGTGGCCACACCCCAGGTGAAGCCGGCGGGAAAGCGGAGTGGTTTCATGCGGGGAAAATACGGGGTATGGGTCCGGCGACGAGGCGCATGCGATATCGAAAACCCTGTCTGGGAGGAATGGGTAGACAACGCAGCGGCCACTCTATCGGTTGCATAAAGGCCGATGCAAATCCCGTGCCGCTTCAGGGCGCCGCGCCGATGTCGTGCAACTCCACGAAAAAGACCAGCGGCGCCTCGCGCGGCAGCTGCGGCGGCCAGTCGGCCTCCTTGAATGCGAGCTTCGGCGGCACGTAGATGAGACCCTTGCCCCCGACTTTCAGCAGTTGCACGCCCTCCGCGAGGCCGGGCAGCAGGTTTTGCACGACCACTTTGACACGCGAGCGGGACAACGCCGGCACGCTTTTGCCGTCGGGCAGGCCCGCCGCGTAGCTGATGACCACGGTATCGGTGGCCTTCGGCGAAACCCCCGCTCCTTCCTCGGTGATCCGGTAGTGCAGACCGCTGGGCGTTTCCTTCACTCCTTCCTTTTCCCGCAGGAAACGGAAATAGTCACGCACCGGATCCGGCTGTTCCGCCTCCACCATCGCCTGCACCCGGCGGTTGATCTCGTCGCGGAGTTTGGTCGCGGCCTCGTCGAGTGGCAGGCCGCGCCCCTCGTAGCTGGCCCGAAAGCCTTCCTGAAACGCGGCGAACTGCTCCGTCTTCCACTTGAGGTCGGGAATGCGGTTGTTCTCCGCCATGTAGGAGCCCAACGCCGCATAGGGCGCGAGCTCGCGCGTCCAGATCGGGGCGGCGGACGGCGCGGGCGTCACCGTCGCGACGGCGGCTTCGACCGGCTTGGGCGCAGAACCGACATGCCAGATCACGAGCCCCGCGTTCGCAGCCAGCGAAAGGAGCGCGATGACCAGCCAGGGCGAACCTTGAGATGGCGTCGATACGGAAGGCTTTTTCTTCATGGGGCGGAAACCGTGATCAGCTTGGCGGGCGGGTTGGGAAAGGTCTGCTCGGAAATACGTCCGTCCGGCCAGCGTATTTTCAACCGGACGGGCGCCTGGTCCGCCGGATAACCGAAAAAGACCCGCCCACCCGCGACGTCGGCGAGCTGGATCGAACCATCGGCCAGCGTCAGCGAGAGCCGCGCGCCCGTTCCGTTGGGATTGCCCGGCGCGGCGCGCAGAGCGACGCCAAAACTCCGCGCGCCAGGCCGGCCGGCGTTTTGAAAATAGAGCGCCCGGTCATTGTTCTGGGTCACCAGAATGTCGGGCCAGCCGTCCTGGTTCAGGTCCGTCGTCACGAGGGCACGGGCGTCGCCGGGCACCAGGACGCCACTTTCCGCCACGGCCACCGGGTTGAACCCGCCCCGTCCGTCGCCACGCAACAGCCAGCCGAGGCCGCCATCGAAGCGCGTGGTCTCCATCGGCGGCGAATAATCGTTCCCCACCACCAGCAAGTCGGCGCGCCCGTCACCGTCGACGTCGCCGGCATGCAACGCCTGGATCGGCGCGATCTGGGCGAGCCGGGGCAACGGCGTGAATTTCCACGTGCCGTCGGGCTGCGAGAGAAACACCCCGCTGCGCAGCTCTGTGACCGCGAGTTTGGTCGCTGCGGCCAACACATCGGCGGGGAAGAGATCGGTGAGCTTCGCCTTGGCGTAAGCCTCCGCCGTGGGGAACGGCCGGAGCGCGGCTGGCAGCAGTTTCGCGAGGGTGTCGCGGTCGCGGAGCGGATAATAGGCACCGTTTTCCGCCTGCGCCTCGATGAGTTGGGGAGCAGAGCCGCCGACGCTCACGCCGGCATAAAGTAATACGGGCTCCGCGACCGAGGCGTGATAGCGGGTGTTGAGGCCGGCATTGCCGACGGCGTAGTCGGGCCGGCCGTCGCCATTGAAATCCGCCGCGGCGAGCGAGCGCCACCAACCGGTGCCGCCCGATGAGAACCCAAATTTCTCCGTCGCGTCCTCGAAACCGTGACCCTCGCGATTGCGGAAACAGGCAACGCGTCCCCACTCGCACGCGACGAGCAGATCCGGCCAGCCGTCGTCATCCACATCGCTCCAGAGCGCGGCGGTGACCAGCCCAACGCGCTCGAGTCCGGGCGCGAGCTCCGTCGTCACGTCGGCATAGCGGTCGCCGCGCCAGGCGAGCAATGCGCTGCGCGGCACCTGCGGGTAGGCGCCGGGTACCGAGCGTGCACCGACGAAGATGCCCGGGCGGCCGGTGTGCTCAAAATCTGCGGTCACCGCCGCGCCGACACTGGACGTGAGTGGGGGCAGAAAGCCCGCGGGCGCGGGTGTGTAACGACCCCGGCCGTTGTTGAACCACAGGCGCGCGGTATAGGCCGCGCTGTCGGCGGGCGCCGCGGTGCCGGCCTTGGTCGTGAGCAAATCGAGGTCACCGTCCGCATCGGCGTCCAACGCCGCGATCGGTCCATCGGGCACGGCGGTTTCAGGAAAGAGATTCGACCCGTAGGCCATGAACTGTCCTTCGCCGAGGTTCGAGAGCAGCTTGCCGGATTCGCCGGTCGTCCCGCCGATGGCCAAGTCGTCCTGACCGTCGCGGTCGAAATCGGCCGCGAGTGCCGAGGGGCCGCGCCGGTTGAGCCGGAAAGGCAGCAGCGGTTCGCGGGCCCATTCATCCACCGGCTTTTCGCGGCTGATCAGCTCGAGTTGCAGACGCGAGGAGATTTCGAGGAACTGGGGCGTCGGGCGCGCGACCGGGGCCGTGGGCGTCGCCCCCGTCGGCTCCGTGATTGCATAACGGCGATCAGCCGGAAGATTTTCAAAAATCTGCCGCGCACCACCGGGCCAGTCCACGGTGACGCGGCGCACCACGGCGTCCGACCCGAGACCGAAGTGAATGATGGGCTCGCTGGTGGAAAGGTACCCGCGGGCCAGCACGAGCGTGCGGATTTGCCTCCCCTGGTCGGTCTCGATCCGCACGGTGGCCCCGATCCCAAAACGGTTGGACGTGGTGCCGTGCAAATCCAGAACCAGCGCGTGGCCAGCCGAGGCGTCGTTGCGGCAAACCGTGACTGGCTCGTCCATGCTCGCGTAGACGAGGTCGAGATCGCCGTCGCCATCGAGGTCGCCAAAGGCCGAACCAAAAGCCACGCCGGTCTTGGCGAGACCCCACGCCGCGCCAATCTCCTCGAAGCGCAGGTCGCCGAGGTTGCGGTAAGCAAGGTGGCGTTCGTTCAACACCGGGGTGGCCTTCATGATGCGCATGCGTTCGCCCATGCTTTCCCGACCCATCATGCGCTGGATGATGTCATGGCCGTGCAACTCGCGCACCATGCCGTTGGTGAACCAGCCGTCGAGTCGTCCATCGAGATCGAGGTCCTCGAATCGCACCGTCCACGTCCAGTCCGTGGCGGACAGGCCGGCCAGATAAGCGGCCTCGAGCGCCCGGCCGGCTCCGGTGCCGAGGAGGAGCGCATTGCGCATGTACTGGGGTGCAATCTCGGGGTGTTTCTCGTCTTCGACGAGAGCGGCGCGGATCTTGGCTTGCCCGCGGTGGTCCTTCTCCCGCGTCGTGGCCGCCATGTCGGCCACCAGGAGATCGATGTGCCCGTCGTTGTTGAGGTCGCCTTGATCCGCACCCATGGAGGAATGCGGCGTATGCGGCGCCACGTGACTGAGGACATCCGTGAATGTGCCATCGCGGTTGTTGCGGTAGAGCTGGTCGGGGTCCTTGAAATCGTTCGCCACATAGAGGTCGGGCCAGCCGTCCTCGTCGACGTCCCACCACGTGGCGGAGTGGCCCTGCGTCTCGCCGGTGATGCCGGCGCGATCCGTCACGTCGGTAAACGTCCCGTCGCGGTTGTTGTGATAGAGGTGATCGCGCTGTCCGTTGGGGCGCCGTTCGGAATCAAGCACGTTGGTCTGCACGTAGACGTCCAGCCAGCCGTCGCGATCGTAATCGCAAAACGCACCCATGCCGCTGGCATCCGTGAGCGCCAAACCGCGTGCGGCGGCCTCTTCCTTGAAGGTGCCGTCGCCTTGGTTGATGAAAAGAAGATTGGGGGCGTCGAACCGGCACACGTAGAGGTCGGGCCGGCCGTCGTTGTTCACGTCGGCGAAAGCCGTCCCCTGCTGCCAGGCGCCGCCTGGGCCGGCGACGCCGGCCTTTTCGGTCACATCCTCGAAACGGAAAGCGCCGAGATTCCGGTAGAGGTGATTGGGACCGGTCTTGGCGACCACGAAAATATCCGGCCGGCCATCGCCATCGTAATCCGCGATCGCCACACCCGTGCCGATCGCCCCGAGGGAAAATTCGCGGTAGCGCGCTCCCCACATCGCCGGATCGTCGTAGCGATTGACCATGGTCACGCCGGTCTGCTCCGGTGGCAGCGTGGTAAACAGCGTCGGGCCCGACGCGATGGAACGCGGGGCCAGCGGCTGTGACTCCAACCCGACCGGGTCCGCCGCCAGTGCAATGCCCGTCACGCCGGCCGCTACTACTACGCCCCAGGCCCAGCGCCGGGCGGCGCGTATCAGAAGGAGTGAACTCGGATAGTTCACACCCGGAATCGAGCCGACACACCCCGCCCTGTCGGGCACCCCTCTTGATCCCGATCCATGCAGTAAGGCACCACGAATGGACACGAATTCACACGAATCCAGAGTGAGGGTCGCCCAGACCGGACCGCTGACCTCACGCCACCACCTGGTGATCGGAATCGAGGCTTGGTTTCTCATTCGTGTTCCTTCGTGTCCATTCGTGGTTGAACTGAATCGTTCCGGCTTGATAGAGGGGTGGCGTCCAGCGCCGGAGTGTGTGGGTCGGACATGGACGCTGTGGAATATCTGGATGAAAGGGGTGGAACCATGCAGAGAGCGCGGCGGAGGGGTGCGGACGCGAAATCTCTCTGAAGGCGCAATTTTGTCTTGGCCAGCCGAAGGTTTATGGACCAACACTAAACGTTAGAGCGATCGCCCCCTTGCGTCACTCCAGCCCTTGGTCTCATTGCCGACGACCTAGAGCAACCCTAACCCCTCGGCTCCCCCGTGACCCGGCTACGCATATCGTCTTTTGTCGTCCCCGCTCTGCTGGGGACTGCAGCCGGGGGCTGGCTGTGGTGGAATGGTCAGGCGGATGCTCGACACTGGACTCAACTATGCCCTGCCCTGCCTTCCGTTGTAGGCGAGTCCGCCCCCGGACTCGACGCCCGGCTCGCGGGCTGTGCGGCTAAATTCTCAGCCTGGCCGGCGGATCCGGTGGCCCTCGCGGAATTCACTTTGCTCTGTCATGCCAACGGCCTGCTGCCCGAAGCAATCCATGGCTACGAGGCGCTGATCGCCCTGCAACCCGCCGAGGCACGCTGGCCGCACCTGCTCGCCGGCATCCTCACGGGTTATGGCCGGATGGATGAAGCCCTGCCGCTTCTGCAAAAAGCCACCCTGGTGGCGCCAAAGCAGCCGATCGTCTGGCAACGACTGGGCGAAACGCGGTTGAAGAACAACCAACTCCCCGAAGCCACCGCCGCTTTCGAGGAAGTACTCAAGCTCAAGCCCGCAGACATCCACGCCCTCTTCGGTCTCGCCCGCGTCGATCTGCAGGCCGGACGGCTCACCGCCGCACGCAGCCGCCTCCAGGAAGCGGTGGCCGCCGACCCCGATTTCCCCGGTGCCCAAAGTCTGCTCGCCACGGTCTTCGAGCGCTTGGGCAACCCGGCCGCCGCCCAGGCAGCGCGGCTCCGCGTGCGCGGCGACGGGCATTACACGGAGGCACCCGACCCGTGGGCCGTGGACCTCGCCGTCTACTGCCATAATCCCTACACGTTGCTCGTGGCCGCCTCGGCGTTGTCCTCTGACGGCCGACAGCGCGAGGCGCTGCCGTTGCTGGAACGCGGCATCGCGCTCGCGCCCCGGGATGCCCGCCTGCATCGCCAGCTCGGCAACACCCTCGCCAAGATCGGCGATCTGCCGGCCGCCCGTCCCAAGCTCGAACAGGCGCTCGCCCTCGAACCGGCGAACGAAAAAATCCGCAACGACCTGATCAATCTTCTGAAAGGTCTGAAGGACATCGCCGCGATGGAGCAGGTGGTGCGCGACGGCCTCAGCGCGAGCCCCGACAGCACCGCTTTCCGCTTCGAGGCCGGTCTTATCGCAGCCCGGCACGGCCAGACGGCCGACGCTGTCACGCTGCTTGAGGACGTGTGGAAGCGCGAGCCTGCCCAGACCGCGGCGCCTTGCGAACTCGCCGCCGTTTATTTCGCCAGCGGACGCGCGGCGGAGGGCGAAGCGGTTTTGGAAAAACTTCGCACGCAGCATCCGGACGATCCGGCGGTGCTGACGTTGCTCGTGCGCCGCGGCATCGAGACCCGCGATCCCCGCACCGGCGGGTGGTTGCGCCACGCCCAGGATCTCGGCCAGTCCCTTCCCGTCCTCGCCGAGCTGCGTCAGGCCTACTACGCCCGCTTCGGCGTCATGCCATGAACCCCGAGCCTCTTTCCGCCACCGCCGCCGTGCGCCGGCCCACGCTCAAGGACGTGGCGCGCGAAACCGGTTATCACATCACCACTATTTCGCTGGCGCTGCGCAACCACCCGAGCATCCCCGCCGAGACGCGCACCCGCATCGAGGAAGTCGCCCGGCGCATGGGCTACCAACGCAATCCGGTTTTCCATGCGCTGAGCCGTTTCCGCCAACAAGGTTGCGTCCGCGCCCCGGCCCCGCGCATCGCTTATCTCGAAAACCATGGCCGCGAATCCAACTCCGTCCGCGAGCTCCACCTGCAGGCCATGTTCGAGGGCGCCCGGCGGCAGGCCGAGCTCCTCGGCTATCAGCTCGATGACCTGATGGTGGGCGAAGATCACCACGACGCGCGCAGCCTGAGCCATTATCTCCGCGACCAGCACATCAGCGGCGTGGTCATCGGCGCGTTTCAACCCGGCTTCGCGGAGATCGCGCTGAACTGGGACGACTACGCGGTCGCCAAGATCCATTCCCGGCACACCGAACCCAACGTCACCGTGATCGCCAACGATCAGCTGCGCGAGGTGCGCATGGCCCTCCGCCGGCTCGCCGCGCTCGGCTACCAGCGCATCGGACTTGCCGTGAGCCGGGCCGACGAGGACGCCAGCGGCCACCGGCACACGGCCGGTTATCTCATGGAGCAGGCGTCGGTCTCCGCCGACCGTCAGGTGCCTCCGCTCATCTTTCCCTACAACACGACCGGCGATGTGCTGGGCGGCATGATCGCCCGCTGGGTTCGGCGTCATCAGGTGGATGCTGTGATTTGCAACTGGATCAGCATCCGCGAAACGATCCAGGCTGGCGGCCTGCGCGTGCCCGACGAAGTGGCCTGCGCCTGCTTGTGTCTGTGCGACCCCGCGCCCCCCGGGCTTGCCGGCGTGCGTCCGCACCTCCACCTCGTCGGCGAGCGCGCCGTCTCGATCGTCGTGACCCAGCTCAAGTCCGGCCAGCTCGGCCCGCCCGAGATCCCCTCCTCCATCTATGTCCAAAGCACCTGGCAAGACGGCGCGTCCGCGCCGGTCCGCCGCTGACCCCGCGTCGGCGCCCAAGAAATACCACACCCTGGCCGATATCGCGGCCAAGGCGGCGGTGCATGTCACGACGGTCTCCCTCGCCCTGCGCGACCACCCGAGCATTCCGCCCGCCACGCGCGCCCGCATTCGCGCGGTGGCCCGCGAATTCGGTTACCAGCGCGACCCGCTGCTCGACGCCCTGAACTTCCATCGCGCGCAGCGCAGTCCGCACGCGCGACGCGCCAGCACCGCCTTCGTCGTGCACGCCGCCACCACGCGGCTGTTCAGCGGCAACCATTACCAGCCGCTCGTCTATGCCGGCGCCAAGGCCGCCGCCGAGGCGCACGGACACTCGCTTGAGATCTTCGTCGTCGGTCAGGGTCACCTGGCCCCGGCGCGGCTCAACACTATCCTCTCTGCCCGTGGCGTCACCGGCATCCTGCTTTCGACCTTCGAGATCGACATCGAGCAGCTCGACCTCGACTGGAACCAGTTCTGCGCCGTCAAGATCGAGTGCCTGCACCTCGCGCCCAATCTCGACGCCGTCTCCAACGACCAACTCCAGGTCGCCCGCCTCGCCATGCGCCGCCTGCGCGCGCTCGGTTACCGGCGCATCGGACTGGCGACTGCACGCGAGGATCAAACGCGCCTCGGCGAATCCTTCGGCATGGGCGTGCTCGTCGAACAAGCGTCGTTGCCCGAAGGCGAGTGCGTGCCGCCGCTGATTTTCAGTCTCGCCGAGGTGCCCATGCTTCACCGTCTGATCCCCGAGTGGATGCGCACCCACCAGGTGGACGTCATCATTTCCAACTGGAACGAGCTTTTCGATGTCTTCGCGACCGCCCAGATCAAGCTGCCCGATGATGTCGCGTTCGCGTCTCTCGACGTGCCGCCCAGCATGCCGCACATCGCCGGCGTCGTGCAAAACCACCGTCTCGTCGGCCAGCGCGCCATGGAGCAGCTCGCGATCATGACCGACGCTTACCAGCGCGGCGTGCCCGAGGCGCAGTCGATCACTTACATTCCCGGCTACTGGCAGGACGGTGTCACCGCCCCCAAGCGGGCCCGGCGTCTCGTGACCGAGTTGGAGCCACTCTAACGGGTCTTCTTGGAGGGCCCAGCTCTCCATTCGGCAAGCTCAGGACCCCGAGCCCGTCGAGGGGCAGCTGGGCCGTGGCCGACCATGAGGTCGGCCCTCCACGTGTTACTGCTCGTGGTCACCCTCCCGATGCCCCCTATTAGCATACCGCTACTCTACCGTTAGAGCATCTACTCTACCGTTTGAGCGCTCAGCGCTTTTGCGGACGTCGCGCGACTGCGTGGGAATGCGACACCCCTAAAACGAACGCCTTCACCGGCGCAACCGCATCGCCACCCACCGACCCTCTTTTGCCTCCCTATGGACGCCCCCCGGCGTCCGGCAAAATACCCAAAAAAACCAATATGAACCCAGCACTGCAGAACAGTCAGTCACCCAGCCGATCCCGGTTCGCCGGTTCGGTCCTGTGTGCCGCACTCTGTGCGCTAAGCGGCACCGCCTACGCCCAGACTGCTCCCGCCGCCCCCAAGGACGACGAAATCGTGAAGCTTCCGACCTTCTCGGTTTCCACCGAACGTGACTACGGCTACCGCGCCTCGAACTCGATCGCCGGCTCCCGCACCAACACGCCCATCAAGGACCTCCCCGTGAACATCCAGGTGTTCACCAAGGACCTGATGGAGGATCTCGGTCTGATGACGCAGGTTGATCTCGAGGCCTACAACGGCTCGCTCGTCAACGGCGGCATGGATCGCAATTCCGACAACTCGATCCAGCAGGCCTACAACGCATTTCTGTTCCGCGGCTTTCAGCAAAATTGGGGCCTGCGCGATGGCATCCGCGAATACGACCCCGTCGACCTCCAGGGCATTGCCCGCGTCGAGGTCGTCAAGGGCCCCGTCGCGGCGCTCTACGGCCTCACCTATCCCGGCGGCGTGATGCAGAACATCACCAAAGCCGTGGACTTCACCAAGAACTTCGCGCGCACGACCGTCAGCTTCGACAGCGAGGGCCAGTACCGCGGTTCGCTCGACGCCAACATCTCCGGCGACCTGAACGGCAACAAGCTCGGCGTGCGCCTCAACAGCGCTTACACGCGCTCCAAGGACCAACGCGCCCACTCCGAGGGCAAGATCGAGTACAACTCCGCCAACCTCGCCTGGCAGGCCACGCCCACCACCCTCGTCGAAGTGCTCGCCGAGAAAGGTTACCGCGAGAAGCCCAACGGCCTCGGCTATTTCAGCCGCGGTGAAACCGGCGCCGCCGGCAACAACGCCGACATCCCGCTCCAGATCGTTCATCCCGAGATTCCCTGGGACTGGAACTGGTCCGACGGCCTGAACATGCGCTCGCTCGATACCAAGCTGTATCGCGGCAAGATCACGCAGACCATCGGCGACCTCGACCTGCAGGCGTTCTGGCAATATTCCGCCCGCAAACAAATCGACGGCAACGGCTGGGACGCTTCGGGCAACACCCAGAGCGGCGACGGCTGGGAAGCCGGCGGCGGCTGGACGACCCGCGCCGGTCAGGAAGTCATCGAGATGGGCTACTCCTACCGCGATTGGAGCAACCAGATGCACAACTACGGCTTCACCGGCGTCTACAAGTTCGAGGCCGCCAAGACCAAGAACACCTTCGCCTTCGGCGCCAACGCCTGGGGCGAGAAGTTTGTCTCGCGCAGCAGCACGCAGGCCGGCGCGGCGAACCCGATCCACCTGTTCTTCCCGGTCAAAGCCGGCATCTCCACCGCAACGAGCTATTCGCCGCCGCCCGATGTCCATCCGGTCACCGACGGCAACGGCTACACGCACGAAAACAATTCCAACGATTACTATTTCGTGAACTGGCAGATGTCGGCCTTCGACAACCGCCTCAACACGAATGTCAGCGTCAATCGCACCAACGTGAAATTGATGCAGTGGGCCAACGGTCAGGCCAGCACGCCCAGTGTCACCGAACAATCCAAGACCTCCCCGATGGTCGGCGGAATCTACAAGATCACCAACCAGATCTCGGCGTTCGGCCTGTATTCCACCTCGCTATTCCCCGACTCCGGCAAGGACAGCCGCGGAGCCCAGTTCACCCCGCAGGTCGGCAAGGGCCTCGAGTTCGGCCTGAAGTTCGAGACCGAGGACGGCAAACTCAGCGGCACGATCTCTTACTTCAACATCAAGCGTGAAGGCGGATCGCAGACGGACCCGAACAAGAACAACGTCAACACCGACGAATACGACCGCCTCACGGCGATCGGGACTCCCGCCGCACTCGCCCAGCGCGATGCGCAATGGAGCAGCCGCCCCATCGGCGACCTGATCCAGGGCGGCGAACAGAAGGGCAAGGGCATCGAGGTTGATATCGTTTATCAGCCCACGAAGAACTGGCAGATCGTCGGCAGCTTCGCGGACGTGGACCACAAGTTCACCAAGTCCGCTGTCGCCGCCACCATCGGTCAGACCTACCCCGAGGCCGTCAAGACCCGCTACTCGCTCCTCACGAAGTACACCCTCACGGAGGGCGAGGCCAAGGGCGCTTACGTCGGCCTCGGCATCAGCGGTGGCTCCAAGTCGCTGGAGAACTACGTCAACTTCGGCGGCAAGGATATCGCCCGCTACGAGCCCGCCCGCATGAACGTCGACTTCTTCGCCGGCTACAAACTCAAGCTGTTCGACAAGGACGCCATGCTGCAGTTCAACATCAAGAACCTCACGGGCGAGGACGACTACCAAGGCTGGAAGGCCACCGGTTCGTCGACGATTCTCGCGACCGAGCGCTACAAGGTGCCGCTCCCGCGGATCTACCGCCTCAGCCTGAGCGTCGATCTCTGAGATATTCTGTAGGTTGGTGAATACGCAATCGGAGGGCGGGGCAACCCGCCCTCCTTTTTTGCGCCCGGTATTCCGAACTGTAGGAGGGGCTTTACGCCCCGATTTGGTTTCCCATCGCTAGCCAGTCGGCGCGTAAAGCCCCTCCTACAGTTGTGAGCGCCCCTCTTTTTTGTCGGCATCACCCCGTCCCGTTATCACATTCGCGCCATGCCCCTCGCGCCCATCCCCCGCACCCGCCTCCAAGCCAGCCTGGCCTGCGTCATCACCCTGGCGCTCTGGTACTGGCGTCGCGGCCAGCTGCCCGCGGCTGTCGCGGGACTCGCCGCCGCACTCGCGTTGCTCGCCTGGGTCAGTCCCGCTCGCTACGCTCCCATCCAGCGCGCGCTCGATCGCGGCGTCCATCTGATCCTCGCCGCGATCACGTGGCTTCTGCTCGGCATCGTCTGGCTACTCGTCTTCACGCCGCTGCGCGCCTTCCGCACGCTCACCGGTCGCGACGCGCTTGCCCGCTCCTTCGATCCCAAGGCGGCGAGCTATCTGCAAACGCCTCCGGTTGCCGGCCGCTTCGACCGTCAGTTCTGATGATGACGGCGGCCCTGTATTTCTCTTCGAGCTGTGGGCGGGGTGCCCCCACCCCGCGGGATTTCATGTTCGTTGCGCCTGCCTCGCGGGGTGAGGG